>NZ_JBFAKS010000022.1:0-152311 GCF_040655855.1 Kribbella sp. NPDC050281 | reverse complement strand
TCCCGAGCTCGTAGATATCACCGGGAACGTACGTTCGCCGGACTGAGCAGGGAAGGGGGCACGGCCCACGCCCGGCCCACATAGGGTCAGGTCAGAGGCAGATCGGGGTGGAAGGCCAGTCTGCCATCGCCTGTACCCGGAAGATCCTCGAGATCTTCGAAGGCACCCAGCAAATCCAGCAACTGATCGTCGCCCGCAGACTCCTCGGCAAGACGTCAGCCGAGCTTAAATAGCCCCTTATCTGTAAGGGATCTGCCTGGCCCGGCCGTAGGACGACGGGAGCATGTGGGCGTACATCTGCAGCGTGAGCCCCGGGTCGTGGTGTCCGAGGTACTCCGACAGTGCTGGCTGTCGACCAGATGACCAGGAGAGCGTGGTCCTGGAGCTCGCCGTCGAGCCGCTCCCACGGCAGCGAGACTGCCGTCGTACCGAAACGCGGGGCCGTGACCGGTGCTCGTCGGGTGGAAGCATGAGCCGTGTTATCGTCGCCGATGTAGAAACGTTTCTATCTGTTACTGCATCGAAAGGGCCTTCATGGTTCTGCCTGTCGTGTACGTAGACCTGCCTCGCGCGCTGGAAGCCGAGCTCTTCGGCGATGGGATCGAGCAGAAGCTGAGGGGGATCGGGCGTCTCGTCCGCAGGGGCGACGGCAGCGTCGATGGTGACAGTGACGCGAGGCTGCGGGCGGAGGTGCTCATCACTGGCTGGGGGTCTGCGCCGTTGCCGGAGCGGCTCGGGCTCGAGGATCGCCTGCGGCTCGTAGTGCACAGCGCTGGGACGATCCGTGCGCTGGCGCCACAAGGATTGCTGTCTGGTGGTGTGCGGGTGAGCCAGGCGTCTGCGGGGATGGCGCAGTCCGTTGCCGAGCTCGCGCTGTACATGACGATTGCCCGGCTGCGCGATCTGGACCGTATCGATCGGGCCATGGTCGGCACGCACGACTGGACCGGAGCCGATTTCGGCTTGGGGCGGACACTCGCGGACGCCGCTGTCGGCGTAGTCGGCGCCAGCCGGGTCGGACGCGCCTATCTGAGGCTGGTGGTGGCGGCCGGCTCCGAGGTCCTGGTCTATGACCCCTATCTGGATGACCAAGAGGCCAAGAGCCTGGGCGCGAGGTTGGTCCCGCTGGAGACGCTGGTCAGTCAGTCGGTTGTGGTGGCTCTGCATGCTCCGGTGCGGGAGGAGACCAGGCACATGCTCGACGCACAGACTCTGGCGCTGATTCCGGACGGGGGACTGGTGATCAACACGGCCCGCGCGGCCCTGGTCGACACCGATGCGCTGCTGGACGAGGTGCGCAGTGGGCGCCTGAGCGCGGCAGTCGACGTCTTCGACGAGGAGCCGTTGCCACCCGACTCGGAGTGGTGGCAGCTGCCGAACGTACTGCTGACCCCGCATCTCGGGGCGAGGACCTGGCACTCCCGGCGAACCCAGGGAGCGATCGTCATCGACGAGATCCGGCGCTACCTGAACGGCCTCGACCTGCGGCACGAAGTGCTTCCGGACACCTACGACCTGATGGCTTGACCGTCTCTCTGTTTCAGGGACATGACCGAGATATTGCGAAACGATACTAGAAACGCCTATGGTGTCGGGAAGCGTTTACCGAACCGCTGGTGCGGTCGCCGACAGGAAGTGGTGAAGAGTGATGCAGCGAGGACTGAAGATCGCGGCCTCGGCGGCTCTGGCCGTCGCGATGGCCGCGGTCGCCGGTTGTTCCTCCGGTGGTGACACGGCCGAGGAGGGACAGGATCCGGCCACCGCGACCGGCACCCTGCGGGTGGTCGTTCCGAACTTCCCGGCGAACAACGAGGGCCAGGCCGTCTTCCAGGGAATCGTCGACATCTTTCACAAGACGTATCCGCAGATGAAGGTCGAGCCGGACTTCGTGCCGTACGACAACCTGAACGAGAAGATCTCCACCTCGCTCGCGGCCGGCAAGAACTACGACGTGGTCAGCGCCGGCATCGGCTGGGTGCAGCCGTTGGCCGACCTGGGAGCGATTCAGTCGCTGACCAAGCTCGGAGTGAAGACCGAGGACCTGGAGAAGTCGGTCTATCCGGCGTTCGTTCCGCCGATGAAGTTCGACGACGAGCTGTACGCCGTACCGATCGTGGCGAACCCGCGGCTGCTTGCCTACAGCAAGAGTGCGTTCGCCGCAGCCGGACTGGACCCCACCAAGCCGCCGCAGTCACTGGCGGAGCTCCGTGAAGACGCCAAGAAGCTGACCAAGCGCGACGGCAAGGGCCAGATCACCCGCACGGGCTTCGACTTCTGGGCACCCGCGAGCAACTATCGCCAGCAGTTCGTCGCGTTCATGGGTGCCAAGGGCGGCCAGATGTTCACCGCCGACGGCCAGCCCGCTTTCAACGGTCAGGCCGGGATCGACGCTCTGCAACAGATCCACGACATGGTCAGTGTCGACAAGTCCTCGACGTACGGATATCAGAACACCGCGAAGACCGCGCTGGTCACGACCGGGGAGGCCGCGATGGGCTTCGCCAGTCCGTACGTCGACTGCTCGACCAAAGCGCAGGGCATCGGCGAGAAGTGCAAGGATCTCGTCTACTTCAACCTGAAGGACGCCAAGGAGGTCATGTACGTCGGTGGTCGAGTCGCCGCCGTCGGCGACGGGACGAAGTACCCGCAGGCAGCCCTCGCGTTCATCCGCGCGATGCAGGATCAGAAGTCGCAGGAGGCGATCTCCAAGCTCGACGTCGGTGTTCCGATCAGCAGCACTGCCGGCGACAGCGCGTTCGTGAAGTCGAACCCGGCCGGGTCGTTCGCCTGGAAGAACCTCGACAAGTCGGTCTTCGAGTACGGCGGAGCCACCTTCCTCGACTTCCGGGCCAAGTTCGGTCCGTCGCTCGACGAGGTGATCCTCGGCCGCAAGTCGCCTCAGGACGTGCTCAAGGAACTCGACACCGTGGCCCGCAAATGACCACCCAGACCATCGAACGGCCGGTCGTCGCCACGAGCCCGCGCCCGTCCCGGCGTCGCCACAGCGGCGTCGAAGGGGCCAAGGCCCGCGCCGGTTGGTTGCTGCTGGCACCCTCCCTGGTGCACTCGGTGATCTTCATCGCGATCCCTGGCCTGATGGCGGTCTACCTCAGCTTCACCAACGCCAGAGTGGCCGGGCAGGGCGACTGGATCGGGCTGAAGAACTACCTCGATCTGTTCCAGGACGCGCAGTTCGTCAATGCGGTCAAGAACACGCTGCTGTACACGATCGCCGTCGTGCCGGTGGCTCTGTCGTTGGCTGTGGCTCTGGGGCTGAACCAGAAGATCCCGGCCCGAGGGCTGTTCCGGACGCTGTTCTACATCCCGGTGGTCACCTCGACGGTCGCCGTCGCAGCGGTCTGGCTGTGGATCTACAATCCGGCCGCCGGCCTCGGCAACCAGGTGCTGGCGTTCTTCGGCCTGGCCAGATCGGGGTGGCTGACTGACCCCGACGTCGCACTGCCGGCGCTGATGGTCGTCGGTGTCTGGCAAGGGCTGGGCGCGAAGATGATCATCTACCTGGCCGCGCTGCAGAGCATCTCGCAGGACCTCATCGAGGCGGCGACGCTGGACGGTGCATCCAGGTGGCAGACGTTCTGGAACGTCACCTGGCCAGGCCTTGGCCCGGTGCACTTCTTCGTCCTGGTCACGTCCATCGCGGGCTCGTTCCAGGTCTTCGACCTGATCTATGTGACCACCGGTGGTGGACCGGCCAATGCCACCAACGTGCTGACCTTCGACATCTTCACCAACGCGTTCGAGCGGCTGCACATCGGCTACGCCTCGGCGGAGACCGTCATCATGCTGGTCTTCGTCGGCATCCTGATCAGCCTCGGCCGCCTGAGCCTGCGCAACCGGGAGGACCTATGAGCAGCGCCACTGCCACGACCACCGGTGGAAGCGCGACCCGCAGTACGTCGGTCTCGCCGGCCAAGGCGTTGCTCGTCGTGGTCCTGGCCGTCGCGGGATTCCTGATGATCGTGCCGTTCGTGTGGATGCTCCTCACCTCATTCAAGAACCTCAACGAGGTGAACGGATTCTCCTGGCTGCCCGACCAGATCGAGTGGCGCAACTACGTGAACGCGCTCAAGGCGGCGCCGTTCGCGACGTACTTCCGCAACAGCGTGATCGTGGTGGTCGGACAGACCATCCCGGTGCTCTTCTTCTGTACGGCGGCAGGGTATGCGCTGGCGCAGTTGCCGATCCGCGGACGCAAGGGAATCCTGAACTACTTCATCGTGTTGTTGATCGTGCCGTTCCAGGTATTGATCGTGCCGTTGTTCCTGGTCGTTCGCCGGGTACCGCTGGCCGGTGGCAACGACATTTTCGGCAACGGCGGCACGGGCTGGCTCAACACCTGGGCCGCGTTGATCGTGCCGTTCGTCTCCGCGCCGTTGTACACCTTCCTGGCGCGGCAGTTCTTCGTCTCGTTGCCGGCCGAGCTGGCCGATGCCGCCCGGGTCGACGGGGTGTCGGAGATCGGCATCTTCTTCCGGATCATGGCGCCGTTGGCTGCGCCGGCGTTCGTCACGATCGCCCTCTTCAATGTCGAGTCCGCCTGGAACGGCTTCATCTGGCCGTTGGTGGCGACCAGCTCGGAGAGCCTGCGCCCGCTGCAGTTCGGACTGGCGACCTTCGCCCAGGGGCAGGGCAATGTGCAGTGGCCGTTCCTGATGGCGATGTCCGCCTTGGCCACGCTCCCGATGATCTTGTTGTTCGTCTTCGGTCAGCGATACTTCATCGCGGGTATGGCGACGTCGGGGATCAAGGGATGACCGCGGTTCCCACCGACCAGAGTGCGTTCCGGACGAAAGGTTCCCGATGAAACCCGTACTGCCTCCGCTGCAGGTCTCCGGACCTCTCGCCTCGGTACTGCCTGCCGAGGACCGCACGCTGAGCCCGTACACCGGTCTCACCAGAGACCACTGGATCGCGGTCGCCGACCATCTGCTGACGTCGGCCGACGCCTACCGCTCTCCGGAAGGGGCGCGGATCAACTTTCCAGGCCGTCCGTCGCAGCAAGGACCCGCAACGGACGGTCTGGAGGGATTCGCCCGTACATTCCTGCTGGCCGCTTTCCTTCACGCCGGAGGAGCGGACCGCAACGGCCATCTGCAGAAGTACGTCGACGGCCTGGTCGCCGGCACCCGCACGATCGGTGCCGATGACAACGAGTCGTGGCCGGTCGTCGGACATGTCGGACGCGATGGGCAACCGCACGTCGAGGCAGCTGGGATCGCGCTCAGCCTCCATCTCACCAAGGACGACACGTGGGGGAGGCTCAAGCCGGACGAACAGGATCGTCTGGCCGACTGGTTCCGGGACACCATCGAGCGGGAGCCCTCGCCGAACAACTGGTATCTGTTCCCCGCGACGATCGCGAGCTTCCTCGAAGGCGTTAGCCGGGGAGACGACCAGACCCGGTACGTGCTCGATCGCGCGCTCGGGCTGATCGAGGTCTGGTACCGCGGACAGGGCTGGTACTCCGACGGCGCCGGTGACGCATTCGACCACTACGTCGGCTGGGCCATGCATCTCTACCCGGTTCTGCACGCACGCCTACGCGGCGTCGCCGAGCTCGAGAAGCGCTACGGGGATCGGTTGGAGGAGTTCCTGCAGTCGTTCGGCCGGACCTTCGATCGCGACGGTGCACCGTTGTACTACGGGCGAAGCATGACCTATCGCACGGCGACGTTGGCAGCTGTCGCCCTCGGCGAGTCGGTCGGCCGCACACCGCTGAGTCCGGGGCAGACCCGGCGTGTCGTCTCGGCCGGCCTGCGGTACTTCGTCGAACGCGGGTCCATCACGGACAACGGCGTACTGTCCCTCGGCTGGCACAAGGAGCACCTGCCGACGATCCAGCGGTACTCCGGGCCTGGTTCGCCGTACTGGGCGTCGAAGGGCTTTCTCGCATTGATGCTCCCGGCTGACCATCCGGTATGGACAGAGAACGAGGCCGCGCTCCCGGGAGACACCGACGACTATGTGCAAGCATTGGACGTCGGCTTGCTGATCCAGAACACGGCCGCCGACGGCCTCGTCAGGGTGCACAACCACGGCAGCGATCACCTGAAGCCGGACGCCGCCGATGCGGGCGCTCCCGACCCGCTGTACGCGCGGTTCGGGTACTCCACCCGGACCGGCCCCACGTCCCTGCACGACCCGGCAGACAACGACATGCAGGTGCGGATCCGACGCGTCTGGAGCGCTCGTCGAAGGATGCACAAGGTCGCCTCCGGCGAGAACTGGATCGCCTCCTGGCACACGCCGAGGTTCCCGCGGTTCTCGCCCTGGGAAGGCAGCGACACCGCTGACGGTGGGCCCGTGCTGCCGTCCGCGCGGATCGAGAGCCTCACGGCCGTGCAGGGACCACTCGAGGTGCGGATCCATCGGTTCGTCTGGATTCCGCCGTCCCTGCCGGTCCGGCTCGGAGGATGGGCCGTGGCGGCGCCGCACCCGTCCGACTTCGAGGTTGTGACCGGACGACTGACGGTCGATGTCGAGGCGAGTGGACTCCGATCGAGGCTCGTCGGCCTGCACGGCTGGAATGCGGCGGGTACGGCGTCGGCCTCGTACGGCACCGCGTATGGCGAATGGGCCGTTGTTCCCGAGTTGGTGGGCACGACGTCGCCGGAGAGCTCGGTCTACGTGGCGGCCGCGTCGCTCAGCGGCGTACCGGTGGAGGACATCGTCGATACGGCCGTCGATGGCTCGGTCGTCAGTGTCGACTGGGGTAGTGAGCGACAGGCGTTCGACCTGAACGCAATCTTCGCTGGAATCAGGTAAGAAGTACTGGATGAGCGAGATCGAGGGCAGTCCGCGCCGGAGCGGACCGACGCTACGTGATGTGGCGCGGCGCGCCGAGGTCTCGGTCGCGACCGCTTCTCGCGCACTGACCAGCGACTACCCGGTCGCTGAATCGACCCGGGCCAAGGTTCTGCGGGCGGTGGAGGAGCTGAACTATGTCGTCGCTCCACGGCTACCGAAACGCAACACCTCCGCGTCCCTCATCGCGATGGTGGTGTCGGACGTCGTGTCCCCACTGCGCAGCCTGGTCGCCACTGGCGTCGCGGAGGCCGCTGGTGACTACGACCGCCTCAGTTCCGTGTACATCACCGGCGGCGAGCTGCGGCGCGAGGAGAAGGTCTTCGCATGGCTCGAGGAGCAGGACGACGTCGAGGCAGTCATCCTGGTCGGCGGTGTGGAGATCACCGCGGACTACGAGCGCCGGATGGCCGCGCACGCCCGGGCGCTGCACGCTCGCGGCTCCCAACTCGTGCTCTGCGGCCGTCCCCCGCTCGCGGCCGGCGTACCAGCCCTTGTCGTCGAGTACGACAACCGCGGTGGGGCGTACGCCGCGACGAGTCACCTGCTATCCATGGGTCACCGCCGGATCCTGACCTTGACCGGGCCGGAACGGTCCACGACCACCATCGGCCGGGTCGAGGGATACCTGCAGGCACACGACGATTTCGGTGCCGACGTCGATCCGTCGTTGCGGATCGCCGGCAGTGCTGACCGCAGCGGAGGATTCCAGGGCTGCCAGCAGGCCCTCGACAGCGGGTTGGAGTTCACGGCGATCTTCGCGCACAACGACGTGATGGCGTCGGGTGCGCTCGCCGCGCTGCGCGAGAAAGGCCTGCGGGTGCCTGACGACGTTTCGTTGGTGGGCTACGACAACATTCCGGTCGCCCAGGAGCTGTGGCCGCCGCTCACGACCGTCTACATGCCGCACGAGGAGATGGGGAAGGCCGCCGTCCGGCTCGCAATGGAACGTCCTGCCCCCGGCTCCGGTCGCGAGCGTCAACTCCTCGGCACCCACATCGTCATCCGCACCTCGGTCCGCCCGCTGATATCCACCGAACGACAACCGCGATGATCGTGGGGAAGGGGCCGCTTCGCGGGCTACCTCATCCAAGCCTTCGCCGCTGAAGCGGCCGGCCACCAGACCGATCCCGGTGGGTCAGCTCTCCAGGACGCGCCCCTCGGCGGGTTCCTCGACTGTGTCGGTGGCCTGGTCCCCGTGGCCGGGCCACCACGCGGCGTGCCCGATGAGTGCGGTCAGCGCCGGGGTCAGGAAGAGCGCCATCACGAAGGCCGCCATGGCGATGCCGAGGGAGAACGAGAAGCCCAAGGACTTGAAGAACGTGCCTTCGGCGAACATCAGGGAGGCGAAGGTGCCGGCGAGGATCAAGCCGGCGGCCGCGACTGTCGGACCGGCATGCTCGATCGCCTTGGCCGCCGCGGGCCGCGGCTCGAGCCCTCCCCGTGCCTCTTCCCGCAGGCGCGCCACCATCAAGATGTTGTAGTCGGTGCCCAGCGCGACCACGAAGAGGTAGATGTAGATCGGCAGGATGAAGATCAGCCCCGGCTGTCCCAACAGGCCTTGGAAGACCAGCACCGTCGCACCCAGGCTGGCGGTGAAGCCGAGGCCTACCGAGAGGATGAGGTAGAACGGCGCGACGAGGCTGCGCAGCAGCAACGCCAGGATGATCATGATCAGCACGGCCGCGACCGGGAACACGATCGAGTAGTCGCGCGCCATCGCGTCGTCGAGGTCGACGAAGATCGACGTGGTGCCGCCGACGAGGGCCTCGGTCCCGTCCGGCGCCGCCGAGTGCGCGGTGTCGCGCACGGGACCCTCGACGTTGGCCATCGCCGCGTCGGACGTGGGGTCGTCGGAGAGAACGACAGTGAACACCGCGACGTCATCGGTGCGGGCGGCCAGCGCCGCCGACGCGACACCGTCTGCGGTGCCTAGCTCGGCGGCGTACGCAGTGAGCTCGGCATCATCGAGTCGTTGGCCGCCTGTAGAGCGCAGCAGCACCGTTGTGGGGTCGGTGGCACCACTGGGCTGGCCCTTCTGGAAGGTGATCAGCGCCTGGCCCGACTCTGTGTTCTCGGTGCTGCTGTCGGAGAAGTTGAAGGTCGGGTTGAACCCGAGGGCGAACAACGACAGGACGGCGAGCGACCCTGCCGAGACGACGGCGAAGCGGACCGGGTGCGCGGCAACCGACCGCCCGATGGCGCGGAACCGGGTGGCCTCGGGATCGACCATCCACTTCTTCGAGGGCCAGGAGATGACCCTTGGCCCCAGGACTGCGACGACCGCGGGGACCAGCGTCAACGCCGCGAGCACGGCCAGTGCGACCGCGATCGCCAGTGCCGGTCCGATCGAGCGGAAGATGCTCAGGGACGACAGCACCATCGCCATGAAGGCGATGATGACCGCCCCGCCGGCGGAGGCGATCGCCTCACCGGCCCGCTCGACAGCGTGGGACACCGCACCTCGACCGTCGAAGCCCAGCCGCAAGGCCTCCCGGTAGCGGAACAGGAAGAACAGGATGTAGTCGGTCCCGATGCCGAACAGCACGATGAACAAGATCACCGAAATGGAACTGTCGGCCTTGAGGTCGAACGCCTCGTTCGCCACCGCGATGAGCCCGGTGGCGGTCGTCCCGACCAGGGCGACGGTCACGATGGGCAGGGCGCACGCGATGACGCTACGGAAGATCAGTGCGAGCAGGACCACGATGAGCAACAGGGTCACGACGCTGACCACGACGAGCGCCTGCTCGGACGCCTCCTGGGAGTCCAGCGACTGGGCCGCCGGGCCCGTCACGCCCGAGCGGAGGCCGGTCCCCTCAACCAGGGGCTCTAGGTCGGCGCGCAGGCTCCGGGCGTCCTCGATCGCAGCCGGGTCGAAGGCGTTCTTGCCCGGCTTGACCTGCACGAAGATCGCCTGCACCAACCCGTTGTCGGTCGCCGGGGTAGCGGTCGCAGTGCCCAGATTGTCATAGCCCTTGGTGTTGAGCTGCTCGGCGATGGAGGACACCTTGGCCTGGTCGTCCTCGGTCAGCTCGCCGCCGTCCTCGCGGTCGAAGACCACGATCGCGCCGATCTCACCGCGCTCGGGAAAGGCTGCCTGCTGGACGGCGAGCGCCTTGACGGACTCGTAGTGCCCGGGCAGGAACTCCGACTGGTCCTGCGTGGACTGCAGGGCGGGGGCTGTCATCGCGATGACTACGGCGGCCACGATCCAGGCGGCGATGACCCACCAGCGGGCGCGGACCACGAGCCTTCCCAGAGCAGCGACCATGTCCGAACGCTACTCTCCTGATCGGCCCCGGCGGACCGGAACGACACCGTGCGCGCTTGTGAATGACTCGGAGCTGCCGACTCGCCTAGCGGCGAAGGTGAGGCTGCATCACGGCCGGCGTCGCGGTTCGCATCCCTGGCACCTCAGGCTTGGGTCGCCCATCGGGTGAACGAGCTCACGTCGTCGGGTGACCCGTCGACCCGTACGGCGGCGGCGCTGCGTCTGCCGAATGCGTGCAGGAGGACCTCGAGAGGTGGGCCGGCCACGGTGACGGTGCTCGGCCCGCTCCGTACAGCAGTGACCGCACTGCCCTGGGGTGCGAGCTCGACCCCGACGGGCGCCTTCCGGTAGGCCCGTTTGAGGATCGGCCGGGCGCGACGCCAGATCTCGTCGAGCTCGGCCGGAGGCGCGTCGCGAGGCGGAACCGGACCCGATCCGCGGCGGAGGTCTTCGTGGTGGATGGCGTACTCCACGAGATTCAGGGCCTCGTCGAACCGACCCATCAGCGAGTGTCGAGAAGGTCCTGCCGCGAACCTGTCGACCAGCGCGGCGTATCCGTCCGGCGTTGCGGCTTCGTCGACGAGCCGCCGCATGAACCGCTCCTCGCCGGGCGTCTTCGTGGTCACCTGGTCCCAGACGTTGCGCAGGATCGCATGCTCGCGCTGAACCAGGTGTGCGCACAGATGTCGCGTCGTCCAGCCTGCACAAAGCGTCGGCGCGTTGGGATCTGCGGCTCGGAAGTCGACAACGAAGGAGCGTCGCTCCCATTCGACCCATGTCATGTCGCGCCGCACACCCCGCATTTCCATTGACGCAGGCGGACTACTGCATGGTGCAGGTTTCAACCTGTCACGCGCTCAGTCCAGCAGTCCAGAGGGTCTGCCGCAAGACGATTGGTCGCGGTGGGCGGACGGAGGTGGGCGAGGGCTAGTGGCTGTAGGTGGTGAGGAACCGGTCCCGGAAGGTATCCATGGGCCAGACTGGTGCGCTGCCGCTCGGCCGCAGCCCGTCCTGCCAACCCCAGTCCGCGGCCCGATCCGTCACGGCAGGGTCGGCGGCGATGATGCTCACCGGCACGTCGCGGCTCGCCCCATCGCCGGAGACGATGCTGGCCGGCTGGTGGTCGCCGAGGAGGACGAGCACCAGGTTGCGGTCGTGGAGCTGCTGGACGAACGAGGTCACTGCGTCGAGCGAGTACGCGATGGATTGTGCGTAGGCGGCTTTCACGCGGTCCGGTTCCCGCCACACGTCGTCCGGCGAGTCGCCCTCGGCCGGCATCGAGTCGAAGACCGAGCCGTCGCCCACCTGGCTCCAGTCGACGAGCCGGGGGAGCGGTGCCCAGGGCGTGTGGCTGGAGACCAGGTCGACCTCGGCCATGACGGGAGCGCGGTTCGGCTTGTCGAGCTCCCTGCGCTGGAGCTCGGCCAGGGTGTACTGATCCGGCATCGAGGCGTAGCTGAACGACGGCCCGGCGTACCCCACGTTCCGGCGGTCGTAGACCTGGTCGTAGTGGTAGTAGGTCGTCGCCTCCGGCCAGTCCGTGTCGTTCGACGGTACGTCGGCGACGGTCCGCCAGCCCGCGCGACCGAACGCGTCGGTGAGGGTGACCCGGTCTTGGGTGACGAGGTCGTCGTACCGGCGCTGGTTGTCCACCCAGAGCCCGGACTGCAGGCTGGAGTGGGCCAGCCAGCTGAGGCCGCCGAAGGTCGGCGAGGTGAGGAAGCCGCTACGCGAGGAGAATCCGGCCTGCTGCAGTCGCCGGTCTCCGGCCTCGATTGCCGACCCGACGACCGGCGAATCGAGCGCGGTGCGCCCGTAGCTCTCGACGAAGACCAGGAGCACGTCCTTGCCCTTCAAGCCGGTCAGAAAGTCGGTGTCCGGGGTGTCGCGGAATCGATCATGCACGAGCGCCTGACTGAACTCCTGCTGGTCGCGGAGATCGTCACGGTACTGCGTGGCGAGCCGAGCCGCTGCGGCGGACGCAATGTGTCCTTGCGACTCCGGCCGGATGCCGATCAGTGCCGGGAAGATCGCGATCGCCGCCAGGACGGCGACGATCCGGATCGACCGCCGCCTGTGTCCCGCCACGAGCCGAGCCAGTCGCGCCGCCGACAGTGCCAGCAGGGCGAGCAGGGCCAGGCAGAGCAGCCCGGCTCCGATGATGACTGCGAAGGCGCCGGCGCGGCCGATCGAGTCTCCGAGCAGGGCCAGTGCGGAGCCGGCGTACGCCGTGTCATAGGCGAGGTGGAAGGGGCGGTCGAAGGCGAAGTAGAAGCCTCTGTCGAGCAACCGCAGGATCGCGAGCACGCCGATGAGGAGGCCGCCGCCCAGTGCGAGGATGTGCGCGAGTCTCGGCGGCAGCACGACCACGAGGACGACGAACACGAGGCCCTCGACCGGGATCCGGAGGAAGGCGGCCGGCGACAGGTCGCCGGTGTGGTCCGGCACGAGGAGCGCAGCCCAGACCAGGAGCACCGCGAGCGCCGAGGTCACGGTGCCACGATGGGCGCGCGGGCTGCCGGCCAGGCGCCACAGCCCCCAGGTGTGACGGCCGAACGACTCGGCCAGCAGTCCTAGCGCGATCAGCAGCACGACGGTGTTCACAGGATCGGGCAGGATGCCGGACGCCGCGAGGGTCAGCGTGATGCCGACGATTGCCGCAACGACCTTGGCCCAGTAGCGGGGCGGGAGCGAACCGCGCAGCCACGGCAGCGCCCAGCCGGCGGCCACGAACACATAGCGGGCCGCGCCCAACGCGAGCACCCACCAGCCGGTCGTCGGCGCGACGTACACGCTCAGGACCAGAACCAGGAACGAGTCGACCTCCATGTCGAAGCGCGCCCCGAATGCCGAAGCGGTGCCGGTCCGCCGGGCGATCTGACCGTCCACCCCATCGAGGACCAGCGCCACCGACGAGACAACCACCAGGATCGCCACCGGCGCCTGGCGGCCGAGCGAGTCCGCGGTGAGCGCCGCGACCCCGCAGGCGAGGACCGCGCGAGCCAGTGTCACCCTGTCCGCCGGCCGCAGACCGTCACGACGGTGACGTGCCAGTGCGTGGGCGAGCAGCCCGGCCAGGCCGGCTCCGCAGGCGACGCCCGTCGCCCAGCCGGCGACGCCGAGGCCGGTGGTCGCCGCGAGCCCACCGAGGAGCACGAGCAGGCAGGCGAAGCCGGTGAGCGGGCCGACCAGGATGCGGCTGCGCACTCGATCCTGAGTCAGACGCACGGTGCCTCCGTCGTTGGGGGTACGACAACAACAATCACACGAGCAAGGTGTCGCATCGGTTCACGGGGCGGGACCGGCGTCTGCGGCCCGGTCTGTCACTGGTCGCGCTGCTGTCGGTCGTGCTGACGGAGATCGCCGGGTGAACCGGCGCCCGGTGACAGCCGTATCACTGTGAGGGGGACCAACTCGGAGAATCGGAGCCACCGCCATCAGCCGAAACATCTGGACCTTGGTACGCCTGGCGGGCGGCGCGGCGATCCTCGCCGTCCTCGCGTGGCGGGTGGGCGCCGGCCCGTTGGTCGACGGGCTCCGGCTGACGACCGGATGGCCGCTCCTCGCTGCCCTGGCGATCACGTCGCTGACCACGTTGTGCTGTGCGTGGCGGTGGAGGCTGGTCGCGGGCGGACTCGGCATCGAGGTGCCGCTGCGGACCGCGGTGGCTGCCTACTACCGGTCCCAGTTCCTCAACGCCACGCTGCCCGGCGGGGTGGTGGGCGATGTGCATCGGGCCGTGCGCCACGGGCGCGACGTCGGCGACGTGGGCCGGAGCCTGCGGGCCGTCGCATGGGAACGATCGTCGGGGTTCGCGGTACAGCTGATGCTGACAGTGGTCGTGCTGCTCCTGCTGCCTTGGACCGCCGGCTCGCTTCAGCTTTTGGTCGCGTTGCCGATCGCGGTCGTCGCCGGGATCGCGCTGGTCGCCGTCCTCCTGCGCCTGGACCCGCGTCGCCTCCCGGCCCGGATCGCACGCGGCTTCACCACCGACCTCCGCGACGCGGTCCTCGCGCCACGGGCCTGGCCTGGCATCCTGCTCGCCTCCGCCGTCGCTGTCCTCGGTCACGCCACCGTGTTCATGATCGCGGTGCGGGCGACCGGGTCGCACGTGTCGCCGGCTCGGCTGCTGCCACTGGCACTGGTCGTGCTGATGGCGTCGGCGTTGCCGACGAACATCGCCGGCTGGGGCCCGCGCGAGGGCGCCGCTGCGTGGGCCCTCGGCTGGGTCGGTCTGAGCCCGGCGGAGGGCGTCACCGTTGCGGTCGTGTACGGCGTACTCGCCCTGATCGCCACCCTCCCCGGAGCCCTGGTGGTGATCCTCGGCCGACGCCGCACCGGGCCCGACACCCGCACCCGTGACGCGCAGTCACAACCAGATCGGGGTCGACGCGTCGCCCCGGCATAAAGAAGCCCAGGACACTCGCGCGACCTGCGCCGTACTCGTATCCGTCAACCTTGTACGTGGTGGAGGCCGCAACGATCACACCATTGTCAGCATTCGCCTGGTGCCGGTAGCCGTCGATGTCGTTCAGGTGGCGTCGAGGTGCTTCACCAGAACGGCGCGGGTATAGAGAAGGGTGAAGCCGCTACGTTCGGCGTTCTGCTGGGATTTCGAGGCGGGTTGGGTGGTGATCACGCCGACGTCGCAGCCTGCGACAGCTGCATCGGACAGGCGCGTGAACAGGAGAGCGGACTGGATGCCGTGGCGGCGGTGTGCGGGGAGCGTTGCGGCGCCGGCGAACTGGGCGATGTCGTCTGCTGTGCGGAGCCCGGCACCGCCCGCGATTTCGCCGTTCAGTAGGGCGATGTAACGCCTGATGTCCGCTGCTGCGGCGTCGCGTTCGGCTTCGATGTAGGTGTCGCGCGGGAACTCCTCGCGCCACGGCACTCCTTGTGTGTCTGGTACGGCGACTGCG
The DNA here is from genome assembly GCF_040655855.1 of Kribbella sp. NPDC050281. Classification (NCBI taxonomy): domain Bacteria; kingdom Bacillati; phylum Actinomycetota; class Actinomycetes; order Propionibacteriales; family Kribbellaceae; genus Kribbella; species Kribbella sp. NPDC050281. The sequence goes on along the minus strand of NZ_JBFAKS010000022.1, from coordinate 137,293 downwards.
TCGGCCATGACGTTCAGCCAGACGTCGAGCTCCTGGTCGCCGCTCGGCCGGATCTCGATTCCGTCGGGCAGCGTGGCGTCGTACCTGTTGTCGACGGCGTTGCGGATGGTGATGCCGAGAACGTTCTCGAACGACTCCAACTCGTATCCACGTCGGCTGAGGGCGATGCCGATCCCGGGGTCGGCGAGGTGTGGTAGCTCGACCTGCACTGGCGTGCCCATGGCGGCGTACGCGTGCTCGATCTCGTCGAGCTCGCCGGTGGTCGGTACGCCGCCGAATCCCAGCCCGACGACCTTGTTGAACGGCGAGTCGTCGTCGGCGAAGCTCGCGAGTCCACCCGCGATCGGGATCACGAACCCCCGGCCGTTGCCGAGGCGGCGGTGGGCGGCGAGGGCGGTGGCTTCGATGAGCTTGGATTCGGCCAGCTCGATCCGCTGCGCCAGATCAGCGTCGCAGAACAGTGGTGTCCGTTCGGTTTTCATGCTGCTCCTACAGGTCCTGGCTGAGCCAGACGCGGTCGCGTAGTGGTATGCCGTCGATGACGATTTCATCGGGGTAGCCGGTCGAAGGCACAAACGCGTCGCGTTCGATCCGGAGCATGCGGAAGCCTTGACGCTGGTAGAAGCGCAGATTGCCGATGTCGGCTGCAGCTGTGGCAACGAGGAGACATTTCGCCGCGTTCTGTCGGCAGTGTTCGAGCGCTGCTCGGACCAGAGCCCGGCCGACGCCTGTGCCACGGCGGCACTCGGCGACGGCCATGCTCTTCAGCTCGACGTCGTCGCCGGTGATCAGCTGTAGGTGGCCGATGATCTCGCCGTCGTCTTCGGCCACGAACACGGCGCCGAGGTCGAGGTAGGCATCGAGCTGCTGCTCGGAGTCGTCGGCCTCCCGGAAGAGCGGGCGCAGCAGATCCCGGTCCCCGTTGTAGCGATGCACCATCATCTTGGCGAACTCCGGCTGTCGGCGTGGCTTTGGCTCTTCCAGATGTCTGTGTCACAGAGGGCGCGAGACGTTACACGATCTCGGCGATCGCTTCGCGCGCGCAATTCCTGCGTCGGCTGATCGGGCGGACGCCGTACTGCGTCTTGCCGCCGAGCGGCCGGTGTCGCGTATCAGAGTCGCCGAGGCGGCCGGGGTGACGCGGCCGACGTTCTACAACCGGTTTCGCAGTCCGCTCGATCTCCTGCTGACGGTCCCCGAGGCTGACCCGGCCGAGGTGTATCAGCGCGAGGAGCGGTGGCGAGCGGTCGAGAAGCCGTCCAATGACGAGGCGCTGCGCCGGGCGACCAGCGGTGTGGTCGAGTACCTGGCCTTCATGGCGAGCGCGGATCTTCCGGCCGGCAACCGCGACCTGATGGCGCAGTTCGTCTCCCACGGATTCGCCGGGACGATCAGCCGTCACAGATGTCGGGTTCGAAGCAGCATGTCAGTCTGCAGGCGGCTCTGTTTCGATGGCGGCGGTGCGTAGTGCGGCGGCGAGGCGGGCGACCGGCTCGGGGAGTTGTCGGGGGAGTCGTGCGAGCAGGATGCGTCGCTGCTCGGCAGGGCCGCCGCGGACCGGGAGGATCTGGACGCCGGGCGGTGTCACGTGGGAGAAGGTAGGGGGCACGGTGGTGATCCCGCAGCCGGCGGCGACCAGGTTGAGCTTCGCGAGCCAGTCGCGGGCGGTGTGGGCGATCCGCGGCCGCTCGTCGAGACCCGGCCACACTCCCATCAAGTGCTCGCCGCCCGGGCCGGCGATCCAGGCCTGCCCGCGCAGGTCGGCGATGTCGACGAACTCGGCGCGGGCGAGCGGATGTGTAGCAGGTATGGCGACGCGGAGGCTGCGTTCGGTCAGCGTCTGCAATTCCAGCGCGGGGGTTTCGGTGTCGAGTGGACGGAACGGTGGTGCGGAGGCCACCAGCGCGATGTCCAGGGTGCCGGCGCGTAGCGCCCGCACGAGGGCCGGGGTGCTGCCCTCGCGGGTGATCACGGTGATGGCCGGATGAGATTGGCGCAACGCGTCCAGCGCCCGGGGGAGTAGCCACGCACCTGCGCTGGCGAACCAGCCGAGCCGGACGGTGCCCTGCTCCTCGGGTAGGCCGACCAGCTCCCGCGCGGTTGCGTCGACCTCGTCGATCACCGTGGCTGCCCGGCGTATGACGATTCGCCCGGCGGGGGTGAGCCGGACGCCGTCGTGACGCCGTTCCAGCAGAGGCGTTCCGGCGGCGCGTTCGAGGGACGCGATCTGCCGGGAGACCGCGGACTGCGTGTAGCCGAGGGCAGTGGCCGCGGCGGTGAGCGTGCCGCGCTCTGCCACTTCCCGGAACACTCGGAGGGCGGTCAGTGAAGCATCGGTGAAGGCCATGACATATACGCATACCATGGTTGACAATCTTTCGTTGGTGGCATGGCTTCCGGCTGCCTAGCGTGGCGGTATGAACCTGATCAAGACTCCGTTCGGTTTCGCCAGCAGCGTGGCCGAGGTTGCCGCGGGCATCGATCTGTCCGGCCGGCGTGCGGTGGTGACCGGGGCGTCGTCCGGCCTTGGTGTGGAAACAGCGCGTGGCCTGGCCGCTACCGGCGCCGAGGTCACCTTGGCGGTCCGCGACATCGAGGCCGGCGAGCGCGCTGCCAAGGACATCACTGCGACCACCGGCAGCACGACCCTGCGCGTCGCGCAACTGGATCTGACCGACACGGCATCGGTTGCGGCGTTCGCGGCGGCCTGGGACGGGCCGCTGCACATTCTGGTGAACAACGCCGGCGTGATGGCGGCTCCCGAGCAGTACACGTCACAGGGCTGGGAGCTGCAGTTCGCCACCAACCACCTCGGTCACTTCGCCCTCGCCGCCGGTCTGCACGACGCGCTGGCTGCCGACGGTGCCGCGCGCATTGTTGCAGTCAGCTCCAGCGGGCATCAGCTCTCGCCGATTGTCTTCGACGACATGAACTTCGCGTTCCGGCCCTACGATCCGTGGCTGGCCTACGGCCAGTCCAAGACCGCCAACGTGCTGTTCGCGGTCGAGGCGTCCCGCCGGTGGGCCGGTGACGGCATCACCGCGAACGCCCTGATGCCGGGTGCCATCTACACCAACCTGCAGCGCCACACCGGTGGCCGCGGCACCGGCACGGTCCCGCCTGAGCTCTTCAAGACGCCGGAGCAAGGCGCGGCGACCTCGGTCCTGCTGGCCACCTCGCCTCAGCTGGAGGGCATCGGCGGACGCTACTTCGTCGACTGCAACGAGACCGAGACGATCGACCACCGCGGCGACGCGCCACCCTTGCACGGCGTGGCGCGCTACGCCCTGGACCCCGACGGCGCACAGCGCCTGTGGACCCTGTCCGAAACCTTGCTCCAACACTCCCGGGAGAACCGATGACCACCACACCGAAGGTCGCCCTCGTCACCGGCGCTACCCAGGGCCTGGGGCTGGCGCTGGTCGAGGGACTCGCCAGTCGCCTGGCACCCACCGACACCGTCTACCTGACCGGCTGCGACGTCGACCGCGTGACCGCCGCTGTCGATGCCGTCCCGGGCGGGGGAGCCCGGGTTCGCGCCGAGGTCCTGGACGTGTCCGATCCGGGTGCCGCGGACAAGCTCGCCGTACGACTGAAAGAACGGCACGGCGGCCTCGACGTCGTGTTCAACAACGCCGTCATGCGCGTCGGCCCGGATCACGACCCGCGCGCGATCGTCGACACCTACGTCGAAACGAACAACTTCGGGACGACGCGGATGCTGCGGGCCTTCGCGCCCCTGCTCCGCGACGACGGCCGGTTCCTCGTGGTGGCCAGCTCGCTGGGCACCCTTCACTACCTGGCGCCAGTACTGCATCACCACTTCGACGGCTTGACCTCCCTGGAGGACGTGGACAAGGAGGTCGCCGCTTGGCGCGACCTCGTCAAGGACGGCAGCGACCGGGCCACAGCATGGCCTGGCTTCATCAACATCCCGTCCAAGATCGCCCAGGTCTCCGCCGTACGCGCGATGGCCCACGAGCGCCGGGAGGACGACCTCGCCCGCGGCATCCTGGTGGCCGCCGTCTGCCCCGGGATGATGAACACTCCCACCTCCGCCCTCTGGTGGGACGTCAGTACCGCCCCAACTCCGGCCGAGGCAGCCGTCCCGCTGCTGGACCTCGCATTGGAGCCGTTCGCTCCCGAGGCCTACGGTCAACTCATCCGCTACGGCAAGGTCCTACCCTGGGCTCCCTGAACTGGGCGACGAGCTGCTGCGGACCGGCGTTGGTGTGGCCGCGGACGGCGTCGAGAAGGTCGGCGACAACGGCGGCGTGCGGCGTACTGCGGAGCGGCCAGGAGGACCAGTCCAGCGGCGGTGCTGGCTGGCTCGGTGGCGCGCGCCCGCGACCACGGTCGGGTGCCCTCGGACATCGATCCCGACGACGCAGGAGGCATGCAGCTAGCCGCGTTGGATGGCGGCACGATCCTGGCGCGCCTGCATCGGCGATCGGCTGCCCTGGAGCGCTCCCTCGCCTCCGCCATCGTCGTGTTGACCGCCAGGAATGCCTCTACCGTTCACCGTCAGCCGATTGATGAAATCACAGCTCAGGGTGCGCTGACGCTCGGCCCGTAAGGCGTCAAGGCGCTACGCCAGTCCGAGATGTGCGTTCGGGTTGCCGGCTGGCTCGGTCGGAAGGCCTGTCAACAGGTCGCTCATAAGGTGACGTGCAGTTCGGTCAGTCCGCGGAAGAAGTAGTCCGCGCGCCATTCCGGCTCGCTGGCGAGCTCGGCGCCGGGCAGGCGGATGGCCGCGACGCGGGCTGCGGTGCGGATCTCGTAGCGGGCCATCGTTGCGCCGGGGCAGACGTGGGGACCCTTGCCGAAGGCAAGATGTTGCTTCGCGTTCGGCCGGTCGACGACGAACTGGTCGGGGTCGGCGAACGCCGTTGCGTCGCGGTTCGCGGAGGCGAACATCAGCAGCAGCGGTGTGCCGGCCGGGAGGTCGGTGCCACTGATGCTGACCGGCTTGGTGGTGACGCGCATCAGGCCCCGGTGGGGCGCCTCGAAACGCAGCGCCTCCTCGGCGATGTGTTCGGCTTCGCGCGGGTCAGTGGCACGCTCCCACAGACCGGGGTGGCGCAGCATGAGGTACAGCGTGGACAGGATGGCGTTGCGGGTCGTGTCGTACCCGGCGACCCAGTGCAGCAGCATCGTGTAGAGCAACTCGTTGTCGTGCAGCGGCTCGGCCTCTCCCACCTCGCCAGCAGCGAAGGTGGAGAACACGTCGTCGGTGGGCGCCTTGCGCCGCTGGTCGCGCCAATCCAGCGCGAACGCCTGATAGTCGTGGAGCTGCCGGGCCGCCTGCAGCTTCTGCTCGACCGGCGCCGTCGGGGTCAGGATCGCGGCCATGGAGTGCGCCCAGATCTCGTACCGGTCGTGGTAGTCCTCCGGTACGCCGAGCAGCATGCTCGTCGCGCGGCTCACCAACGGGTGCGCGTACACCGCGGCCAGGTCCGCCCGGCCGTCGCCGGCGACCTGGTCCAGCAAAGCGTTGGCGTGGCGTTCCACGTCGGCGGCGAGGGCACTCACGCGGGGACCGCGGTAGGCACGCTGAATCGTCGCACGCATCCGGTCATGCCGGGCGCCGTCGACCTCGACACCGCTGGCGACATCGGGATCCACTGCGAACTCCGGCAGCGCCGCGATCACCTCCGGCACGTTGCCCGCCACCGGAACCGGCAGCGATCCGACCGACGAGAACGTCTCCGGGTCGGCCGCGATGCGCTCGATGTCGTCGTACCGCGTCACCAACTGGACCCCACCAAGCGTCTGGCTCGGGGCGACAGGGAACTGTTCGCGCAGCTGCTTGAACAGCGGGTACGGATCGTTGCGGTGTGCTTGGAAGGGGTCGAACTCGGGGCAACCCACGGCGGGCATGGCGGCGTCGCTCACTGCGCTCCTCCACAGATGACGATCAGTCCTTCGTCGCGCCCCGCTGGCAACTCATGTCGCCGCCCGACCGAAGGGGAGTCGTCAGCCTACGCTCCGTAAGTGCCACCTGGCCATCACGTCACCCGCCGGGAGTCAACGGCCCTGATCCGGAGAGACGAGGGCTACTCGGGCAGCAGTTCGATCCAGCCTCTGATGTCGTCGGCGGTCTCCGCGGCCGCCAGGTCGGGGTGGTCTGCGGCAACGTGCGCGAGGGTCCGCTCGATCACCTCCTCGTCGGTCGCTCCTTGCACCGTGTAGCCGCACTCGCACCGCACCTGCCGCGTCGTCATGGGTCTCCGCTCCTGCGTGGGCACTTCACGTTATCGCCTGGGGGAGCGACTCGGAGAAGCGTTACTGTCGATTCCATGGCAGCCCGGATCCAGCTCTGTGGCTCGTTCGTCGTCGAGCTGAGTCCCGGGGTCACGACCGAGTTTCCGAGTCGTCAGACCCGGGTGCTCTTCGCGTACCTCGTGCTCTCCCGGCCACACCCGGTGACCCGGGACGCGTTGGTCGACGCGCTCTGGGGGGACACATCGCCGGCCTCGGCGGGGGCTGCTCTCAGCGTCCTCATCTCAAAGTTGCGGACCACGGTCGGAAGTGACCTCATCCGCGGCCGGACAGAGGTCGCGATCGCACTCCCCGACGACACCCGGGTCGACGTGGAGACCGCGTTCGCGGCCCTCCATACGGCGGAATCGGCGATCGCCACGGGTGAGTGGCAACGCGCCTGGTTCAGCGCGTTGACCGCGCAGTTCAACGCGCGGCGCACCCTGCTGCCGGAGGTTGAACTGGCATGGGTCGATTCCTGGCGTCGTCGCCTCGCGGACGTGCGCGTCAGGGCCCTGGAGGCCTATGCCTCGGCATGCCTCCAACTGGGAGGGCCGGAGCTGCCCGGAGCTGAGCGCGCTTCCCGCGAGCTTCTCGAAGTCGCCCCGATGCGCGAGACGGGCCACCTGATGTTGATGCGCTCCCTGGCAGCGGCCGGCAACACCGCTGAGGCGCTCGCGGTGTACGAGCGACTGCGAAGGCATCTGCGCGAGGAGCTCGGCGTCAACCCCAGTCGCGACCTGCAGGACGCTTACCAGGCATTGCTCATCTGACCGGGCCGCACCGGCGATCAGCTGTGCTTGCTGGTCGGACGCGGTGGTCGGCCCCTGCGCCCGATCCTCGCGCGCGCCGACCCGCGCCAAGGTTGGAGAAATGTTGCGCCAAGGGAGTTCGTCGAGTCTGGCCTTCCGACGTTCCCAACGCATCAGGAGACGATCATGACCACGCTCGAAGAGCCCGCAGCACCCACCGGCCTCCGGATCGACATACCCGGTTTCCGCGGGGAGCTGGTCGCGCCCGGCGATCCCGGGTACGACGATGCCCGCTCTGTCTACAACGGTGCCATCGACCGACACCCACGAATCATCGCGCGCTGCGTCGACACCGCTGACGTGATGGCCGCAGTGACATTGGCACGCACACGGGGGCTGACCATCGCTGTCCGCGGCGGCGGTCACAACGCCGGTGGCCTCGGCGTGTGGGACGACGCGGTCGTCGTCGACCTCTCGGCGATGCACTCCGTGCACGTCGACCCAGCCGAGCGGCTCGTTCGGGTCGAGGGTGGCGCCGTGTGGGCGGACGTGGATCACGCCACCCATCCGTTCGGGCTGGCGGTTCCCAGCGGATGGGTGTCTTCAACCGGCGTCGGCGGACTCACGCTGGGCGGTGGGATCGGATACCTGGCCCGGCAGTTCGGACTCACCATCGACTGCCTGCTGGCGGCCGACCTGGTGCTGGCGGACGGCACGCTGGTCACTGCCGACGCCGATCGGCACCCCGACCTGTTCTGGGCCCTGCGCGGCGGCGGTGGCAACTTCGGCGTCGTCACCTCGTTCGTGTTCCGCGGCCAGCCGGTGCGCGACGTGGTGGCCGGCCCGATGATGTTCGACATCAAGCGCACCGGCGAGGTCCTGCGGGCCTACGACCGGCTCCTCGCCGAGACGCCGGACACCCTCAGTGGCTGGTTCGGATTCTTCGAGGTGCCGCCCGCAGAGGACTTCCCCGCCGAGCTCCATCGACGCACCGTGGCTGCGATCATGTGGTGCTACAACGGTCCGGCCGCCGACGTCCCCGCGCTCCTCGCGCCGATGCGTGCCTTGGAGCCGTTGCTCGATGGTGTCGGTGAGATGCCCTGGCCGGCGCTGCAGTCGATCTTCGATCCGCTGTTGCCCGCGGGGATGCAGTGGTACTGGCGTACCGATTTCGTCGACGAGCTCACCGACGACGCGATCGCGATCCACGTCGACTACGGAAGCAGGCTCCCGACGCCGCTGTCGACGATGCACCTCTACCCGGTCGACGGTGCTGCCCAGCGTGTCGGAGCCGACGAGACGGCGTACGCCCATCGGCAGGCCAGGTATGCCCAGGTCATCGTTGGTGTGGATCCCGATCCCGCGAACCTGGAGCCGATGACCGAGTGGGCCCGTGCCTACCACGACGCGCTCCATCCGCACTCGGCCGGCGGCGGCTACGTGAACATGATGATGGACGACGAGGGGCCAGATCGGGTGCGCGCCAGCTACCGGGAGAATTTCGAGCGCCTGATCGACGTCAAGCGTCGCTATGACCCGGACAACGCCTTCCACGTCAACCAGAACCTCTCGCCGGACGAGGCAGTGCGATGAGCGCCGGCGGTAAGCGACCCGGCGGTTCACGGGTGGCCGTCGCACGAGCGTTGGCCGTGATGGTGTTGCTGGCAACGGCGGTCGCGGCTTCCAACACGACCTCCAGCGCGGCCGGCCGGCCGCATGTCGTCCGGGAGCTGGCCACGTTCGCGGCGACGGGATGTGCTGGCGGCTGTGGCTCGGGCAGCACCATCGGACCCGACCGTGCGCTGTACGTGACCGACGGCCCGGGTGGGCGTGTGCTGCGGGTGGACCCCCGGACGGGCGCTATCACCACCTTCGCCAGCGGACTACCGCGGGCGGTCCCCGAGGTGGGCATCGGCGGGGCGATGGACGTGGTCTTCCTCGGTAGCACGGCCTACGTTCTCGTGACCTTGGTCGGACCCGAGTTCGGCCAGCCCGCCGTCGTCGCCGGTGTCTACCGGATCGACCGCAACGGCCACCAAACTGTGCTCGCGGACGTCGGAGCATGGTCGGTCGCCCATCCACCTCAGACGGACTTCTTCATCGCCAGCGGAGTCCAGTACGCCCTGGAGCGGTACGGCGGCGGCTTGCTGGTCTCCGACGGACACCACAACCGCCTTCTGTACCTCTCCCGAGGCGGACACATTCGGCAGCTCCGCGCCTTCGGCAACGTGGTCCCGACCGGACTAGCGGTGCACGACCGCACGATCTACATCGCCGAGGCAGGGCCCATCCCGCACCGCCCCGAGGACGGCAAGACGATCCGGTTCTCGCCCACGTCATCGACTGAGGAGGTGGCCCGCGGCGGACCCCTGCTGGTCGATGTCGAGCTGAGCCGGGCTGGCCGGCTCTACGCGCTGTCCCAGGGTGTCTGGGACCTGCCGCCGACCCCCGAGAACGAAGGCAAGCCCGCCTCACCGGACACCGGCCGCCTCCTCCTGGCGGACCGGTACGGTGGTCTCGTGCCCCTGGTCGACGGCTTGGACCGGCCGACCTCGTTCGAGATCGTCGGCGACACCGCGTTTGTAGTCACGCTGACCGGCAAGGTCCTCAGGATCGACGGCCTCGCCTGTGCGGCGCTGTACGCGATTGCCGCGCCTCGAGCCGTGGAGAGTTCGCCATGAGCCGAACCGTCCTGGTCGTGGGCGCCGGCATCGCCGGCCTGTCCACCGCCCGCGCCCTCGGCCGGCACGGACTCGAGTGCCGGGTCGTCGAACGGCGACGACACCGGTCGCCAGCAGGGCTCGGACTCAACCTGCCTGGCAACGCCGTCGCGGCTCTCGCAACGCTCGGAGCCGCCGACGACGTCCGCGCCGCAGGTGTGCCGGTCACGCGACGGGAATACCGCACGGCCGGCGGCCGACTGATGTTCGCCCTCGACGAGGCGCTGTTCTGGTCGGGGACGGCCGGCTCGATCTGCGCCCGTCACCAGGTGGTGTTGGACGCCCTGACGGCCGGTGTCTCGGTCGACCATGCCGTGGCAGTGGCATCCCTGGAACAGCAGGCGGATGGCTCCGTGGAAGTCCGCTTCGCCGACGGGAGCGAGGACCGCGTCGACTTCGTGGTGGCTGCGGACGGCGTCCACTCGACGGTGCGATCGGCGTTGGCGCCCGCGGCACCACGGCCCTCCCTGATGACGGCCGCAAGCTGGCGGTTCATCACCGCCGACCCCGGCGTCGACTGCTGGACCGCCTGGACCAGCCGGGGACGCACCTTCCTACTGATCCCGGTCGCGCCCGGCGAGGTGTACGCCTACGCATCCAGCAGCCAGGGTGGCGACACCGCGGCCGATCCGACCTGGCTTGCCGACGCCTACGCCGACTTCCCGGAGCCGGTCACCCGAGCGATCGCCCAGGCACTCGCAGCACCGGCTCCGCCGTACCACGCACCAGTCGAGGAGGTCCGGATCCCAACCTGGCACCACGGCCGCGTGACCCTGGTCGGCGACGCAGCACACGCGACCGGGCCGGTCTGGGCCCAGGGTGCCGCGATGGCCATGGAGGACGCGATCGTGCTGGCCGACGTACTCGCCGGGACCGAGGACTGGTCGACCGTCGGACCCGTCTGGGAACAGGTACGGCGGCCGCGGGTCGAGCACGTCCAGGCCGCCACCGACCAGATGTCACGACTGGCCGGCCTCCCACCCTGGCTGTCCCACCCGCTGGCCCCAGTGATGGGACCGCGTGCCTACCGGGCCGCCTACCGACCACTGCGAACGCCCCCACCATCAGCAACCCCGACCCCGTAACCGAACGACGAGACCGACCTGTCAGCGTGCTGAGGCAGAAGTGGTCGAAGGCGGCGGCGATGAGGCCGTGGGTGTCGATCTGGGCGATGCCGTGATCGCCGGTTCTAGTGAACGCGGCATGCTTGTCGATCAACGCGAGTACGTCGTTGACGGCCTCGTGATGGGCGGCGACCGGCTGTCGCGTCTTCTGCCGCATCTCCGACCGCCGGACCTGGTCAATCGCGGACTGCCGGGTCGCCTCGTCTAGTCCCGGATCTGCTCCTGGATCCGGGTCGTCAGGACAGCGGAGATGCGGCAGTTGGGTCGAGCAGCAGTTCTTCGACGTTCAGGATATTGCTGACGTCGAAGCCCTGCATGTCTGCTGCGAACTCAGGGCTGGCCATATACGCGGCGGCGACCTCGCCGGGTTCGGCGCCGTCGGGGTACGCGATCAGGGCGACCAGGCGGTGCGCGCCGCCGTCGTGGTCGGTCCAGATCCCATGTGTAGTAACGCCCAAAGCGCGCAGGCTCGGGATGTGCCGCGGCCAGTGCACGGTCGCGTAGTCCCGGAGCACTTCGGCCGTGCGCAGTGTGTAAATCCTGAGCTGGTACACGATCGCCAGAATCCTCTCGGTATGGCCTGCATGGAGCGGAGTGCCGGGTCAGCTGATGAGGCTCACACCCAGGGCGAGGACGGCCAGGCCCTGCAGGACGGCCCTGGGGACGATGATGCGGTCCCAGTCCCGTTGCAGGGTGCGGGCGTTGGTGGGAGTTTCGCCGGCTTCGGCGGCTGCGGTGAGTCTGCGGTTGATGGGTGCGCTGATGCGCAGGTAGAGCAACACCCAGACCACCAGCAGCAGAAATGCTGCTCCCGCGGCCGCTGATCCGGCGGGGTGGCCGGCCATCGCGGCGAGCACGGATGCGGCGGCGGCGGCGACAATGCCGAGGATTCCGGGAACGGGCATTCGCCGGTCGGCGAACCGGTGCACGTTGCCCATCATCGCGGTGAGAGTGCTGTCATCGACCCGCGCGAGTGCGGATCGCTGGACGAGCGCACAGAAGGCGTCGGCGCCGTAGACAATTCCCGTGCTGACGATCGCCAAGAGCACGGCAAGTTGCGAGAGCAGTGTCATGCCTGGGTCTCGGGTCCGCCGAGCGGCGGTAGGGCGCCGATCTGCTGGAACATCTGCATCAGGTTCAGCTCGTCCCAATGCTCGACGAACATGCCGTTCTGGACGCGCCAGATGTCGATGCTGCGCATCTCGACAGGTTTGCCGCTGGCGGGGATGCCCAGCAGGTCCCCGGTGTGGATGCCGCGGTAGATGAAGCGGCCCACGACGCGGTCACCGGAGATGATCAGGTCCTCCATCGTGACGCCCAGATCGGGCAGGCCGGTGAAGAAGGCGGTCCAGAACTGCCGGTTGGCCTCACGTCCGTCGGCGACGAAGTCGTTGTGATTGACGTAGTCCTCGGCGACGAATCGGTCCACCAAGTCCGGCTTGTGGGTGTTGAGCATCTCGACGTAGAGGTCAACGAGCGGGTGTTCGGGCGGGGTCATGTCGGTCTCCTCATAGGGGTTAGCACTGCTAGCGCTAGCAACGCTAACTCTTGGCGGTGCTCCAGTCAATAGCAACGCTAGAATATCTAGCGATGCTACGGGCCTCTTGTGGCGTCGGAGTCCCAGCCCAACTGCTGGTACATCTCTCCGAGCTAGTTGCTTAAGGCAACTAGCCCATGGATGTGTCAATGGGGGAACGAGTGCGAGTTCCGTTCAGTCGAGGGAAGCGGCATGAAGTTCTGTGGTCGGTGCTGGAAAGAGCGCGCGGGTGATTGGATGGCACGTTGAGTGATCGTGCTGTCCCATCCCTCACAGGTTGGGTCGGTTGCTGTGGCTGATGAGTCCTGTCTCGTAGGCGTAGATGACGGCTTGGACTCGGTCGCGCAGGCCGAGCTTCATCAACACGCGCCCGACGTGTGTCTTGACCGTCGTCTCTGAGACGTAGAGCGTGGTCGCGATCTCGGAGTTCGTCAGCCCGCGGGCCAGGAGTCGCAGGGTTTCTTGCTCACGTGCGGTGAGCGCGTCGAGTCGAGTGCGGGCCGCAGTGTCAACCATTCTCGGTGTCTGGAGGAATGATTCGATGAGGCGGCGGGTCACGGACGGTGCGAGCAAGGATTCGCCCGAGTGGACGGCCCGTATTCCCGCGACCAGCAGTTCGGGCTGCACGTCCTTGAGCAGGAATCCACTGGCTCCGGCCTGAAGGGCCTCGAAGACGTATTCGTCCATGTCGAAGGTGGTCAGCATGACGACCCGGGAGTGGGCGGCGCGGTTGGCCTGCAGTCGACGCGTGGCCTCGATGCCGTCCATGCCGGGCATCCGTACGTCCATCAGCACGATGTCGGGTCGCAGCTGGGCGGTCAGTTCGAGCGCCTGGGCGCCGTTCCCTGCCTCGCCTGCAACGGTGATGTCCGGTTCGATCTCGAGGATCATTCTGAATCCGGCCCGAACCAGCGCCTGGTCGTCGACGATGAGTACGCCGATGGGGCCGGCGGCCTCGGCTCCTGCTACGGGAGGCGCTGGCCGGCTCATGTGGGCTCCAATGGCAACGAGGCCATCAGCTCGAAGCCACCCTCCGGCCGCGTCCGCGCGACGAGTGAACCGCCGTAGACCGCGACCCGTTCGCGCATGCCGAGCAGGCCGTTGCTGGGCTTGATCAGTTGGGCATGACCTGGCCTTTGTGTCTGGCCGTTGTCCCGAACGGCCAGCTGGAGCCGGTCCGGTCCGTAGTCGATGGCTACCTCGGCCTGGCGCGGGCTCGGTGCATGGCGGAACGTGTTGGTGAGGCCCTCCTGGACGAGCCGGTAGGCCGTGAGGTCCAGACCCGGTGCGAGGCTGCGGGTCGTACCAGTCACCGTGAGCTCCACCGGTAGGCCGGCGGCCCGGAATTCCCCGACCAGCCGGTCGAGCTGGTCAAGTCCGGGTGGCGGCTCGCGCTCCTCGGCTGTCGAGGCATCGCCCTCCTGACGTAACACACCCACCATCCGTCGCATCTCCGTGAGTGCTTCCCGTCCAACCGCCTCAACGGTTTCGAGTGCCTCGCGCTCGGCTGCCTGCTGGTCGGTGAGCCGGCGCCGCACCGCCGAGGCCTGGACGGTCATGACGGTGACACTGTGGCCGATGACATCGTGCAGTTCGCGCGCGATCCGGTTGCGCTCCTCGGCCACGGCCCGGGACGTGTACTGCTCACGATTCACCCGCCGCTGCTCGCGGTAGAGCACGCTCGTCCGCAAAAGCGCCCCGACCAGCCAGCCGATGACCCACGGCGCGAGCCAGACGATTGTGTCGAGACGGTCGGAGAGCCCATGGTTCATGGGATCGAAGCCCGCCCAGCCGGCCCAGAGGACGACGCCCAGCGCGAGCCCGAGTGCCGCCCGCGCCGGCGCGAGGTATCGCCCGACACTGTAGATCGCGACCAGCGGGGCGAGCCCAACGCCGTAACCCTCGGGCGAGCCGAACACGGCGAACTCCACGAGGTACACCGCCACCACTGCCACGAGGACGGCAAGCGGGCGCACCCGGCGACCCACGAGCAGCAGCGCCGTGAGCGCATACACGAGGGACTGGGCCCACAGCGGGCCCTGTCGGTGCGTGGCACCGATGCCCCACCAGGCCTCAAGCTGCCCGAGCACGAAGACCACCATCGCCACAGCGATGTCGAAGGCCCAGTTTCGGCGGCTCACGATTCAGACGGTACGCCCCGAGGCGCTGCCTTACGTCCTACCTGCGGAGGACTCGAAAATCCTGCTCCAGTCCACCGGTAGTCCTGCGCACGCACGACGACTGCGAGCGGCCGTGGTCCGTACGTTCGCAAGCGAGGTCGGGCGAACCGGCCGACTGAGGGAGGACGAACATGCACCACGCAGGAACCACCATCACCCCGACCATGGCGCGGCGGATCAGCCTCGTCGCCTGGACAATGGCCGCCTTCGGCACAGTTGCCGGTGAGCTGCACGCGCTGGCCCGGATCAACAGCCACCCCAACGACCTCGCGTATCCGCTCACCCGTGCCTGGGCTGTGCCAGCCATGGACGCATTGCGGCCGCTGCTCGACTGGTCAGACCCGTACTTCGTCTACTGGACCTACGGCAAGATCTGGCTGCCGATCTGTCTCGCCTTCGCCGCCGCGGCGTACCTGGTCTACCGGCGCCGCCAGCCCAAGGGCGCCGAGAAGTGGGCCTGGCGGGTCCAACTCGCGGCCTACGCGATCCTGACGCTTTCGGTCGTCGGTGACTACTACACGCCGTGGACAGAGCAGTTCTTCGGAGCCGGACTGGTGGCCCTGGCGCTCATCGCGCTCGGCGGCGCCGTACTGGGAATCATGCTGGTGCGCAGCGGATTCCGGCCGCGAACGACGGCCTGGCTGCTGATCCTGTTCCTGCCATTCTTCTTCGTGATCACGGACGTGACGTCAATGGGCAACGCGCTGCTGCCGCTCATGTGGGGCTGGGCGCTAGCCGCCCACCACGTCGTCGGTGTCGGGGAGCGTCAACCGCATCCGATGTCCGCGCCGACGGGAGCGTCACCGGGATGATCACGCCGCTACTGTCCGACGGCCTCGCGGTGGTGGTCGAGGGTGCTGTGCTGTTTGTCGCCGGTGTGGCCGGCCGGGCTCACGTGCACGGTGGCTGAGATCAGCCGGGGTACGCCGTGCAGGAGCGCGTGCTCGGCGTCGACCGCGACGGCGTGGGCGGTGACGATGTCGAGGGCGGGGTCGACGGTGACGCTGGTCTCGGCGCGCAAGCGGTGGCCGGTCCAGCGCAGCTGGAGGTTGGTGATCTCCCGGACACCCGCCACACCCCGCAGTGAGCGGTCTGCGGCCTCGACCAGTTCGGGCTCCACGGCGTCCATCAGCCGGCGGTAGATGTCGGTAGCGGCGCCTTTGAGGACGACCAGGATGGCGACGGTGATCAGCAGGCCGATGATCGGGTCGGCGAGCGGGAAGCCGGCCATGACGCCGAGCGCGGCGATGACGACCGCGAGTGAGGTGAATCCGTCGGTCCGGGCGTGCAGGCCGTCGGCGACGAGCGCGGCAGAGCCGATCTTCCGGCCGACCCGGATCCGGTAGACGGCGACGAGTTCGTTGCCGGCGAAGCCGATCAGGCCGGCGGCGAGTACGACGCCGGTGTTGGTGATCGGCTGGGGCTCGATCAGGCGGCGAATCGACTCGTAGCCCGCGACGATCGCGGACAGCGCGATCATCGCGACGATGAAGACGCCGGCCAGATCCTCGGCCCTGCCGAAGCCGTAGGTGTAGCGCTTGGTGGCGACTCTGCGCCCGAGGACGAACGCGATCCAGAGTGGTACGGCGGTGAGTGCGTCGGAGAAGTTGTGGATGGTGTCGGCGAGCAGCGCGGTCGAGCCGGTCAGGATGACGACGACGAGCTGTGCGATGGCGGTGATGCCGAGACCGAGCAGGCTGATCTTGAGGGCGCGGATGCCCTGGCTGCTCGCCTCGAGTGCGGAGTCGATGGAGTCGGCGGCGTCGTGGCTGTGCGGCTTGAAGATCGAGAGCAGGAGCCAACGGATCCCGCGCGGGTGACCATGCCCGCCCGCGTGCTCGTGTCCATGTCCGTGCCCATGGGTGTTTTCGGGCGTGTTTCCGGCATCATCGTGGTGACCGTGGCCATGCCCGTGACCATGGCCCTGCTCGGGATGGGAGTGCGTCATGAAGACCTCGCGAAGTGAATGTCGCGGTGTGGAGCGCCGACACTCCAAGTTACCATCTCGTATGCGCATGTGCGCATGGATGCATTCATGAAGTCGGACGAGGAGCTGGCCGCTCCGACGGACGACCAGGTCGTCGTGGCCGTGGACACGTTCCGCCTGTTGGCGGACCAGACCCGGCTGCGGCTGCTGTGGGCCCTCGCGGAGGGGGCCGAGTTGGATGTGAGCACACTGGCTGAACGGGTGGGGATGTCGCAGCCCGCGACCTCGCAGCATCTTGCCCGGCTGCGGTTGTCCGGTGCCGTCGACGTACGGCGGGATGGTCGTCGTTCGCTGTATTCCATCCGCGGTGTCCACTTGCGCCGGGTCATCGCGGAGGCCCTGTTCCACGCCGATCACACTGTGACCGGCGAACCACCGCACAACTGACAAGGACGTGCGGTGCCCGACCCGACACCGCGATTGGCTTCGGTGCCCTACTGGATGCGCCCATGTGGTGGAGGTGCCGCTCGACCAGCGGCGTCTAGCAGAGGTCCACGATCATCCGCCGGTCAGTGCCCGTGCCGTACTCCGGGTGCCGGCCGGATATGTGGATGGAGTGCTCACTGATCCGCGCCCGATACAGCCGCCGCACCTCTGGGTCACGCAGTTCCGCCGCGGCGAACTGCCTGAGTCCCGGAAACCGCGTCCAGGTCACGGTGTCGAGACATCCCTCCAACTCGTCGTCCGGGACCACCTCTGCCCGGGCGATCAAGTAGACCGCCTGCCCACTGCCGATCTCCGCCGCGGAGTCGAACACCACCATGCTGACCTCGGGCCGCTCGGCAATGTTGCGCGAGTGATGTGATTCGAGCGACGACACCCAATAGACGACTGAGTAGCCATCCGGCGAGAAGTACACCGGCGACACTCGCGGGCGACCGTCCGGGTCCACGGTTCCCAGAACCATGTATCGATTGCTGTCGATCAGGTGCTTGGCCAACGCGACAGGTTCCATCCCGGAAAGCTAGCTGCCGATCGCTTCAACGTCGACAACTCCTGGCAACCCGTGATCGTCGCCCAGGCGCGTTCGGCACGACGATCCACAATGTCACCCGCCGAGCCCGGGTAGTCCCTATCGATGACGGCCGACGGCCGCCGTGCGACCATCGGTTGATGGATGTTGCATCGATCAACGAGCTGGCCGCTGATCGGCTCGTGGAAGCGGTGTCCGCTGAGAGCGGACGCAGCTCGGTGACGGTCTACAGCAGGCGTGTCGCAGTCGTGGCCGGCTCGGGCAGACTGAAGGCCTGCGGTACGTCGAGTTGCGCCGCCACACGGAGAACGATGGTGATCGCCTGACGCCGAGGGGCGTGGCGGATGCCGAGGCGATCGGTGACCGGGTGCGGCCGCCGTATGCGGCGTTCGTCTCGACCGAAGCGGTTCGTTGCACCGAGATGTTGAAGATCCTGCGGGCCGCCGCCGATCAGGACGACGTACCGATCATGGAGGCGATCGGCCTGCGGTCCTTGGTCGAAGACCGGTGGCGCGACGCCGTCAAGGCTGCGGGCAAGGGCGAAGGAGTCCTGCTGGTCGAGGACAGCGGGACCTTCCGGCACGAACCACTCGCCTGAGTATCGCCAGCGACCGGTCGGCCCCGCTGAGCCACCTTCACCGAGCCGGGGGGAAGGCTTCGAGGTGAAGGCGACCACATTCAGCGTAAGACTGTTCCGCGCTCGAACGACCAGACGCTGGATAACGATTACACACCCCAGCCGCGGCACCTCACGCTGGTGGATTTGCCGGTTGGGCCGACGTAGGCCCGGAGCGCGAGCGGCGGGGGATCAGCTCGGCGGACAAGGGCGGTGGTTTTGTCAGGCGTGGTCGCCGTCGAGGAGTTCATGGAGTTCCGCGATCGCTTCGGTGATGTCGTCGTAGTGGTTCTGGGCGGCGCGGGATTCGGCGCTGATGAGGCCGCAGCGGTGCACGCGGTGGAAGTCGCCGTACGGGAACTTGTAGTGGCCCTTGGTCTCGTCACCCATCTCGGTGTCGACTCCGAGATGCCACTGGCCGTATTCGCTCCATCCGTGCTTGTCGAGGTACGAGTTCTCCTGCTTGGCGGTCGGTGCGTGCTCGCTCCAGTCGTCTCGCTCGTCCCGAACGGTCTGCGACTTCCCGATCAGGCTCTTCGCGTGGTCGAACGCGATCTTGTTCAGCTTCACCGTCATAGTCGTCATCTCCTTACGGTGGTGGATCGCCGACCTCGGCGGGGCGGTTCGCTCATGAGTTCCTCCAGAATCCGATCCGGATGCGGGTGTGGTCGAAGGTCGTGGGCATCGGCCCGGCGAGTCTGCTGCGGGTATCAGGGTCGGCATCGAGCTCGTAGTGTTCGGCCACGTGGCTGACGGCGGCACTGGTGGTGAGCAGTACGACGTTCTGCCCGGGACACGTTGCCGGCCCCGCGCTGAACGGGATGATCGGCCAGTCGCCGTCGGTCCGGCCGTCGAGCCAGGCGTCCGGTTCGAACCGGTCCGCGAAGTCCAGTGCCTGACTGTCGCGGTGGAACACCGAACTCACGATCGCGAACTCGGTGCCGGCCGGAGCCCAGCGCCCGCTCCATTCGGTGTCTGTTCGCGACTCCCGCAGTATGACGAGAGTGGTCGGCCAGAGCCGCAGTGACTCCTGGACAGCGGCCCCGGCCTCGGACAGCAGTGGCGAGGACTCGGGGTGCTTGGCTTCGGTGGCGATCCGTTCCCGGATTGCCTGGCGGGTCGCGAGTACGGCGAACAGCCGCCACAGCGCGATCCCGGCCGCGTCGAAGGCGAACAGCCAGTGCGGTACCTGACCTGACGCATCGGCTGCTGGTGGCAACAGTTCGACCAGTGATCCTGGCTCGCGCTTGTCGACGTACCGTTCGAGGTCTCGGGTGAACTCCCGGCGTACGGCGCCCCGCCGGGGACGGAACTCGGCCCAGTTCGCGTCGCCGCGGAGATTGTCGAGGTGTGCGGTGACTTCGGTGTCGTCGCGGGCGGCGTCGCCGAGCACGATCCGTCGTACGACGCGTGACCAGACGTCCCGGAAGTCGTTCCAGCCGACGGTCCCGGTCAGGGAGTCGAGCTCCTCGCGAACGACACCGAGCATCTGACGGCCGTGCCGATGCACGGCTGGTGGGTGTCGAGTGCGTGTTCGTTGAGCTCGCGGCGGAGAGTCCGCAGCGGGGGATCGGTGACGAGCACGGCGTGTGGCTGGAAGTGGCGGAGTGCCCCGACCTTCTCGGCGGTGGCGGCGGAGAACGGCTCGGGTGTCTCGTCGAGCAGCCGGCGGACATCCTCGGGTGCGGTTACCAGGGCCACCGTCCGGCCCGGCAGCCGGAGCAGCACCGGGCTGTCGCCGTACCGGTCACGCAAGCGTCGGACGCGGCGCAGCGCGCGGTCGTCGACGTGCAGGCGCTCGGCGAGGTGGGTCAGCCGCGGTCGCCGGAGGATCACGCCTTCGGCCACCACAGGCAGCAGGACGTCCTGCACGGCCAGGCCGGTGTCCAGGATCGAGGCCGTCGGTAGCGGGATCACCATGGCCGACCGGTGTCCCGGCATCGGTGGAGGCAAACGCCGGGTTACCTGCGCCGGTGTGCCCCGGCCTCCGTTGCGCATGCTGAATGAAGTGCGGCGCACCGGGCACCGGGCGGGACCGAGCCAACAGAAGGGAAGCGGCACGATGACGAGCACGGTCGCCGATGTGATGCTGCAACGGCTGCGGGACTGGGGAGTCGATCATGTCTTCGGGTACGCCGGTGACGGGATCAACGGACTCTTGTCGGCCTGGGAACGAGGCGGTGACGAGCCCAGGTTCGTGCAGGCGCGGCACGAGGAGATGTCGGCGTTCGAGGCGGTCGGGTACGCGAAGTTCACCGGCCGCGTGGGCGTGTGTACGGCGACCAGTGGTCCGGGTGCGATCCATCTGCTGAACGGCCTGTACGACGCCAAGCTGGATCACGTGCCGGTGGTGGCGATCGTGGGACAGACCGCCCGCAGCGCGATGGGTGGCAGTTATCAGCAGGAGGTCGACCTGCACACACTCTTCAAGGACGTGGCCTCCGACTACTGCGAGACGGTGATGGTCCCCGAGCAGCTGCCGAACGTTCTGGATCGGGCGATCCGGATCGCGGCGTCCCGGCGTACCGTCACGGCGCTGGTCGTGCCGGCGGACGTGCAGGAGCTCGAGTACGTCGGACCGTCGCACGGGTTCAAGATGGTCCCGTCGAGTCTCGATCTGACCTGGGCGGCGCCGGTGCCGGGCGAGGGCGACCTGCGCCGGGCGGCGGACCTGCTGAACGCGGGGGAGAAGGTCGCGGTCCTCGTCGGCCAGGGCGCACGCGGGGCCTGCGAGGAAGTCACCACCGTCGCCGATCTCCTCGGTGCAGGTGTGGCGAAGGCGTTGCTCGGCAAGGATGTGCTGTCCGACGAGCTGCCGTGGGTGACCGGGTCGATCGGGTTGCTCGGCACGCGGCCGTCGTACGAATTGATGACCGGGTGCGACACGTTGCTGGTGGTGGGCTCCAACTTCCCGTACAGCCAGTTCCTGCCGGAGTACGGCGCGGCGCGTGCGGTGCAGATCGACGTCGACCCGACGATGGTCGGGCTGCGCTACCCGTTCGAGGTGAACCTGGTCGGTGATGCGGCCGAGACGCTGCGCCGGCTGATCCCGCTGCTCGAGCGCAAGGACGACCGGTTCTGGCGCGAGGACATCGAGAGCAAGGTCGACCGCTGGTGGCAGGTGATGGAGCGCCGAGCGCACACCTCGGCGGACCCGATCAATCCCGAGCTGGTCTTCCACGAGCTGTCACCCCGCTTGCCCGAGGACGCGATCGTGGCGGCCGACTCGGGCTCGGTCGCGAACTGGTACGCGCGTCACCTTCGCTTCCGTGATGATATGCGTGGATCGCTGTCAGGGACGCTGGCGACGATGGGACCGGGCGTGCCGTATGTGATCGGTGCCAAGTTCGGTCGGCTCGGGCGGCCGTGTATCGCGCTGGTCGGGGACGGCGCGATGCAGATGAACGGCATCAACGAGCTGATCACGATCGCGAAGTACTGGCATGACTGGGACGATCCCCGGCTGATCGTCGCGGTCCTGCACAACAACGACCTCAACCAGGTGACCTGGGAGCTGCGGGCGATGGGCGGTTCGCCGCAGTTCCTGCCGTCGCAGGAACTGCCGGACTTCCCATACGCCGCGTACGCGCGCAGCCTCGGCCTGGCCGGGGTCCTGGCGGCCAAGCCCGACGAGGTCGCGCCGGCGTGGGAGGAGGCGCTGGCCGCGGACCGGCCGTGTGTGGTCGAGTTCTTGACCGATCCCGCCGTACCGCCGATCCCGCCGCACGCCACCTGGGATCAGCTGGAGAAGGCCCTGGAGTCGATCGTCCGCGGCGACTCCGACCGCGTCGACGTGATCAAGGAAGGCGTGAAATCCAAGGTCCAGGAGTTCCTGCCCGGTCGAGGAGGAGATTCGTGACGATGCCAGAGGTCGACGTCCGTCCGTTGAGCGACGAGGAGTTGGAGGGCCTCGACGCCTACTGGCGAGCGGCCAACTACCTCTCGGTCGGCCAGATCTACCTGCTGGCGAACCCGTTGCTCCGGGAGCCACTGCGGCCGGAGCACATCAAGCCGCGGCTGCTCGGGCACTGGGGTACGACGCCCGGCCTCAACCTGATCTACACGCACCTGAACCGGGTGATCCGGCAGCGGGAACGTCAGATGATGTCGGTGATCGGGCCTGGTCATGGCGGTCCGGCGATCGTTGCCAACACGTGGCTCGAGGGGAGTTGGACGGCGGCGTACCCGACGACCACGCGGGACGAGCACGGGATGACCCGGCTGTTCAAGCAGTTCTCGTTCCCCGGCGGCGTCCCCAGCCACGTGGCGGCCGATGTACCGGGGTCGATCAACGAGGGCGGCGAGCTCGGCTACTCGCTGAGTCACGCGTACGGCGCTGCCGCGGACAACCCGGATCTCGTGGTGGCGTGTGTGATCGGGGACGGCGAGGCGGAGACCGGGCCGCTGGCGGCGTCGTGGCACTCGAACAAGTTCCTCAACCCGGCGCGGGACGGCGCTGTGCTGCCGATCCTGCACCTGAACGGCTACAAGATCGCCAACCCGGCGCTGCTGGCACGGATCGGCGCGGAGGAACTGACGGCCCTGCTACGGGGGTACGGTCACGAGCCGTACTTCGTCGAGGGCTCCGACCCGGCGTCGGTGCATCAGGCGATGGCGGCGGCGCTCGACAGTTGCATGGATCGGATCGACGAGATCCAGCGCGAGGCGCGGACGGCGGCCGAGCCGGTGGACCGGGCCGCGTGGCCGATGATCGTACTGCGGACCCCGAAGGGCTGGACGGGTCCGCGGACGGTCGACGGTGAGCCGGTCGAGGACACCTGGCGTTCACATCAGGTCCCGTTGTCCGGCGTACGGACGAACGAGGAACACCTGCGGCAGTTGGAGTCGTGGTTACGCAGCTACCGGCCGGAGGAGCTGTTCGACGATACGGGCCGGCCGGTTGACGGTTTGCTCGAGCTCGCGCCCGGACCGCAGCTGCGGATGGGGTCGTCGCCACACGCCAACGGTGGGTTGCTGACCCGGGATCTGGAGCTGCCGCAGGTCGATGAGTACGCCGTAGCGGTGAAGGCGCCGGGCGCGGAGGACGGCGAGCCGACGAAGGTGTTCGGTGCGTTCCTGCGGGATGTCTTCGATCGGAATGCCGACAATCTGCGCCTCTTCGGACCGGACGAGACCGAGTCGAATCGGCTGAACGCGGTCTACGACGTGACGGACAAGGCGTGGCTGGCGGGCCGGCGGGACACCGATCGGCACCTTGCTCCGGACGGGCGGGTGTTCGAGATCCTCAGTGAGCACACCTGCCAGGGCTGGCTGGAGGGGTACCTGCTGACCGGCCGCCATGGCGTGTTCTCGTCGTACGAAGCCTTCGTGCACATCGTCGACTCGATGGTGAACCAGCACGCGAAGTGGCTGAAGACGATCAATCGGCTCGACTGGCGCCGGCCGGTCCCGTCGCTGAACTACCTGCTCACCTCGCATGTGTGGCGGCAGGACCACAACGGCTTCTCGCACCAGGACCCCGGGTTCATCGACCACGTGGTGAACAAGAAGGCGGAGGTCGTCCGGGTCTACCTGCCGCCGGACACGAACACCTTGCTGTCCACGATGGACCACTGCCTGCGGACCCGGAACTACATCAACGTCGTTGTCGCAGGCAAGCAACCGCAGCCCAACTGGCTGGACTGGGCGTCGGCCGCCCTGCACTGCGCGCGGGGGGTCGGCGTGTGGGACTTCGCCAGCAACGACCACGGTGATCCGGACGTCGTGATGGCCTGTGCGGGCGACGTACCGACGATGGAGACCCTCGCCGCGGTCAGCCTGTTGCGCGAGCACCTGCCGGAGTTGCGGATCCGGGTGGTGAATGTGGTCGATCTGATGCGGCTGCAGGACGCGGCCGAGCATCCGCACGGGTTGCCGGACGTGGAGTTCGACGCGTTGTTCACGACGGACAAGCCGGTGATCTTCGCGTACCACGGCTATCCGTGGCTGATTCATCGGTTGACCTACCGGCGGCACGGGCACGACAACCTGCACGTGCGCGGGTACGTCGAGGAGGGGACGACGACCACGCCGTTCGACATGGTCGTGCTGAACAATCTCGACCGCTACCACCTGGCCATGGACGTGATCGACCGGGTGCCGTCGCTCGGGACGCGGGCGGTGGCAACCCGGCAGTACTTCGCCGACCAGCGCACCCGGCACCGCGCGTACGTCACCCAGTACGGCGAGGACCTGCCGGAGGTTCGTGAGTGGCGATGGACCTCCTGATCGTCAACGCAGGGTAGTCCAGCCTGAAGCTCCGGGTCCTGTCGCCGGCTCGACTGGCTCGGAATCGCGCTGGACGCCAAGGCCAATGAGGCCGACGACCAGGTCATCACGGCACCTGGATCGCCGGTCGAGGCGTACGTCGTACCTGCGCGTGAGGACCTGACCATGGCAGCGCAGGCACGGCAGCTGCTCGAGTAGTGCCGGCTGCGCTGCGTCAGCGGCGTTCTTGGGCCTCTCGGAGGATCTCGATCGCGGCGTCGGTCAGGCTGGCGTGCCTCTGCTGGGCTTGTTGGACGAGGAGCTGGTACGCCGTGGCCATGTCGGCGCCGGTGGTCTCGGCCAGGACTCCCTTGGCCTGCTCGATCACTGTCCGTCCGGCGAGAGCCGTCTGGACTCGCTCGTCGAGCTCGGAACTGGTCAGCGCGGCCGCGTGGACGATCACCACGGTCGCGATGTCGGCGAACGCCTGCGTCAGCCGGAGGCTCTCGTCGTCGAGAGAACCCTGGCTGGTGTGGAACGCGTTCATCGCACCGATCAACAAGCCGTGCCAGCGCAACGGGACGGCTTGGACGGCGTGATATCCCGCGGCGACGATCGCTATGCCGACCGTGTCCCAGCGTTCGGTGATGTCGTCATCGGAGTACGCCGAGAGCGCGGTCCCTTCACGCGCCGCGTCGACGCACGGTCCGGCGTCGTGCTGCAGCTGGTACAGCTCGAGCTCGGCCACTTGGTGCGAGGTGGCGCTCAGCACCTCCAGCCGGCCGCGCCCGTCCTTCACCAGCAGCCCGACCGCTGCTGCGCCGGTCTGCTCGGCACAGCTGTCCAGAAGATTGGCCACAGTGTCGGTGAGGTCTTCTTCCTGTACGACGGCCGCGAGGGCATCGACGAATGCTTGCGAGGCGGTCTTGGCAGTCATGAGGTCTCGCTTTCAGCGCCGTCGGAGAAGCGCAATCGGCGGCTGGTGATCCGGTTGGCCACCTCGGCCAGGGCGATATTGTGGGAGAAGGCGTGTGATCGCATCAGTGCGATGGCGTCGTCAGGCCCGACGCGAAGCTGTACCACCACCATCCCGGTTGCCTGATGGATTTCTGCCCGGGTCGACCAGGGGCCGGACTGGAGCTGGGACTCCGAGGACGGAGATTCCTTGAGCAGCGCCGCGCCGATCGCGTCGGCCAGGAACTGTGCCTGCTCATAGTCGGGGAGGCCCGCGGCCGCGTCCTGATGCACGGTCAGGACTCCGATCACGCTCGGACCCGGACGCATCGGCACGGCGTACAGGATGGCCGGGCCCGGGATGTCGCGGGCGGCCTCGGTGAACAGCGGCCATCGCCCAGGGCGCTGGCGGAGGTCGGCGGAGGTGATCGCCTCGGTCTGGTAGGCGGTCGGTCCAGGGCCCTCTCCGAGGACGTCTTGGAGATCCTCCAAGCGGGAGGCGACGTCGTCGGTGGTGCACAAAGTGACTCGGCTGGGGTCGGTATAAGACAGGGTGATCGCCGCGCCGTCCCCACCCATGATCGTCAGGTACGCGCGGCACAGGCGCCGCTCGAGCGGCTGGTCGGCGCCGGTCCCGGCGATCTGCCTCGCCAGGCGCGCGAGGAGCGTCGTACGCTCCAGATCGTTCATCTCCATCACCCCGAGAAGGGTCGCTCCGCTGCTGTACCCGAGGGGCGTCACTCTCAACCATCGCAGGTACCCCCGTCGATCGCACTCACCGGGGGCCGGAAGCGGCGCTCGGTGGTTTCACTGTCGGGTCCAACGGGCACCGGGAAATACCTCCTCCGGAAGGTGGCCGGGTCTGCCCCGGGATGTGTGCCAACGCCTCCGCAGACCCGGCCCCGGGAGGTAACTCCCGGCGAACAACCCTGCTCAGTTCCGGCTGAGGTGCCAGCCGGCGACGAGGAGGGACGCGCCGCCGGTCACCGCGGCGAACGTTGCCACGGCGATGAACAGCGTTGTCGTGACCGCGAGTACGCCGATGCCGATGGCCGGTAGGGCGACGCCGAGGTAGATGGGGACGTAGAACTCCGCGCTGACCTCGGCACGCGTCTCGGCGGGCGCGATCCGGGTGGCTCCTCGCTCGCACCTTGTGACCGGCCGGTGGCACCGGGCAATCGGTTGAGGAGGCCTGAGAGCCGGTACACATCGGCATACGGTAGACGGTGTTTCGGGGTTGGGCATTGGGTGTCGCGTGAGAATCGGCGTTCTGGATGTCGGGTCGAATTCTGCCCAGCTGCAGGTCGTTGAGGCGTCGCCCGGTGCGCCGCCGCTGCCTACCCATGCGGTCAAGCACGCCACGCTGCTCGGTGAGGCGATTCAGCCGGACGGGTCGATCGCGCCGGAGGGTGCCGACCGGGTCATCGAGGCGGTTCGCGACACGGTGGCCGCGGCGCGGTCCTTGCAGGTGGATCGGCTGTTCGCGTTCGCGACGTCGGCGGTGCGTGATGCCTCGAATCGCGCGGAGATCGCGGCGCGGTTGCGGGACGAGGCGGGGATTCAGCCGAGGTTCCTGACGGGCGAGGACGAGGCTCGGCTGACGTATCTGGCGGTCCGGCGCTGGTACGGCTGGTCGGCCGGGCGGTTGCTGGTGCTGGACATCGGCGGTGGCTCGATGGAGATCGCGCTCGGTCGTGACGCGCAGCCCGAGCTGGCTGTGTCGCTTCCCTTGGGCGCGGGCCGGCTGACCAGGGCGTTCTTGCCCGACGATCCGCCGAGCAAGCGGCAGTTGCGTGAGCTGCGCCGCCACAGCCGGTCGACGCTGCGAGAGGTCTCGGACCGGCTCCGGTGGGAGGGCGATCCGAAGCGGGTGATCGCCAGTTCGAAGACTTTCAAGCAACTGGCTCGGCTGGCCGGTGCTCCGGCGCAACGGACCGGGCCGTTCGTACGGCGCCGCCTGCGTCGCTCCGATGTGGCGGCCTGGATCCCCCGGCTGGCGGAGGT
Source organism: Kribbella sp. NPDC050281 (assembly GCF_040655855.1). NCBI lineage: Bacteria > Bacillati > Actinomycetota > Actinomycetes > Propionibacteriales > Kribbellaceae > Kribbella > Kribbella sp. NPDC050281. The sequence continues at coordinate 109,978 of NZ_JBFAKS010000022.1, read as the reverse complement.
GCCGGCGGCCGAGCGAGCTCGGCTCCGCGGTATCTCCGAGGCTCGCGCCCGGCAGGTCGTTGCCGGGGCCATCGTCGCGCATGCTGTGATGACGACGCTCGACATCACAGCGCTGGACGTGTCGCCGTGGGCGCTGCGGGAAGGCATCATCCTGCACCACCTGGAGACTGTCATGCACCAGGAGCAGCCCCTCACACTGGATTCTCTGCAACCCGTCGAGGTGCTCGAGCCCTCCTTCGCGCGGCCGGCCAACGTCACCAAGATGCCAGTCCCGTCAACCTGAGGAACGACGTACTCCGGGACGAATCAACCCACTGGTGGGAGCCGCGGGGTCGGACGCGCTGGTTGCGAAGTATGAGCCGGCCAGGATCAGGACGCAGCCGAGCAGTTGGAGCGGTGTCGGCCGCTCGCCAAGGACCAGGGCACCAAGCGCGAGGGCGCCGACCGGAGTGAGCATGAGGAGTGCGGCGCCGACGTGGCTCGGCAGGTGTGGTGATGCCTGTCGCGGGCTGCGGCCAATATCTATGGTGGCTAGGGTAGATATTCGCACTCGGCGGAGGTAGTCTTCCTGGTGTTGACAGAGAAGAACATCGTAGCTGAGGTAGGTAGATAACGACCTTGCCGGCTTCACGGCCGGTGGATGTGGCAGTCCATCACCCCTGGGCACCGGGGCGCACGCCCGGAGCTCTTCGGCAAGGAGGCTCGATGACCCGGACACGCACACGGAGATCCGATGAGTTCAGACCCGGCAACCGGGCAGGCCAGTTTCGACGATGACGACTATCCCGCCTTCACGATGGGTCGGGCAGCGGAGATGCTCGGCACCACGCCGGGGTTCTTGCGGAGCCTGGACGAGGTGAAGCTGATCGTCCCGCAGCGTTCCGAGGGTGGTCACCGCCGCTACTCGCGGTACCAGTTGCGTCTCGCGGCCAGAGCTCGGGAACTCGTCGACGAGGGCACGGCCCTCGAGGCGGCCTGTCGAATCATCATCTTGGAAGATCAGCTCGCCGAAGCCCTGCGGATGAACGAACAGCTGCGGGGCGAGAGCTAGCACCACGGTATCGGCGGGGTTGGGCCCGCCCGGGTGCCCACGGCAACCACATTTCGCTTGGAGACCGAGATGGCCCTGTTGGATCCCGCCAAGTCGTTCGACGCCGATGCGTTCGCGCAGTTGGCGATCGAGTTACACGACGCCCCAGGAGTGGACGAGACTCTGGAGACGGCGGTGCGGTTCGCGTTGCAGGCCGAGAACTGCACTCATGCCGGCGTCGTGCTGGCGGTCCGAGGGGGCCGCGCAGAGATCGGGGCGGTCACCGATCCGGTCGTCGGTACCTTGTACCGGATCGAGATCGAGACCGGTCAGGGGCCGACGCTTGCCGCGTTGTCCGGCGACACAATCGTCGTTCCTGACGTCGCCACCGACCACCGCTGGCCCGGCTGGCAGTCTGCAGCCGCGGACGCCGGGATCGGAAGTGCGCTGCATGTCTCGATGAGGGCCGGCGACCGGACAACAGGCGTGCTGTCGCTGTACAACACCCAGTCGAAGGCGTTCACCGTCGACGATGAAGCGATCGCGCACATCCTGGCCCGGCATGCCTCGATCGCGGTCGCCACGGCCAGGCATGAAGTCGCGATGGCTCAGGCTGTGGATGCCCGCAAGCTGGTCGGACAGGCAATGGGCATCCTGATGGAACGCTTCGACATGGATGCTGATCAGGCGTTCGCTGTCCTGAGGCGGTACTCCCAAGACACCAACACGAAACTGCGCGACGTCGCCCACCAGTTGGTCGAGACCCGCAAACTGCCTCACTGACAGCGCTCGCGGCCACGCGCTGACGACCGCCAAGCGTGGTGCCGCGGCGCGGACAGGCTCCGGAGGCTTCGTCACGACGGCCGGTGAGCCAGGTCTTGCGCGGTGGGACACGCCCTTGCTCGAGGACTTCAGCAGGACGGTGTGCATCCGGGCCGAGGTAGTCGAGTTCGCGCCGTACGGCGTTCTCATCGCGAGCGAAGGAGATTCAGGTGACTGAGGCAACGACCCGTACGATCGACGTACGGGGCGCCGTACTGACCTATGACGTCCGGCCCGGTAGCGATGGGGACAAGACGCCGCTGGTCATGGTTGCTGCGCCGATGGCAGCCGCCGGGTTCACGACGTTGGCCGGCCTCTTCACCGACCGCACCGTGGTCACCTATGACCCGCGGCAGAGCGAGCGCAGCAAGCTCACCACCGATGCAGATCCCACCCCGGAGACCCACGCCGACGACATCCACCGGGTGATCGAGGCCGCAGTCGGTCCTGGCCCCGTCGATGTGTTCGCCAGCAGCGGTGGCGCGGTGAACATGCTCGCCTTCGTCGCGGCGCATCCTGATGTGGTTCGCACCCTTGTGGCCCACGAGCCGCCGCTGGTGTCGGCGTTGCCCGACCGCGAGACGGCGTTGGCCGCTGTGCACGATGTCCAGGACACCTACGAGCACGACGGCCTCGGTCCAGGGATGGCCAAGTTCCTGGGCGTGATCATGCACGCCGGCGAAGTCCCCGCCGATTGGTCCGATCGGCCGGCTCCAGACCCGGCCCAGTTCGGATTGCCGACAGAGGACGACGGCTCACGGGAAGATCCGATGCTCGGTCACGGCCACATCGTCAACACCACCGGATACGAGCCCGACTACGGCGCGATCAAAGCTGCTCCGACCCGCGTAGTGCTGGCGTACGGCATCGAGTCGGACGGGCTGATCACGCAACGCGCCGCGATCGCCGTTGCCGAGGCCCTCGGGGTCGAGCCGACGAGATTCCCGAGCGACCACGGCGGCTTCCTGGGCGGGGAGTACGGCCAGACCGGCGACCCGGACTCGTTCGCGGCCCGGCTGCGCGAGCTGCTCGACGGCTAAGGACCCGCCCTTGGCGCAGAGGTCTGTCGTCGGCGTGCGAGATGCCGGTCACGGTCCGACGAAGCTCACTGTTTCTGTCAGGTCTGCGCGCCCGGTACGCAGCGGTGGGACGCCTTCCCTCTCAAATCCCACCGAGACACCGCAGACCAGTACGAGCCCGTCATGTGCTCCGACTGTCTGGCTGACCGTCTTGCGGTACATCGTCCACATGACCTGGGGGCAGCTGTGCAATCCTTCGGCCCTCAGTAGCAGCATGACCGTCTGGAGGTACATCCCAGCATCCGCCCATTGCCCGGGCCCTGCCGTGTGGTCGAGGTAGCAGAACAGTACGACCGGTGCGCCGAAGGCCTTCGAGTTGAGGGCGGCGATCTTCAAGGGCCTGTCGGGGTCGTCGCGTTCGATTCCCAGCGCTTTGTACCGTTGGGCGGCCGCGGCGGAGAAGCGGTCCAGGTACGGCGAGGTCAGCTCGGCCGGGTACATCGGGTACTCCCGTTCGTCACCCGGATCTGCGGCCAATGCCCTGGCCGTCGCGCGTCTCTTCAGTTCTATCAAGGGCTCACCAGATACGACGTACACATGCCACGGCTGGAGGTTCCCACTCGACGGAGCGCGGGTCGCTGCGGTCAGCACTCGTTCGAGGATCTTCTTGGATACCGGCTGATCGCTGAACGCCCGCACAGCCCGGCGACTGTCCACAGCTTCATACACATCCACGTCTTCGCGGCCCCTCACTCAACGACTGCCACTTGTCTACCGTCTCCAGCACGCACAAGAGGCAATAGGTGATCCGGATCGCACTTCGATTTGCGGCTGGCGAGGGTAGCGGCGGCGTTCCTGGTGTCAGACGGTGGCGGGTGTGGACTCGTCGGCTGGTTCGGGGGAGGCGACCGGGGTGCGGAGACCGAAGGCCATGACGAGCGCGCCGAGCAGCGCCGCCGCCAGCGGGACCACGAGCGCGGTCCGCAGCGCGCTCAGGCCGGTCCCGGCGGAGACGCTGACTGCGGTGACGGCCGACAGTCCGAGCGCCATGCCGAACTGCGTGGCCGTGTAGAGCAGACCTCCCGCCAGACCGTGCTCCTCGTCATCGACACCCTCGGTCGCGGCCATGGTCAGCGGTCCGTACGCCAGTGCGAAAGCCAGACCGAGCAGGAGCAACGCCGGGAGCATAGTGATGTATGCCGAGTCCATGCCGACGGGCAGAAACAGCGCGTACGCGACCGCCGCGAGCGCGATGCCGCCGAACAAGACCCGCACGTTTCCGAAGCGGTTGACCAGGCGTGGCGTCAGCGTCGGCGCGAGGACCGTGTCGATTCCGATCACCAGCATGGCCAGGCCGGTCTGCATCGTGCTCCAGCCGCGCACCTCCTGGAAGTACAGGGTGGCCAGGAACTGGAAGCCGGCGAACGCCAAGAGGAACAGCAGCGCCGCCACATTGACGCGCACGAGCGACGCCTTACGCAGGATGCCCAACCGCACCAGCGGCGACGACGACCGCCGCTCGATCGCGACGAACAGTCCAAGCAGCGCCAGCCCCGTGACGAACGTCGCAACGGTCAGGAACGTCCCGTCACCGGGGTGCTCCAGCCGGACCACTCCGTACACCAGCAGCAACATGGCACCGGTGATGGACAGCGATCCCGCCAGGTCGAAGCCGCCCCGAGCCCGCTTGCCGCCGGACTCGCGCAACAGAATCAGCGCCGCCACCAGGATCAGCGCGGACAGGATGACCGGCGCGAAGAACACCCACCGCCAGCCGAACGACGTGAGCACGCCGCCGGCGACCAGCCCGAGCGAGAACCCGCCCGCCGCGGTCCCGGCGTACACGCCCAGCGCCTTGGTGCGTGCGCGGTCCTCGGGGAAGTTGGAGGTGACCAGCGCCAGCCCGGCCGGCGCCATGAAGGCGGCCGCTACTCCCGTGACGAACCGCGCGGCCAGCAACATCCAGCCTTCGGTGGCGAACCCGCCGAGCCCGGAGAAGAGCGTGAAGACAGTTAGGCACCCCACGAATACCCGCCGGTGTCCCAGGAGGTCGGCAGCGCGGCCGCCCAGCAACATGAACCCGCCGTAGCCGAGCACGTAGGCGCTGACCACGCCGCTCAGCATCCCGGTGGACAACCCGAGGTCGGCGCGGATCGACGGCAGCGCCACGTTCAGCATCGCCACGTCGATCCCCTCGAGGAAGATCGCGCCGCACAACACCAGCAACACGCCCCATGCGCGCACCGTCATGCCTGCCGGCCCGCTGACCGAAATCGACATCGGAGTCCAACCCCTCTGCACCGGGGAACCGTCGCTTCTGGTCATCGCGCTGCTCGACAAGAGGAGCCTGCGCTTCAGCGAGCTGAGCCGCGCGATCGATGGTGTCAGCCAGCGCATGCTGACCCGCACGCTGCGGCATCTGGAACGCGACGGATTGGTGAGCCGGACTGTGCATCCCACCGTCCCGCCACGTGTGGACTACGAGCTGACCCCGATGGGCGCGACCCTGCACAGCACCATCAGCGCGCTGGTCGTCTGGACCGAGGAGCACCAGATCGCCATCGCGGCCGCTCGCACTACCTACGACAGGAGAGTGGCGGCCGAACGAGAAACTGCGGACCGCCTGGAGGCCGAACGCCAGGCCGCCGCCCGCGTGGCCCTGTCAGGCAGGGGCTGACCTCAGCAGCCCGCGCCTGGCGCGGTGGGTTGGCGCCAGGCGCGGTGTTCTCACCTCTGGAGTTCCTCGCACAGGTTGCGCTCAATACCCTGGTACCGGGTTACGGTCTTGACCCCAGTGGCGTCGAACGCGACGCGGAAGATGCCGTCGAACACGTAGATCCCGCGCGGACGGTTTCCTCCGTTCTCGCGAAAGCCGAACATCGCCGGTCCGACCAAGTGCCAGGTGGAGTTCCTTTCCAGTGTTCCCCCTCTGGCGTAGTCGACGAGCGCGCTGCCGCCGATGTCAACGCGGATGGTCCTGCTCGTGGCGAGGTTGGTGACGTCGAAGATCAAGTCGCCGACGTACGCCTCGCGTTTCGTCGAGCCGTCTGAATAGCGGGCAAGCACTCGCGTCTTTACCTCGTCGAGGACCGGTTCGGCATGGACGGGGAAGTCGCACCGAGTGCCGGCGGGTGCGTCGAACGGCGCTGACGGTGCCGGCACCCAGCCACCACTTGTGGTCGCTCGAGCCGGTGTCGCCCCCAGGAGCAGTGGGATGAGTATGGCTAGGAAGAAGACTCGCTTGAACATGTCGACAAGGGTGGCGGCGGCAGCTCACCACGAACTCACCACATCGCATCCCGTCGTCTCATGAGGGATCGCCGCAGGTCGCGACGCTGCAGAAGCGGCGTCGGCCGGTCTCGTCGATGAAGAGCCATCCGCACTGTGGACTCGAGCACGCACAGACGGTCAGTCGCCGAGGATCGGCGAGAAGCTGACCCGCGGACTGCGCGACGGCGAGAATCGGCGCTCGAAGGCCGATGTCGCGGTTGATACTCCACCGGGCAACGCCGTTCGACCGGCAGCCGAACGTTGCGTTCTGCGCGGCTTCTTCGACGTACCTCGCGACAGAGGCGAAGGCCTGAGGCTCCCCAGGATCAGTGAGGCAGGTGTACAGCCATCCGCGCAGCTTGCGCGCCTCATCCAGCACGGCCGCCGCAGTGAGTGGATCCCGCTGTGCGTCGCTGAGTAGGTCGGTGATGGTTGCGTCGTCCAGCAAGTCCTGATGGCCGGCCCAAACGGCCAGCGTGGGATATCCACGGAGCCACTCGGCGCCGGGACTGCGCGGTCCACCCCAGCCGGCATAGGTGTTGCAGAACTCCAGAGCTGGGTGGCCGCCAACACTCCACGGCAACCAGAACTCACCCACCAGTACGGCGTAGATGGGGGCGGCCGGTCGCTCCAGTCGCACATCCTTCGTGAGGATCCGTTGATATACGGTCTCGAGCTCGAGTCCAGGCTCGACGTCCAGCTCCTCGGCGAGTGCCTTTCGTGCACGGTCGTAAAGGTGCAACGCATCGGCCTGCCGAGCGGCGCGGTAAAGAGCGGTCATGACCGCGGCGACCAACCTCTCCCGGGCCGGATACTCCTCCGCGAGTCCAGCGACCTCGAGTATCACGCGGTCGTGGTGCCCCATGGTGAGCTGAATGTTGGCCCACGTCTCCGCTGTGGTCAGCCGGGATTCCTCCAGAGTCGCGCCGACTCGCAAGCGCAGCGACGGAGTCGTCAAATCTGCCAGGACAGGGCCACCCCACAGGGCGAGCGCTGCGCCCGCATGCCGCGCACGTTCGGCGAGATCAGTCGTCGCAGCGGCGTCGCGCTCCAACTGGAGGAACTTCAGGGCATCAACAAAGTGGTCGGCAAGCTTGAACTCGTAGCCATCGGTTTGAGTGGCGATCTCGACGTCGTACGACGCGAGCAGCTTCCGCAGCCGTCCGATGTAGGTATGGACCGCATGCCGTGCGTTCGCGGTCGGCTCGCCGTCCCACAGCAGATCGGTCAGCCGGTCGATCGAGACTGTACGTCCAGCATTGAGAAGCAGAATGCCTAGCAGCAACCGCTCCTGCCGGCGAAGCCGCAGCGGGATACGCCGGCCCGCATCCATTGCCTCGAAGGATCCAAGCAGGCGGAACTCCATTGGACGAGCCTGCCCCTGGCGTACGACACCACGCAAGTCGTTGCCACTGGATGACACGACGGCTGACCTGCATCGTCTGGCTTCTGTGGGATGCGGGGGATACCGCCACAGATGTCGCCGAATGTGACCAACCAACCCCCGAAAGATCGAGGCCAGGTCATGGCACGAATCGGGTATCTGCTGGTTCTCGACTGGTGGAGTGAAGGGACGGAGGGTGAGTCGGTGCGCAGGATCTTGGTGATCGGTGGTGGGTACGCCGGGTTCTACACGGCGTGGAAGCTGGAGAAGAAGCTTCGGCGCGATGAGGCCGAGGTGGTCGTGGTCGATCCACGGCCGTACATGACCTATCAGCCCTTCCTGCCCGAGGTCGTGGCCGGCTCGGTCGAGGCGCGGCACGCGGCGATCTCGCTGCGCCGCAACCTGCACCGGACCAAGCTCGTTGCCGGCATGGTCAACCACATCGAGCACCAGGCGCGGACGGTCGTCATCCGGCCGGCGCAGGGGTCGGACTTCACCATGACGTACGACGTCCTGGTGGTGACCGCTGGTGCGGTGACCCGGACGTTCGATGTCCCCGGGGTGGCCGATCGCGCGATCGGACTGAAGCACGTCGAGGAAGCGGTGGCGATCCGGGACCGAGTGCTGACCGCGTTCGACGAGGCGGCTTGTCTGCCGCCGGGCCGGGATCGGAGCAGGCTGCTCACGTTCACGTTCGTCGGCGGTGGTTTCTCCGGGGTGGAGGGGTTCGCCGAGCTGATGTCACTGGCGCAGGCCCTGGTCAAGCATTACCCGGAGCTGTCCGTGGACGACCTGGCGTTCCACCTGGTCGAGGCGACCGGGCGGATCCTGCCGGAGGTGACCGAGAAGCCCGGCCGGTGGGTGGTGAAGATGCTCGAACGCCGTGGCGCGCATGTGCACCTGGGCACCACGATGGACTCGGCCGAGGACGGGCATGTCGTGCTGTCGGACGGTACGACGTTCGACTCGGAGCTGGTCGTGTGGACGGCGGGCAATGCCGCGACCAGACTGCTCCGGAACTACACCGATCTGCCGCACACTCCACGGGGGCTGGTCCAGGTTCGCGCGGACCTGCGGATCGGCACCGACGACGAGATCGTGCCTGACGCGTGGGCCGCGGGTGACGACGCCGCCGTTCCCGACCTCGCGTCACCGGTGCCTGGTGCGTTCACGGTTCCGAACGCGCAGAATGCCGTCCGGCAGGGCAAGCGGCTGGCGAAGAACCTGGTCCGGGTGCTACGCGGCCGCGAACCGCGGAACTACGTGCACCGCAGCCTCGGCGCGATCGCGACGCTCGGCCTGGGGAAGGGGATCTTCCAGTACCGCGGCATCGTGATCAAGGGCCTGCCGGCGTGGCTGATGCACCGCGGCTACCACGTGCTTGCCGTCCCGACCTGGGACCGCAAGTTCCGGGTTCTCGCCGTCTGGCTGATCGCGTTCTTCTACGGTCGGGACATCGTCTCGCTGGCTTCGGTCCAGAGTCCGCGGGAGGCGTTCGAGACCGAAGCCAAGGAGGCCACGGTCAGTTCGACCCGCTCGGCCTGACGCAGGGGATCAGCGGTTGGATCGCAGGGCGGAACCTGGCACCCGAAGTCGGTTACTCGAGTTGTTCTTGGTCGTCTTGGGTGTGCGGGTTGCGTGCTGCGAAGACGGTGAACAGCGTGGCGACGAGGGCGAGTCCGCCGTATCCGAGGGCGATCTGCGGTAGGGCGAAGATGGTGGAGAGTTGGGCAGAGATGAGGCTGGGAACGGTCGCGCCGCTGTAGCTGAGGAGATAGACCACGGCGAAGGTTGGTGCCCGGTCGGGCAGGGTGCTGCCGTACAGCAGACCACGGGTGGCGGCGCTGATGGCGATGCCCTGAGCAGCTCCCGCGATGACGGTGGCGGCGATGAACAACGGCAACGCCCCGGTGCTGATTGCTGTGATCAGGCCGATCCATCCGGCCAGGAAGGCGATCATGCCGAGGCGCTGAGCTGCCGCCGGTGAGAATCGGCCGCCAAGGGGAGCGCCCAGAGCGCTCGGGCCCATGTAAGCGGCGAACACCAGTCCGAGGACGAGCGAGTTGCTGGTGTGAAGTTGATCTGCGACCAGAGCGGGCACGAAGGCCTGGTAGAAGGCCCCGGTCGCCCAGGTGGCCAGGAGCACCGCGGCCGCGACGGGGAGCAGATGCCTGACTCGGACCGGTACGCGAACGCTGGGGTGCAGTGATTGCCAACCGCCCGGCGTCGGAGTCACTGTCTCTGGGCTGATGGCGACGAGTGAGGCAGACAGCAAGAGCAGGCCGATGACAACCAGGTAGATGAGGTCACGTGGCCACGGGCCGAACTGGACCAAGGCACCGGAGGCGATGGCACCCACGGCGAGACCGAGCATGACTGTCTGGCTGGAAGCAACGGAAGCAAGCCAGGTCGGCCTGGCCGGTGCGGCGTCAACGATGTAGGCGGTGAGGCTGCTGCTGGCCAGCCCGGCGCCGAGGCCCATCAGGAGCCGGCCGGCGATCAGGACGCCGATGACGTGCACGTTCAAGAGCAGCAGACAACCCAGTACGAGCAGTCCGAGGCTGGCGATCGCGGTAGGCCGTCGGCCCACATGATTGGACAGTCGTCCCAGCACCAACAGCGTGCTGAGAGTCGCGGCGGAGTAGGCGACGACGGTCAGCGAGATGTCGGCGTTGGTGAACCCGTCCTCGGCCCGGTAGATGTTGAAAAGCGGGATGGTCGAGCCCACCGCAGCAAACACGGCTATCAGAGAGACGACCGCGGAGACGAACGCCAGCCGGCGCGTTCTGCCCCGGCGGCCCAGGTTGATCGCCAGGCTCACACCTTGCATCGAGTTGTGCCTCTCTCCAGTCCCGAACACCGCGAAGTCGTCGTCCATCTGATGAGCGTCGATCCGTCGCGCAGTCTTACCAACAACTCCGCACATTCGCTGGCTCTTCGACGCATCGGTAAGACGGCGCCACGGATCGAACACTGATCACTTGCACGATGACGCCGGTCGCTGTGCACACCTGCAACGACCGTTGGACCGCACACAGAAGGAGTAGGAATTGAGCGACACCAAGCAGTCGCCCGAGGATCTGGCGATCCTCGAACGGCTCAACCTCGACTATGTCGAGGCCGACCAGGCCAGCGATGCCACGCGCTTCAGCGAGTTGCTTGCTGAAGATTTCGTCGTGCAGACCCCGGGCGTCACCCGCAACCGTGAGGAGTTCCTCGAGTACATCGCCAAGCCGCGGCCCTTCAAGGATCTCGCTGTGCACGACGTCAAGGTCCGCATCCTCAGCGATGTTGCGTTGATCCACGGTCGCAGCACGTACACCATGCTCGCCGATGGCGCGGAGCAGGAATGAACCACCCCGGGTTTGATGCACACCTCCTTCGTTGGGAAGGTGGCAGTCATGCCGAGCAAGTACGACGAGCAGACCCGGGCCAAGGCGGTTCGTCTGGTCATCGGGCATGTTGACGACTATGACTCTGAGTGGGCGGCGATCAGGGCGGTGTCGGCCCGGTTGGGGATGACGTCTGAGACGTTGCGCCGTTGGGTCCGGCAGGCTCAGATCGACACCGGTCGGGCCGATGGGGTGGCGTCGGAGTCGGCGCAACAGATCCGTGAGCTGAAGCGGAAGAACGCCGAGTTGGAACGCACGATCGAGATCCTCAAGGAGGCGACGAGTTTCTTCGCGCGGGAGAGCGACCCGCGACAGCGGTGATCTGCGCGTTTATCGCCGAGCACAAGGCCCGGTTCGGGGTCGCTTCGATCTGCGCCGCACTGAGTGCGCACGGCTGCCAGATCGCCCCGAGAACCTACTACGCCTGGGCCCGGCGTGCACCGTCGAAACGGGCCCTGTGGGACACCACGATCACCCAACTACTGGCCGGGTACTACGAGCCGGACGAGCACGGCCGGCGCCCACCGGAGTCGCTGTATGGGTCGCTGAAGATGTGGGCCTATCTGCGGCGACAAGGTGTCGAGGTGGCGCGGTGCACCATCGAGCGACTGATGCGCAGCAACGGCTGGCGTGGCGCGACCAGAGCCAAGAAGGTCCGCACCACGATTCCGGACCCGGCCGCGACCCGGGCACCGGACCTGGTCAACCGGCAGTTCGCCGTCGAGGCCCCGAACCGGCTCCTGGTCGCCGATTTCACCTACGTCCGGACGCCGGCCGGGTTCTGTTACACGGCGTTCGTGATCGACGCCTTCGCCGGCTTGATCGTCGGCTGGGAATGCTCCACCAGCAAGCACACCGCGTTCGTCGAACGCGCCATCGCCCAAGCCGCAGCCTTCCGCGCCAGGCAGGGAAATCCCTTGCAGAACAAGACGATTCACCACTCCGACGCCGGGTCGCAATATACGTCGGTGCACCTCACCGAGACCCTGCAACTCCACGGTCTCAGCCCGTCGATCGGGACCGTTGGTGATGCCTATGACAACGCCCTCGCCGAGACGACCATCGGGCTCTACAAGACCGAATGCATCCGCGACGACTCACCGTTTCGCCGCGGACCCCTCACCGGCCTCAGCACCCTCGAGACCATCACCGCCGACTGGGTCCACTGGTACAACACCAGCCGGCTCATGCACCGCCTCGACCGACGCCCACCCGCCGAAGCCGAGGCCCACTACTATGCACGAACCCGAGACGACCAACCGGTCGCACTCACGTAACCGAGGGTGCATCGAACCCGGGACGGTTCAGAAGCTCTGTACACGGACGCGTACCAGAAGCGTGAGGGCACCTGGGTCTGTGTCTCGGCCTGTGCGATCGCTCCGGGCACCTGATTCCCTCTTCCCCAGAGGCTCCTGCGCGGTCCATCCCATCTGGGGACCCCGAGCACCTGCTCGGGGTCCCCTTCGCACGGGATCTCCTGTCGGCTGTGTAGCCGTTTCCGACCTCGAGCAGGACTGGCACACCTGGCATGCGGCGCGCCAGCAGGATCTGAACACGGACTACGGCTGGCTGAGCGTGGTTGCCTTCGACTGGCGGCCCGCGTCACCGACCGTCCTGTCCGGTTTGCCGGGGGATCTGGTGGGCGGCTTCGCTCAGTTGGTTGCTCTGTGGAGATCGGCTCGTCGAACTGGTGCTGCGGGGCGGGCGGTACGCCATTCGCCAGCACGATCCGCAGGCTCCGACACGACGTACGAGCGGCTACGGCGGCTGCTCCAGGAGACGGCCGCCAGCTGGTCGGGCACCTACTGTCCGGCCTTGGTGGACGCGACCACGCGACCCTGGCCGTTCCGGGCCGACGGCATCCAGTTGTGGCACGGATCAGCGTCGTCGTCTATGTGGACTGGTCGGTGGTGGCGATCACGTTCTCGTGGCGGGCTCGGGCGGCTTCGATGTCGGGGACGTGCTGTTCGGCCCAGCGCCGTACGGCGAGGAGCGGGACGAGGAGGGAGCGTCCCAAGGGCGTCAGGTCGTACTCGACATGCGGCGGGTTCGCGTCGTACTCGTGCCGGCTGATCAGACCGTCGACTTCCAGGGAGCGGAGGGTCTCGGTCAGAACCTTCGGCGTGATGCCCTGGATGTGGGACTTCAGGTCGGTGAAGCGACGCGGTCCGTCGGCGAGGGCGTTGACGACGAACACCGTCCAGCGGGCGCCGATGCGGTGCAGCACCGTACGGCTCGGGCAGCTGGCTGCCATCACGTTGTACGCCTTGCCCATGGGTGCTCCCAGTTCCGTTGAAGATACCGGTATCAAATCCATACCGTTGATCCGATCCTACGAGAGGGAGTGACACACATGGAGCGGATCCTGGTCATCGGTGGTGCACGGGCGCTGGGGGCGGCGGTCGCGCGGCGTGCGGTGAAGGATGGGTACGACGTGGTGATCGGCGCACGCGACCTGGCGGCCGCCGACGCCCTGGCGAGCGAGATCGGTGCGACCGCGCTGCGCATCGATCTGCAGGACGAGACGACGATCGCCGCCGCGGCCGCACGGCTCGAGGATGGCGTCGATCACATCGTGATGACTGGCTCTGCGCCGCACGACGTTCGTGCGGTCGACCTGGACCAGGACAAGTTGGTGGCTGCGTTCACGGCGAAGGTGATCGGACCGATGCTGGTTGCGAAGCAGTTCGCTGCGGTGTTGCGGCCGGCTGGATCGATCGTGTTGTTCTCCGGCATTGTCGGTTGGCGGCCTGGGCCGGGCTCACTGGTCAAGGGGGCCACCAACGGCGCGGTCGAGTTTCTCGCTCGCCATCTGGCGGCGGACCTCGCCCCGGTGCGGGTCAACGCCATTTCGCCCGGTGTCGTCGACTCGGGCGCCTGGGACCGGCTCGGCGACAACAAGGCCGCCCTGTTGAGCAAGAGCGCCGCCGGCACGCTGGTCGGACGGCACGGCGAGACCGAGGACGTCGTCGACACGGTGATGTGGCTCCTTCACGCGGGCTTCATCTCGGGAGAGACGATCCACCTCGAGGGCGGAGCCCGCCACAAGACCGCCTGACCCACGACCTCGCTGGCGTGGCAGCTGTCGCTCGAAGCGTTCGGCCGCTGATGTGTCACACAGAGGGGAGGTACTCGGTCTTCCTCTGTGAGTGAGTCAGTCAGTCAGCGCCACGAGGTGGGCCATGCAGGGCATGATCAGTGGAGGGTTGGCGGCGCTGCCGCGTCCGGTCGCCGCGGTCCTGGGCGGTGGTGGTGTGCTCGGCGCGGCCCATGTCGGCGTCGGGCACGCGCTGGAACGTCGCGGATTCGTCCCGGACCTCATCGTTGGTACGTCGGTCGGCGCCCTCACCGGTGCCATTGCCGCTGCGCATCCCGCCTCTGCCGCAGCACGGTTGGACGAGGTGTGGATTCATCTCCGTCGTCGTGAGGTGTTCCCACTCGGCTACCTGTCCTCGCGTGCGAGTCTGTTCTCCGATCGTGGCCTGCGCCGGTTGATCGCAGGTGCCGAGCTGCCGGCCCGGATCGACGATCTGTCGATCCCGTTCACCGCCGTCGCAATGGACCTCGCGTCCGGTGCCGAGGTTCGGCTCGACTGCGGAGACCTCGAGTCTGCGCTGCTGGCGAGTTCTGCCATCCCCGGCGTTCTGCCACCGGTGGTACGGGACGACCGGACTCTTGTCGATGGTGGTCTGATCGCCTACGTTCCGGTGCGGGCCGCCTACGCGCTGGGGGCGGCCAGTGTGCTGGTTCTCTCGACCGGGCCGGCGAGCTGGCCGTTGCCGCCGGTGACACCACGCCGCCGCGCCGGTGCGATCGCCTCGAGGGCCGCCGTACTCCAGGTGCACCATCAGATCGAGTCCGATCTGCACGATGTGTCCCAACACATCCCTACCGTCGTGCTGCCTACCGGCGTCGACAAATGGCCGGCCCCGTGGGACTTCGGGCATTCAGAGCGGTTGATCACCACAGCGACGGTCACGGCAGAGCGCTTTCTCGAGGAACTCGAGGTCGATGGCCCCGGGCTGTACCGAGTCGACCCTGACACCGAGCCGTCGCAGGCTCGCGCCGAGACAGGAACGAGTCAATGAGCACGATCGCCTTCCTCAACATCGCGATGCCCGGGCGGGTCAACCCGACCCTTCCGATCGTCGCCGAACTGGTCCGACGTGGTCACGCGGTCAGCTACCACACCTCGCCTGCTTTCAGGCCACAGGTCGAACGGGCCGGCGCCACGGTACGGTGCTACGCCGGCGGCGATCAGGCGCTGCCCGATCCGCCCACGCCGATTGCGTTGCTGGACGGGCTGGCGCGCACCGCCGTACAAGTGCTGCCCGATGTACTCGGTGAGCTGCGTGAGATACAGCCCGATCTCATCGTCCATGACTCTGCTTGTCTGTGGGGTGCGATAGCAGCTCGGGAGCTCGACGTGCCGGTGGCATCGTCGTTCACGACCTTCGCGTTCAATCGGCAGGCGCCCAGCCCGACCGGGCTGTCGAGGAGGTTGCTGCTGGCGGCAGCGGCTCATCCGGTCCACGTCAAGGGGTATGTGCGATCCCGGTGGGAACTACGTCGGCGCTTCGCCGCGCGCGGGCTGCCATTGGTTGATTTGGGCAACATTCGTCAGGCACTCAATCTCGTCTACACCTCCCGGACGTTTCAGCCGGCTGCCGAAGAGTTTGACGAGTCGTTCCGCTTCGTCGGACCAAGCATCGGGGCTCGTCCGCCCGACCCGTCGTTCCCGATCGACAGACTGCAGTCCCGGGTCGCCTACATCTCAATGGGCACCGTGTTCACAGCGGAGCCGCAGCTGCTCCGCACGCTCGCGACCGCGCTCGCGTCTCTGGCCGAGACAGTGGTCGTCGCAACTGGACAGACCGATCCCTCCGCGCTCACGCCGCTGCCCGCGAACGTTCTCGTACGTCGCTCTGTCCCTCAGCCGGAGGTGCTGGCTCGCGCGTCGCTGTTCGTGACGCACGGCGGCATGAACGGCGTCAACGAGGCGATGTACGCCGGCATCCCGATGCTCGTGGTTCCCCAGGGTGCCGATCAGCCGTTGGTGGCCGGCCGGGTCGTGGAGCTCGGGGCGGGTTTGACGATCCGAAACCAGGACATCACCGAGGCCCTCGTGCGGAAACTCGCACGCCAACTTCTCGAGGAGCCCACGTTCCGTACGGCGGCAGTGGCCCTGCAGGTCGCCGAGCGTGAGCCGGGTGGGTTCCGTCGGGCCGCCGACGAGCTCGAGCAGTATCTGCGAGCGGCCGGGCCAGTCGATCGCGAAGCGCCGGTCGATCCCTCACGGCGAGCCTGACTCATGTCGCCTGTTGTGGTGCTGCTGCTGATCGCCGGATTGTCCGAGGCGACCGGACGCGTTCTGCCTCTCGTCTCGCGCCGTCCCGGGATGTCCCGGCCCGTGGTCGTCGGGTTGCTGTTGACCGGCACCCTGATCGAGAGTGCGGTGATTGCCTTGTGGCCTCGGACCGCGTGGACACTTGCCGGACTGTTGCGGTCCGATCCGGCGCCCGACACTGCCGGACTCGTCTGGACACCGGCCCTCATCGCACCACTGGTGCTCGCAGGCATCCTGGCGTTTCCGTGGCTCGGTCCGCTGCTTCACGTGCTGCTTCTGACCGCGGTCGGCGCCAGCCTGTCCGGACCGCTGGCCGCGTCCAGCGGCCTGAGTTGGGCCGCCGCAGCGGGGTGCTTGGCTGTTGCTGCTTTCGGACTCGCGTGCGCAGTCGAGGTGGTTCGACGACTCGTCGCGAGGGCGCTGGCTGTCGGGGTGGGGGAGTCCGTCGCATGAACAGTCTGATGCTCTTGCTCGGTGGGATCGGTCTGGCTCTGATCGTCGAGGGAGTGCTGGCCCGGTACGAGGTACTCGCGTACAGCGTCGGCTGGAGGGTTCCGACCTCGGAGCTGCCGGAGGGTCTGCCGTACGCCCGTGGAGCGGCACCCGATCGTCCGCCGGCGGCGTACCTGGTCTATCTCGACGGCATCGGGAAACGTCAGTTCCGTGACACCCGGGACGGTGGCCAACTCGTCCAGGCCGTGATCGCCGGGGCGCCGGAGCTGCGGGTGCTGGGTCAGGTGCAGCCCTACTCGCCGCTGGCCGCGCCGCTCGCTGATCGGCCGGTGTGGGCGTGGCTGCGTCGTCGAGCAGGTCTGCTGCTCTTCCTGCACAACGTCATGCAGACCTTTGTGGCGGCCGACCGCCGGTACCGGCCCCTGTACAACCGGGCGGTCGGTCAGCAGATCGTCGTTCAGCTTCGACTGGCCGGGTATCGGGCCGGCAGCAACATCCCGGTGGTACTTCTCAGCTACAGCGGGGGCGCTCAGGTCTCCACCGGCGCGGTTGACGAAGTCCACCGCCAGTTGGGCGCTCCCGTCCTGGTGATCATGCTCGGCGGTTTTCACAACGGCGCCAACGAGTTGTCGTTGGTCGAGCACGTGTACCAGCTGACGAGTTCGAAGGATCGCATCGAACGGGTCGGGACGTGGATCTTCCCGCAGCGGTGGCGGCTGTTGCGCCGTAGTGGCTGGAATCGCGCGGTACGTGCCGGAAAGGTCACGGTGCGAACGCTCGATCCGGCGACTCACGTCGGGCCGCGCAGTTACATCAGTCCAACGGCGACATTGCCCGACGGCCGCAGTCACCTCGATCGCACCACCGACACCGTGATCGACCTCATTCGCGACTATTGCGCCGCGAGCGCTGATCGGACGACGGCGGCGTGAGTGCGGGACAACCGCCGTTTCAGCCTGCGAGGTCCGCGGCCAGCAGATCTTCCAGGCGGGTCAGGCTGCCGCCCCGGGTCGCGTCGATCAACGTCTGAAGGAAGCGTCGGTGCCGGTCCGGACTGACGATCGCGGTCCGATCGGTGGCGAGGTGCCGCCGAGCACGGCAGACCAGCTGGCGGGTGTAGACCGGGCCGAGTTGGAGGACTTCCGCGATCTGGTCATAGGGATAGTCGAAGGCCTCCCGGAGAACATACGCCGCGCGTTCGTTGGCGGTGAGCCTTGCCAGGATGAGCATCACCGCCTCCTCGAGAGCCTCGCTCTGTTCGATGTCCGTCACGGGACTGGCGTCCGGGTCTGCCGCATCCGGGACTGACGACCCGTACACCTCGTGACGACGCCTGGCCGACCGTCGGACATTGATGGCACAGTGGGTCGTCATCGTCACCAGAAGTGCTCGTGCGTTGCAGACGGTTGCCCGGTCCGTCTTCTGCCAGCGAAGCCAGACCTCCTGTACGACGTCCTCGGCCTCGGTGACGCTGCGCAGGATCATGGCCGCGATCGCTGTCAGTCGTCTTCGCTCGCCGAGGAAGACAGCGAGGGCCTCGTCGAGATCACCGTCGGCAGACTCAGCCGCACCATCGAGGACTGCGGCGGGTCTCTCGCGCTCCCAACTCGCTGTCGCGGCACCAACGCTCATCCTCCTGGCCCTTCTCCCGGTCCGGCAGGTACTGCAGAAATGCGTCAGTCATCACAGTCCGGCAGTCGCCCCTGTCTGCGCGCCCCCGGGCGCTCGTGGCCTGCCACGTGGGTCTTTCTGCCACGTGGCCCTGTGCGACTACGAGGTTCGTGGCCTCCGGTTCGGTCGTGCCTTCTGTTGCTTGCGGCCCTGACATGTCATCGGCCGGTCCGGAGGCGTACCGACCCGGATGCGATTGCAGGTACTCTCGACCGGTGGCACCTGGCCAGTCGGGCGCCAGGCTGATCGGGCGACGAGACGAGTGTCGAGTCCTTGACGACCTCCTGCGAGGCGCCAAGGCGGGGCGCAGTGCGGCCTTGGTCCTGCGGGGCGAGGCGGGAATCGGCAAGACCGCACTCCTCAAGTACGCCATCGAGCGGTCGGACGGATGCCGGATCGTGCGGGCGGCCGGCATTCAGTCGGAGATGGAACTGTCGTACGCCGGGCTGCACCAGCTGTGTTCTCCGCTGCTTGCCGGTCTGGACCACCTTCCGGAGCCTCAACGAGATGCGCTCGGTGCGGCGTTCGGACTCCGGTCGGGCACTACGCCCGACCGGTTCCTGGTTGGCCTCGCCGCTTTGAGCCTGCTCGCCAATGCAGCAGCCGACCAGCCACTGCTCTGTCTCGTCGACGACGCGCAGTGGCTGGACCAGGCATCGGCACTGACCTTGGGCTTCGTCGGCCGCCGGCTGCTCGCGGAGTCCGTCGTACTCGTCTTCGCCATCCGCGAACCCGTGTCGCACGAAACACTGGCCGGGCTGCCCGAAGTGCCGGTCGGAGGGTTGCTCGAGCGCGACTCCCGAAGACTGCTGGACTCCGTCGTCACCGGTCCGCTTGACCTGCGGGTGCGCGATCGGATCCTCGCCGAGGCCGGCGGCAACCCGCTGGCCATTCTCGAACTGCCGCGCAGATGGACGGGGGCGGAAGTGGCCGCCGGCCTCGCGAAAGCGGACGCGCGGCCGCTTTCGAGCCAGATCGAGCGGGAGTTCGTCCGCCGGATCGAGTCGCTCTCGGTCGAGACTCGATCGCTCATGGTTGTCGCGGCCGCCGAGCCGGTCGGTGACGTCAGGCTGTTGCGACGGGCGGCCGAGCTTCTGGGCGTCGACGTCGACGCCGCGGTCATGAACGCGTCGGAGCTGATCACCCTCAACGCCCGCGTCCGGTTCCGGCATCCGCTGGTGCGCTCCGCGACGTACCGGGTCGCATCTTCGACGGAGCGCCGGGCGGCACATCGTGCGTTGGCGGAGTCGACCGATCCCGAGGTGGATCCGGATCGCCGGGCGTGGCATCGTGCGCAGGCCGCGTCAGGTCCTGACGAGGACGTCGCGATGGAGCTCGAGCGTTCGGCCGTCCGCGCGCAGGCACGCGGTGGGATGGCGGCGATGGCCGCGTTCCTGGAGCGCGCGTCCGAGCTGACCGACGATCCTGGTCGGCGCTCGACGCGCGCGCTGGAAGCTGCCGAAGCGAAATTCCAGGCCGGGTCGTTCGGATCGGCGACGAGTCTTCTGGCGACAGCCGGCATCGATCCGCCCGACGAGCTGACTCGTGCCCGGATCGATGTGCTGCACGCCGGTCTTGCCTTTGCGCAGGGGCGCGGCATGGACGCTCCTGCTCCGCTGCTTGCCGCAGCTCGTCGGCTCGAGCAGTTCGACGTAGCACTTGCTCGTGACACCTACCTGGAAGCAGTCTCGGCGGTAGTCTTCGCCGGCCATCTGGCCCGGAGCCCGGGGTGGCCGGAGGTGGGAACGGCGGCGCGTGGTGCGCCGCCGTCGCCGTTACCACGTGCCACCGATGAACTGCTGGATGCGTTGGCGATGCGTTTGACGGAGGGCTTCAAGGCCTCGGTACCGGCGATCGAGAGCGCCCTCACGACCTTCTCTGCCGACGACCTTCCTGTGCAGGAGTCGCTGCGCTGGCTCTTGCTGGCGGGGGTCATTGCGGCGGATCTCTGGGACCTCGAGCGCTGGCAGACGGTGACGACTCGCCATGTAGAACTCACCCGTCGGACCGGCGCGCTCAGCGGGCTTCCGCTGGCGCTGGACTCGTCGGCCGTGGTGCTCGTCTTCGCCGGTGACCTGATGGCGGCGGCAGCAGTGGTCGAGGAAGTGCGAACGGTGAGTACTGCGACCGGGACCGTCCAACCGCCCTTCGGGGCTCTCGCGTTGGCCGCAGCTCGTGGACATGAACGGGAGGCACGCGCGCTGATCGATGCGACTGTCAGTGAGGGGGCCGTCCATGGTCAGGGGCTCGGCGTCACGGTTGCGAACTGCCATCACGCAGTACTGTGCAACGGCCTCGCGCAGTACGAGGAGGCAATGAGTGCGGCGCGCGCGGCCGCCAGGTACCAGGAGGAATTCGGCGCGCCGCGATGGGCCCTTGCCGAGCTGATCGAGGCAGCCGTGCGCAGTGGCTCGCCCGAGGCCGCGCACGACGCGTTGGAGCAGCTCTCGGAGACAGCACGGGCCAGCGGCACGGACTGGGCACTCGGCGCCGAGGCCTGCTCACGCGCTCTGCTGAGCGACGGCGTCGCTGCCGAGGATCTCTACCGTGAGGCGATCGCGCGGCTCGCCAGGACTCGGGTCCGCGTGAACTTGGCCCGGGCGCATCTCTTGTACGGCGAGTGGCTGCGACGGGAGAACCGCCGTGTCGACGCTCGCGTGCAGCTCACGATCGCCCACGAGATGTTGAGCCAGTTCGGCGCTGACGCCTTCGCCGAGCGCGCGCGTCGTGAGCTGCGGGCGACGGGAGGGAGGGTACGCGAGCGCGCCGTCGCTCCACAGTCCGCACTCACGGCCCAGGAGGCGCAGATTGCTCGGCTTGCCGGCGACGGGCTCACCAATCACGAGATCGGCGCGAGGCTGTTCCTCAGCCCACACACGATCGACTGGCACCTCCGCAAGGTCTTCTCGAAGCTCGGCATCACTTCTCGCAGAGAGATCTCCACCAGGCTCGCCCAGAGCACAGCAACGTCAGCCACAGCAACAATCTGATCCAACAAACGGTCCGGACCCGGGCGGTCAGGTCAGCACGTCGACGATTGCGGTGACAGGGCCGTAGGCGGTCTGGCCGGTGATGGAGTATCTGGTGCCCTGGGGGTCGGGTTGGCTCCACTTGACCGGCGTGGATCGGACGACGTTGTCCTTGACCCGCATGACCGTGACGTTGTGGGGGAGCCGCGGAGTACTTCCTGCCTTGGCGGTGAGGTAGACCTTGTCCTGCAGGATGTTCTTCGCGGCACTCTTGGCGAAGATGTCGATCGAGGCGTACGGCTCGAAGTACCCGGGCATCCCCGGTACGGCGCGGAACATCGACTGCCAGTCCGCCGGCTCCCACACGAGCATCCCGAGGCCCTTGTTGTCGACGATGTCGTTCGCCGCCTGGATCACGCGCTGGAGCGCGTCGGCCTGACCTTGCACCGTGCGCGGGAACGTGGAGTTCGGCATCGGAGCGCCGCCTTCGCCGGATGCCGGGTAGGACGTTTCAGAGATCTCGAGCCGGTAATTGCCCAGAGTCGTCGCCATGGTGTGCAGGTAGAGATCGAGCTCGTCCGGCGAGCCATGCCACTCGGGATAGTAGGACAGTGCCAGGACATCCGGATTCACGCCGCGGGCCTTGAGCCGGGGGAGGAGTTGCTGCCAGAACTCCATGGTCTTGTCCAGCCGGTCCTTGTCCACGATGGCGTGGATCTCGACCTTGGTGGACGGCGAGGCCTTGCGAACCGCGCTGATGCCGGTGGCCATCAGTGCTGCGAAACGATCCCACGCCTGGTTGTACTTGACCTGCTCCTCCGGCACTGTCGACTTCCAGTACTTCCACAGCAGGCCGCCACCCGGCTGGGACTGGTAGATGTCCTTGTCCCGGTCGAAGTACGGCGGGCTGGTCGTGCCGATCTCGGCGGCCTCGCTGCCGTACAAGAAGCCGTTGATGACTTCATTGCCGACAGCAACTTTATCCGGCCGCGTTCCCTGCCGGACCAGGCGGCGTACGTAGTCGTAGGTGAACTTGTCCATGGCCTGCTGCAGTTCGGGGAACGTCAGTTGTGCCCATGCACGCGGCTTGGGCTGCTTGCCGGGGTCGGCCCACGAGTCGGCGTAGTGGAAGTCGATACCGAGCTTCATGCCGTGCGCGACGACAGTCTTGGCGACCGCCGCGGTGCGGTCCGGGCCCTGGTACGCCGGTGAGGTCGGAAGGCCCGAACTCTCATCGCGGGGCTCGTTCCAGACGCGCAACCGGGTGTATTGCATGCCGCGGTCGGCCGCGACGTCCAGCAGATCCGGCCCGGCGCCCATGTTCTCCATCGACGGGTTCGGATTCACGTAGAAGTTCTGACCTTGGTGCTGGTCGGCGTACGACATGTCCGCGCCGTTCACCAGGTCGTCGCGAAGATAGTTGAACGCTCTGATCTCGCTGATGCCCACGGTCGCACCGGGACTGGTGCCGATGATCCGGACCCGCAGGTAGCGGATTCCCTCGCGATGGACCAGGTCCACGGCACCACGAGCAGCGACCGTACTGCGGGAGTGGTCCGCGATTGCGGCCCAGTGCGAGTTGTCCCTCGACGCTTCGACGACGTAGCGATAGGTGGCACCGGCATCGGGGAAGACGACCTCGACCTTGCGGATCGCGTCGTACCCTCCGCCGAGATCGAGTGTCAGCCATTGCCCTGGGCCGCGGTTGTCGGCGATCCACGCTGTCGCTTCGTCCTGATCCTTCGCGAGTGCCGCGGTGGCCGAGCCACTACTCACCTGGACCGACGACCAGAACTTGGCCGCGATGTCGCTCGCGATCGGGTTGATCGTTGCTGTCCCGCCGATCCCTGCGGCCGGCTGCGGAGAAGTGATGGCGGCGAGGACCACCAGAGCGGTGACAGATCTGAGGAGATGCGTTGGTCTCATCACGGCGGCGTCCTGTCATCGAGGCGGAAGCTGTGAGCGGTCACAGAATCCGTCCCAGCACGACCGGTGTCAAGAGCTGGAGGCCACGCGGAGGACGAGCTTGCCTCGGGTGTGTCCGACTTCGCCGCGGCGGTGCGCCTCGGGGGCCGTCGGGCTCGACCAGGAACGCGCGAGCCTGGCGGCCATGTGCCTAGGCCCGCTCGAGCGGGGTCAGTGTGTGCCCGAGCGTAGGAGCTGTCGGGTAGTCGGGCGGCCTTCTTCGTTGAGGCGTACGACGACATGCTCGTTCCATCGCTCGTCGGTGCGGGGGTGGTCCGAGCGCCAGTGGCAGCCGCGGCTGTCTTGTCGTGTGGTCGCTGCCGCGATGACAGATCGCGCCACCGTCGCGAGTGGTCCGTTGCCCAGGGGCTCGAGTTCGTCCGCAGCGGCGTTCAGACCTGCGCCATCGCGACGGATACCGGCGTACTTGGTCAGGATCGCGCGGATCCGTTCCGGTTCGCGATCATGGTTCAGCGCCAGGTCGTGTGAGCGACCGTGGACGGTTGCGGGGAGGTCGAGGGTGAGGGCCGTGGCAACGCGCCGGCCGAAGACCAGGCCCTCCAGGAGGCTGTTGGAGGCGAGCCGGTTGGCCCCGTGCACGCCGGTTGCGGCGACCTCGCCGACGGCGTACAGACCTGGTACGTCGGTTGCGCCGTCGCGGTCGGTCCGGATACCGCCGCACAGGAAGTGTTCGGCGGGCGCGACCGGGATCTGCTCGGACAGCAGGTCGACCCCGATCCGTGCGCAGGAGGCCAGTACGGTCGGGAACCGGTGACGAAGTACGTCGGGTGCGATGGAGGTGGCGTCGAGCCAGACGTGGTCGGATCCGTCCCGGCGCATCGTTGCCTCGACCTCCCGGGCGACGATGTCCCGCGGGGCCAGATCGGCTCGCGGGTGCCGGCCGGCCATGATCCTGCGCCCATGGATGTCACGTAGTACTGCGCCTTCACCGCGGACGGCCTCGGTGACCAACGGCAGTTGACCGCTGGTCTCACCGGTGAAGAGTGCGGTCGGGTGGAACTGGACGAACTCCATGTCCACCAGGGATGCACCGGCCCGCAGTGCCAGAGCGATGCCGTCACCGCGCACCGTCGGCGGATTGGTGCTCGCGAGGTAGGCGTTGCCGATTCCGCCGGTGGCCAGTACTACGGCGCGCGCGTGGATCCGGGTGATCTCCGTGCCGGTCTCGACGAGCACGCCGACGACGCGGCCGGAGTCCGACTTGATCAGGCCGATGGTCCGTCCGTCCATCGTCTGAACGCCGGTGAGCTCCAGCGCGCTGCGGAGCGCGCGATGAACCTCCGCGCCGGTGGCGTCACCGCCTGCGTGCACGATCCGGGGATGACCGTGGCCGCCCTCGACAGTTCTCGACAGGGATCCGTCGTCGTTCCGGTCGAAGCGCGCCCTCTGAGCGATCAGCTCGGCAAGTCGCTGGGGTCCTTCCTCGACCAGCGCCCGAACGTTGCGAGGATCGCAGAATCCTGCGCCGGCGATGTCGGTGTCGCGCGCGTGGTCGAGCGGATCGTCCTCGCCGTACGCGGCGGCGACACCGCCCTGCGCCGACGGTGTGCTGCCGTCGCCGGCGCTGAGCAGGAGCACCTCGCGGGTGGCTGCCAGGCCGAGCGCGGTCGAGAGACCTGCCACGCCGGCGCCGATGACGACGACGTCGACGGAGCGCGTCATCGAGCACCTGCAGGTTTGCCGATGGCAACCATCCGTTCGACCGAACGCCGGGCACGCTCGACGACCTCGGGCGCCAGGTGGATCTCGTCGCGTCCCTCACGCAGGCACCGCACGAGGAGTTCCGGGGTGATCATCTTCATGAATCGGCACGAGGCCTTGGGGTTCACCGGCAGGAAGGTCGTCTTCTGGTTCACCTTGCGAAGCTGATGGAGCATGCCGATCTCTGTTGCGACCAGGGCGGTCTTCGCGGTCATGTCACGAGCCGTGTCCAGCATGCCGGCGGTGGACAGGATGTGGGTCCGATCTGCCGGCAGATCACCCACGCCGGCGAGCCAGACGGCCGACGACGCGCAGCCGCACTCGGGATGGACCAGAACCTCGGCCGCGGGGTCGGCTGCCACCTGAGCGCGCAGGTCGGCCGCGCTGATGCCGGCATGCACGTGGCACTCGCCCATCCACACCTCGATGTTGTCCCGACCGGTCTGCCTCCTGACATGGGCCCCGAGGAACTGGTCGGGCAGAAACAGGACCGGCTGATCCGCCGGGATCGAGTTCACCACCTCGACCGCGTTGGACGACGTACAGCAGATGTCGGCCTCGGCCTTCACCGCCGCGCTGGTGTTGACGTAGGCAACCACCGCGGCGTCGGGGTGCTGGGCCTTCCAGGCCCGCAGCTGGTCGGCGTCAATGGTGTCCGCCAGGGAGCAGCCGGCCTGAGCAGTGGGGATCAGCACGGTCTTGTCAGGGCTCAGCAGTTTGGCGGTCTCCGCCATGAAGTGCACGCCACAGAACACGATCGTGGACGCGTCGGTACTGGCCGCGATGCGAGACAGTGCGAGCGAGTCGCCGACGTGATCGGCGACATCCTGGATCGCCGGTTCCTGGTAGTTGTGGGCGAGCACCACCGCATCTCGCTCCCGGGCCAGGCGGCGTACCTCTTCCTGCCAGCTGATTGCCG
The DNA here is from genome assembly GCF_040655855.1 of Kribbella sp. NPDC050281. Taxonomy (NCBI): domain Bacteria; kingdom Bacillati; phylum Actinomycetota; class Actinomycetes; order Propionibacteriales; family Kribbellaceae; genus Kribbella; species Kribbella sp. NPDC050281. Next base: position 84,015 of record NZ_JBFAKS010000022.1, on the reverse strand, counting down.
TGCTCTGAGCAACGGTCACGACGGGGTCCTTCCATCGACAGGTTTTCGCTCGATAGGCGATAACTAGGGTGACGGTACCATCTGCGACGTGCCCGCAGCCAAGAAAGGTGATCCGGTTAACTTCCCCAGCTATCCCCATGAGGTGCTGGCCGTGGTTCTGTCCGTCCGCGACGGCAGGTTGTGTGTCCTGCTGTGGAGACGCGGGCGGAGTCCGCACCGGGATCGCTGGGCCTTGCCTGGGGGTGGCGTCGAGCCCACCGAAAGGCTCCGGGAGGCCATCACCGGTCATCTCGCGGCGAAAGTCGACGTCCGCGATGTCGCGCATCTGGAGCAGTTGGCCACCCACAGTGCGATCGACCGTGATCCGCGGGCACGGGTGCTGGCGACGGCCTATCTCGGCCTGGTTCCGTCCGACGTGCGGCCCAATCTGCCGACCGACACGGTCTGGCACCCGGTGGACGATCTACCGCGTACGGCGTTCGACCACCACTACTTCATCGACGCAGCGGTCGCGCGGCTCCGGGCGAAGCTGTCGTACACGAACATCGGATTCGCCCTCGCTCCGCCCGAGTTCACCATCGCGGAGTTACGCGACTTGTTCCGCGCGGCGCTGGGCTACGAGCTCGGCGCCACCAATCTGACTCGCGTTCTGACCCGGCGGCACGTGATCGACCCGACCGATCGCACGTCTCGCCCCGGGCAGTCCGGCGGACGCCCCGCCACCGTCTACAAGTTCGTAGCCCACGAGCTCACCGTCACAGACCCCTTCGCCGTACTCCGCCCACCGCGCTGATCCAGCCACTTCGCACAATCTCTGAGCGGTGCGCCAAGCTCGCCATCGCCTCGCTGAGCGCCGACTAGGAGCCGTGCAGTTGCTCGCCGGCCAGGTGCAGAAACCCGTGCAACCGGTGATAGTCGCGGCAGGAGGGCAGGCCGTTCATGACAAGCGTTGAGCGGCAATGGCTGAAGTTGGGCGCGGGCAGTGAGTACAACAAGTACTGGGAGAGATATTTCAGCATCGCTGAAGAGGAGCGCGTGACAGCGCTGGCCGAGGGTTTGGTACCTGAGGCACAGCGTCTGGAATCGGCGATGAAGTGGTGCGCGGCGCCTGGTGGTAGTGAGCTCTGGATCGTCCTGGTCCTGCACCCGCGAAGGAGCAGGCTCCTTCGGGCGCCGGGCCGGATGGATGCCGGCCAGCCGTACGTTGAGACCGTCCTGCCGTGGGATTCGGCAGCGGGTCTCCCGGATGATACGCAGCAACGAGTGATCATTGACCGCCTACGGGACGTGTTTGACGAACTGATGAGGCGGGGTGCCGGAGCCTTTCGGGCCAACCAAGGATCGATAGCGACGACAGTCTCAGGAGCCGGCAGGGTCATCCACCGAATGCGGCAAACCGCAGCTACCGCTGGCCGGCGGGCGGTGGAGTCGTGCTCGGCTGACTCGGAGCAGACTGTGCGCGATGACCACCTCTGCGTAGCAGCCAACGGCAACCGCCCGCAGCCCTCCGAGGCGCCTGCCAAGCAGGCGTTGATCTGGAATGCCGGATAGAACCAGAAGGTCCGTGCGGGGTGAGGCGTGCTGCCGAGCATCCGGTACGCGATGGCCATCAGCCGCGGCCGTACTTCGACGAACGTCGTCAGTGCCTCGTCGAGATCCGACAGTTCTTGTCTCACGCTTCCGGCCTTCCTGCACTCTGGAAATGTTTCCTCCCTTCACGTTCCGTCGTCGGTGCCGCCGTCGCGCCCTGGCAGACCCATAGGCGATCCCGTGGTCCGGATGACCACGGGAATGCTCGCGTGGTTCGGTCCTGTCACATTTCGGCGAGCTGTCCGGACCTAGAGGTGTACTCAGTAGATCGACTACCTCGCCGGAAAGGGCGGCACATTATGAAGACCATCGTTCTCGTCCACGGGTTCTGGGTGACCCCGCGTAGCTGGGAACACTGGATCGACCGTTACCAGAAGGCCGGCTACACGGTCGTCGCGCCCGCTTACCCTGGGTTCGAGGTGGAGGTCGAGGCACTCAACGCCGACCCGACGCCGATCGAGGCGGTGACCGCCCCGGAGATCATTTCGCATCTGGAGTCGGTGGTCGGAGCCCTCGACGAGCCGCCGATCATCATCGGCCACTCCGCCGGCGGAGCGTTCACGCAGGTCCTCCTGGACCACGGATTCGGTGCCGCGGGCGTGGCGGTCAACTCCGCGCCGACCGAGGGTGTGCGCGTCACCCCGCTGTCCCAGGTCAAGGCGTCGTTCCCGGTGCTGAAGAACCCGGCGAACCGGCACAAGGCGGTCGCGCTGACGCCCGAGCAGTGGAAGTACACGTTCGCCAACACCTTCACCGAGGAAGAGTCCCTCGAGCTCTACCACCGGTACCACGTCCCGGCCTCGGGGCGGATCTTCTGGAACAGTCTGCTGGCGAACTTCGAGCCCGGCCCGCAGGATGTCCACGTCGACTACCACAACGACAACCGGCCGCCGCTGCTGTTCATCTCCGGCAGCGAGGACCACCTGATGCCGCCCAGCATCCAGCGGTCGAACGCCAAGCACTACAAGTCGTCGAAGACCATCACCGAGATCAAGGAATACGAAGGCATGCCGCACCTGCTGCCCGCGCACGAGGGGTGGGAGGAGGTCGCCGACTACGCCCTCGCCTGGGCCGCAGAACAGGCCGGCTGGCCGGCCCCAGCCGGCGCCTGAAGGACGTCCGCCTTGGCAACTCACAGTGTGGTTGTCAGCGGTAGGGATCGCGCTCGGCTTCTTGGCGGACTGCCTGGAGGGCGAGACGGAGGTCGGGGATTGGGACCGAGCCGAGTGCGAGTCTGAGGGCTTGCGGCACCGTGGGCGTTGTTGCGAATGGTTCAGCTGTCGAGACCGCGACCTGTTTGGTGGCGAGAGCTGCCGCGATGCGGTCCGGGCGTGCATCCGGTGCCAAGGGCAACCACAGGAAGTACGACGACGGGTGGCTGAGATAGGGCGTCCCGGCCAAGGCCTCGGCGGCGATGGACTGGCGTAGGCGGGCGTCGGTCCGCTTCTGTGTCTCCAGGCGGTCGGCGGTGCCGTCGTCCAGCCACCGGGAGGCGATCGCTGCTGTCAGGCCAGGGGTGTGCCAGGTCGTTGCCCGGATGGTGCGTTCGAGTGCCGGCACCAGCTCGGCGGGTGCGCCGATGAAGCCGAACCGCAAACCGGTGGCCACGCTCTTGGACAGGCTCGACACGTAGATCGTGAGGTCAGGCGCGGACATCGCCAGGGGCGCTGGTGCGTCCTCGACGAGGAAGGCGTACGAGGCGTCCTCGATGATCGAAACGCCGTACCGGTCGGCGATCGAGACGAGTTGGGTGCGTTGCGAGTCGTCGAGCACCCAGCCGAGCGGGTTGTGCAGGGTCGGCATCGTGTAGATGGCGCGGACCCGCCGGCGTCGGCACAACTGCTCGAGTGCATCGAGATCAGGCCCGGCCTCGGTCACCGGCAGGGGCGACAACTCCAGCGCCAGTGTGCGCGCGAGCACGATGAGCCCGGGGTACGTGACAGCGTCCACAGCAACCACGTCGCCGGGCTGAAACAGGGCCATCGCCGTCACGGCCAGTCCGTGCTGGGCGCCGTTGACGATCAGGATTCGTTCGCGGCCGACGTCGAGTCCCCGCCGGCGCAAGTGACTGGCGACCGCGGTCCGGTCCTGAACGCGTCCGCGGTGAGGCTGGTAGCGCAGGAGCGCGTCGAGGTCGCCGGCTCCAGCGAGGTCCCGCAGTGCCTGGCGCAGCAGCTCGGCCTGGCCGGGAACCGAGGGCGAGTTGAAGCTCAGATCGATGGCGTCGACGGCCACCGACCGTTGATCGATCTCATCGCCGGAGGCGGCAGAGAGGTCACGGACGAACGTGCCTCGGCCCTGCTCGGAGCTGACCAGCCCCATCGCTTCCAGTTCGGCGTACACCCGGGATGCCGTCACGACTGCTATTCCGTGGTCGGTGGCGAGCTTGCGATGAGTGGGTAGGCGGTGACCTGCCGGCCACCGCCCGTCGCGGATTTGCGCGGCCAGCGCATCGACCACGCCCTTGTACTTCGGAACTCTCACCACCGCAGTGTATGCATGACAATTTCTCGATCGTCATGGATCAGAGTCCTAGCCTGTGGATCATGCACATCGCGATCCTGACCTTCGACGGCTACAACGAGCTCGACAGCCTCATCGCCCTCGGCATTCTGAACCGCGTCAGCGCACCCGGCTGGCGGGTCTCGATCGCCGGCCCGACGCCGCGGGTGCGTTCGATGAACGGCGTCACGATCGATGCCACGATCGATCTCGATGAGGCCTGCACCGCGGATGCCGTCGTCGTCGGCAGTGGCCGGCAGACCCGCGAAGTAGTGGAGAACGCTGCCATCATGAGTTCGCTGTGCCGGCTGGATCCTGCCCGGCAATTGTTGGCCGCGCAGTGTTCCGGCGCGCTGGTCCTGGCCAAGCTCGGACATCTGCGTGACGTGCCCGCCTGTACTGATCTCGTGTCCAAGCCGTGGGTAGTGGCGGCCGGCGTTGAGGTCCTCGATCAGCCGTTCTTCGCCCGCGGCAACGTCGCAACTGCGGGCGGCTGTCTGGCGTCGACGTACCTCGCCACTTGGACGATCGCCCGCCTCCACAGCCTCGAGGCTGCCGAGGACGCCATGTACTACGTCGCGCCGGTCGGCGAGAAGGATGAGTACGTCGCCCGGGCACTGGGCAACGTAGCTCCCTACCTCGAGTCGGCTTCGTCCGAACTCGCGGCGTACGAGGTGTGAATGCCGCGTCGGCGAGACACGGGGGAGGCACCCGTGGATTCCCCGGGTGCGACGGACGCTTCCCAAGAGCACGGTGGTGATAGGCCGCTCCTGAGCGCGGCCCTGTGAATGACGGAGGAACCATGATGACGAGAGGTAGACGCCGGCCGTTGACGCCGTTGGGAGCCGTGGCCCGTGGAGGCGCTGCCGCCGCACTCGGCACGCTGGCGATGGATGTCCTGCTCTACGGCCGCTATCGCAGGGATGGCGGCAAGAGCGCGTTTCCGCGCTGGGAGTTCTCAGCCGACGTGCACAGCTGGGACGAAGCCCCAGCGCCTGCCCAGGTGGGCAAAAGGCTGTACGAAGGTTTGCTCCGTCGTGAGCTGCCGGACCGCCGGGCGGCCCTGGTCAACAACGTCATGCACTGGGGCTTCGGGATCGTCAACGGTGCGGTGTACGGCGTACTCGCCGGATCGGTGCCGGTGCCGAAGGTCCGGTACGGCGCCCTCTTCGGCGCGGGCGTGTGGGGGAGCGGTTATGTGACCCTGCCCGCCGCCGGGCTTTACGAACCGATCTGGAAGTACGACGCCAAGATCCTCGCAAAGGACCTCAGTGCGCACCTGGTCTACGGGCTGAGCACCGCTGCGGTCTTCCGCGCTCTCGACTACGTGCGGAGGCCAGGGCGATGACTGGAGACGCGCCGGGTATCGGTGTAAAGATCCTGCACGACCGCAGCGCCATCACCGTCGGGCTGTCCGGTGCCAGCGCCTGCCTGGTCATGCTGACACCAGAGCTCGACCTGGGTACCTCGGGCAAGCTCGGCGTCGGGCCCTGGAAGAAGGAGAAGACGCGCTAGCAATCGGTCGGCCTTCGATCATCCTTCAAGGACTGGTTGACCGGGTCAGCGCCTTCGGGTTGCGTTCAGTAGGCGTCGGCGGCGTGGGACGACAGGCGCTGGGGTCTCGACGATGTCTGTAGGTTCTGCGGTGGCGGGCGTGATGGGGAGGCCGCTGGCGGCCGGGTCGAGATCGATCCTGCGGGCAGTGGGGGTGTCGGTCCTCGCCGGTGCAGACTGAGGCTTGCGGGTGACGTACGCCCGGATGCGTCCCGCCGACCGGACCGTGCGGTGCTCCTCCACCGACCCGTCCAGTGCTTGAGTCGCGACGCGGCGACGCTTGTTGGTGATCAGGAACGACAGCCAGATGCCGGCCGCCCCGGCCAGCATCAGGATCACTCCGACGGCGGGCAGGTCGACGACGTCACTGCGGTCGCGTAGACCGAAGGCGAGAATCGCGCCCGTGGCCATCAGAAAGATCCCGAACCCAATACTCATCACGCGCCTCCCTTGACCGGGCCCTGAGGAGCACCCGGTACCCACCTCCAACCCCGGACAGGCGACGTACTGCCGTGGTCGGCCAGTCTGATGGAATGGGCGGATGACCACGACAGCCTCCCGTCCGACGCTGCGGTTCGAGGATCCGGAGAGCCAGGCACTGTACGGCGCGATCTACGCGGCGGCGCTCGAGAACCTGCTGGGGACCAACACCGTTGCGTTCGGCGACATCCACGCGAGGAGCGGGCTGATGGATCCGGCGGTCGGCATGGTCCGGGCCGGTGGCGGCTACGAGCAGCCGTGGACCCGGGACGCGACGATCAACAGCTGGAACGCGACGAGCCTGCTGGCGCCGGCGCTCGCCGCGAACACGCTGTGGGCGGTGGTCGAGAAGGATGCCGTGGGCAAGCTAAGGGTGCAGCAGGACAGCCAGCAGTGGGATCAGGTGGTGTGGACCGTCGGCGCCTGGCACCACTATCTGGTGACCGGCGACCGGGACTTCCTGCGGAGCGCGTACGACGTGGTCACGAACACCCTCGCCCTCCGCGAGCAGGCCGCGGTCTTCGGCCCCGACCCGCGCTACGGCCTGTTCACCGGTCCGTCGTTCTTCAACGACGGCGTCTCCGGTTTCCCGGCGCCGACGGCGGACGGCGGCGAGTCGCGGGGGAGCGAGAGTACGTCGTACCCCGATGTCGTCTCGGCCATGTACCTGAGCACCAACGCGCTGTACCACGCGGCCTACACGCGCGCCGCCGACATGGCGGACACGCTCGGCCGGCCGGCCGGCGGCTACCGCGCCAAGGCAGCGGCCATCAAGCAGTCGATCAACCAACACTTCTGGAACCCGCGGACCGGAAGCTACAACTACGAGATCACTGCCGACGGGACGCCGGGCGCCTACCAGGAAGGCGCGGGGCTGGCGTTCACCCTGCTCTTCGGGATCGCCGACGGAGCACAGGCCAGTGCCCTGATCTCGAACGCGCAGCGGATGACCTGGGGAATGCCCGACACCTATCCACACTGGGACAGATATTCCAGCGCGGAGCCAGGACGCCACAACGCGATCGTGTGGCCGCTCGTGCAAGGACTCTGGGCTAAGGCCCTGGCCAAGCACGGCGACCTGAAGGGGTACGCGACGGAGACCGGGCTGCTCGCGGAGCTGGTCAGGGACAGCGGCGGCTTCTGGGAGGTCTACCACGGGAACACCGGTGCCGTCGAGGGCGGCTACCAGGGCGCAACCGACGTACTGAAACGCCGCTGGGACTCCGAGCCCGACCAGACCTGGTCGGCGACGGCGTTCATCGACATGATGCACACCGGCCTGTTCGGGATGACCTTCGACGACCACGGCCTCAACTTCGCGCCAACTCTCCCACGCAGCTGGGGCAGCGTCGCCCTGACCGGCCTGCGCTACCGCGACGCCACCCTGACGGTGACCCTCCGCGGCACAGGCAACGCCATCCGCTCATTCACCCTCGACGCCACCCCACGCACCGAGTACGGCGTACCAGCCTCGCTCCATGGAGCCCACACAGTCGAAATAACCCTTGCCCCGTAACCGAAGGTCAACCCGATGGACCACCGTGTGTAGCTGTGGAAAGGGTCCGCAGAAGCCGCGTTCGAGACGGCGCGGCGAGAAGCCGGGATGAGCCGCCCGTGTAGACAACTGCTGTGTCCGAGGAGCTACACGCACCCTAACCACACGGCTGCAGCTCGGTGCTCGAGTAACGCGAGCGATGACATCTACAAGTTGTTGGCTTGAGTCCGTACTCGGCGCTATGCGCCTCACCCATGGGACAGTTGCCCAACGATGACGATCTTCACGTTCCACCTCGCGGCGCTCCGTCCGACGACGACGGCGGGGGCACTGTGGAAGGCGCCGACTGTGCCTTCCACGCCCGGGTTGCGGTACGCCGAGTGCCTAGCGCTGATGCGCCTCGGTGCACCGACCGTCTCGTCGGCCCGGATGCAGCTGCGTCGGATGGCGATGTTCGCGCGGTGGGAGGACGAGGCGGCGGTCATGACGTTCCTGGCGGATCACCCCTTGGGCAGGGAGTTGGCTGCGGGCTGGCACGTGCGCATGCAGTTCCTTCGTCGCTGGTCGCGGCTTGCGGCGCTGCCCGACCTGCCGGCCAGAGCGGGCGAGTGGGACCCCGCCGAGCCCGTCGTGGCGGTCACGCTGGCCCGGATGCGCCTCCTGGAGGTGCCGAGGTTCCTCAAGTGGGGCAAGCCCGTGGAGCGCCTGGTTCGCGACCATCCGGGGGCCACGTTGGCGCTGGCCGCGATGCGCCCGCCTCGGACGATCTCGACGTTCTCGGTCTGGCGGTCCGTGCGGCAGATGGAAGAGATGGTGCACGGCCACAGCACTGTCCCGGAACCCGACCGTCATGCCGCCGCAATGGCCGAACGCCGGCGCAGGGACTTCCACCACGAGTTCGCGACCCTGCGATTCCGGCCGCTGTCGGAGCACGGCTCGTGGCAGGGGCGGAGCGGGATCGTTCCCCGGTAGGGCGCCGCTGCTCATCGCGTCCAGGTCGGGAGAGAGGATGCTGTCGGTGAGGTTCTCGAACGGCTTCGTCTGTCGACCACGCCTCATGGAGCCGGCCACTGCGCTCTGCGAGAAGCTCCTGTCCTACGCGAGCCCATTGGGTCTCTACGCCGAGGAGATCGACCCGCGCAGCGGACGCCATCTCGGCAACTTCCCGCAGGCCTTCACCCACCTGGCCATGATCAACGCGATCACCCACATCATTCGCGCCGAGGAAGCGGCCGGCACGAACACCTACGCCCCGGCACGCCAGCGACTCTGACGAGGCCGGTTCGAAGGACACCGACGGGCGCTCCACGGGGTCGACGGTTTGTTGCGGTCAGCTGCGCTGGGTAGTGGACCAGTGTCTTCCACTGGGGTGATGCGTCAACTCCCGATGAAATCTGGGAGTAAGCAGAACCCCTTCAAGGAACGGAAGACGCCATGACCACGATCCACTTGACCGAGGTGACCACCTCGACGCCCGAGCAGTTCATTGCCGGGCTCACCGACTTCGGGCCCGGCCGCTCGAAGCTCTTCGCGAACAGCCACGACGACGACCTGTTGGTGCACGACGAGGGTCCTGGGTACGCCGATGTCACCGAGGGCTCCGGCGGTGTCTGGGAACGCCTGCACTACGACTGGTCCGACCCGGACCGCGTAGTCCTCACCACCACGGACTCCAGTGTCTGGGGTGGCGAGTCCGGCTACACCTACACCTTCAAGCGGCGCGCGGACGGCGCGACCGAGATCGACGCCGTCATCGTGCGCGACGGCAAGAACCTGAAGGGCCACCTGCTCGCGACCGTCTTCGCCGTCTTCGGCAGGCGGGTCCTGGGCACGGCGTTCGAGAACTCCGTGCGGGCGATCGAGACCCGCAACATCCCCACCGGTACGACCACCAAGTAGAGGTATGAGAACAATGACAAAGATGATGCCGAAGGCAAAGAACCTGCTCCTCGCGGTGCTGGGTGCAGGCGTGCTGCTGGCCGGCGGGACGACCGCACAGGCCGCAGAAACCGCACAGACCAGGGAGAAACCGACGATCGTCTTGCTGCACGGCGCGTACGCCGACGGCTCCAGCTGGTCCGGAGTGACCAGCCGGCTGCAGCACGATGGCTACAACGTCGTGGCGCCCGCCGTACCACTGCGGGGAATTGCGTCCGACACCTCGTACCTGGGTGGCGTCCTCGCGAGCATCCCCGGGCCGAAGGTGCTCGTCGGTCACTCCTACGGCGGTGCCCTGGTCAGCGAGCTGGCTGACACACCCGACGTCAAGTCGCTCGTGTACGTGGCCGCCTTCATCCCCGAGGCAGGCGAAACGCTGGGTGCGCTGAACTCGCAGTTCCCGGGCAGTGAACTCGGTCCGGACACGACCAACGTGATCAGCTATCCCGGTGGCGTCGACCTGGCGCTGAAGCCGGAGACGGCCGGGCCGGTCCTGGCCGCCGACATTCCGGCGCGGGAGGGAGCGGTGTTCCTGGCCGCCCAGCGTCCGGTCGCTGCCTCGGCCTTCTCCGAGCCGGTGCAGGAGACCGCCCCGGCGGCACTCCCGAAGTACGCCGTCATCCCGACCGGTGACAAGGCGATCGCTCCCGCGGCCGAGCGGTTCATGGCCACTCGGGCGGGAGCCACGAAGGTCGAGGTTCCCGGTGCGTCGCACCTGGTCGCGGTGTCCCAGCCCGCGGTTGTGACCCAGGTGATCGAGCGAGCCGCCCGTTGATCAACCCAGACACGGAACCGGCCGGAGCATCCCCGCTCCGGCCGGTTCCTGCAGGTTATGGGCTAGGGGTCGACGGTGAAGCTGAACATCATTCCGCTCTCGTGGTGTTCGGCGATGTGGCAGTGCGCCATCCAGAGACCGGGGTTGGTGACGTCGAGGAGGATGTCGACGGTTTCGCCCGTGCGTACGAGAACGGTGTCTTTCCAGACGAGATTGGGCTCGACGGTGTCGTCGCGGCTCATGACAAGGAAGCGGCCCGCGCCGTGGATGTGGAAGGGGTGGTGCATCGGGTGGTCGGAGTCCATTTCGTTGACCAGCCTGATCTTCACCTGATCGCCGACCTTGAAGTGCCAGTCGATCGCATGGTTCTCCCCACCGGTGCTGCGGTCGACGAGCTTCCAGCGCATGTTGGCCGGTGTGGTGATCCGGTTGACGTCGACCATGTCGTCTTCCCACTCGATGCCACCAGTGGCCTCATGGTCGTGGCCGTGCTGGTCGGTCGCGTGATGCTGGGAATGGGTGGGTTCGTCGCCGTGGTCTTCCTGGGTCTGGCTGACGAGCTGCGACGGCATGAGCTTCATCCCGCACTGGGGGCAGCGGTCGGGTGAGCCGCTCACGACATCGGGATGCATCGGGCAGGTGTAGGTGGTGGCGACGGCAACCAACTTCATACCGCAGTGCGGGCATCGGCCCTGGTCGGCGGTGATGACTTCGGAGTGCATTGGGCAGGAGTAGACGATCGGGCCGTCGGGTACACCCATGTCCATTTCAGCCACGAACGCGAGCGTCTTGTCCGGTGCCACATCGCGGTACCGGTCCAGCCGAGCCCGTTCGGCTGTCATGTCTGCGTTGGTGCGAAGCACCTCGAACTGCTTGCTCAGCTCCGGCATGGCCGGCGTCTCGCGAACAGTGACCGATGCCAGGGGATAGGTGCGCTCTGGATGCCGGTGCTCGAGTGTCACCATGCCAGGCTGGTCGAACAGTACGTCGACGACGATCCGCTCCGACGGCGCAAGCATCACCTCAGTCACGAAGGCTTCCTGCTCGACCCTGCCGCTGTCACCACCCACCAGCTTCATCCGGGCCCTGTCGAAGCCGACATTGAAGACCCGCGTGTTGGCCGTATTGGTGAAGTAGAAGCGGACCACCTCCCCGAGGTCGGCCGACAGTTCGACGGTGACGTCACCGCCGATGAGCATGGTGTTGCCGAACCGCCCCATCGCCACGTACGTCGTCTCGGTGCGGCTGAACGACGCGATCTGACCGTTCTCGAGCAACACATCGTCGAGGGTGATCAGCTCCTCCCGGTTCACCGGGGGCCAATAGTCGGGGTCGGACGGGACGACCACGATGTTGCCGTACAGGCCCATCTCCTGGCCATAGTCCTCGCGGATGTGGGGGTGGTACCAGTACAGGCCGGGATCGTGGAACTGCAGTCGATAGCTGAAGCTCTGACCCACCTGCATCGGTGTCTGGGTTTCGTGGGTCCCGTCATAGGCGTTCTGCAACCGGAGCCCGTGCCAGTGCACGGTGGCCTCGGTGTCCGCCTCGTTGGTCACGTTGATGACCACTTCCGAACCCTGCTGGACCCGCATGGTTGGCCCGGGCACCGATCCGTTGTAGGCAAGCATGCGCACAGTCGCATCGCCCAGCCGTTTGACCATCGCAGCGATACCGAGGTCGAACGCTTCCCCGTTCGCGAGAGAGACGATCTCGGATGGTCGGGATTCTGGAAGGTCACGGATGTCGGTGGAGAAGTCTCCGCGACTCTCACTTTCGGTGTGGTCACTGTGGCTCGACATGATCGCCCCCTGGCTGTCTCCGGCGTCGGCGTGTTCACGATTGGCTGTATCTGGGGGCAGTTTGCGGCTGCCGACCAGGGTCTGGACCTGTGTGGCGATGTACTCGGCGTCGTCCTTCACCCAGCCGAGCAACGCTGAGCCGCGGGTGTGTTGCCAGTACAGGCCGAGAAAGTAGAGTCCCGGCAGGTTGGTCACCCCTCTGCGGTGGCGGACGCGTCCTCCGGCATCCAGTACCGGGGCCTCGATCCAGGAGTAGTCGGGCTGGTATCCGGTTGCCCAGACGACTGCGTCGACGCGGAGTTGGGTGCCGTCAGCAAAGTTCACGGTGTTGTTCGACGCGCTGACCGCTCGCGGATGCAGGTCGACACCGAGACGCCTGAGCTGCCTCGGGCTTGAGCCGATGAGTGTCTCCCGCTCGCTCAGCCGGCGCCCGAGACGTGAATCGACAGTCATGTTGAGCAACCGTGTCTTGGTGAGCCACCAGAACAAGTCGCGGTGCCAAACCTTCTGAGGCAGCGGCGTCTGCCGTGAGCCGACCGAGAGGTGGACCGCGTGCGTGCCGGTGAGCTCCGTCGCGATCTGGAAACCGGTGTTGCCCCCACCGACAACCAGCACGGTCCCCGCCGGGACGTCCTGCGGTTGCCGGTACCCCGTGCTGTGCATCTGGAAGACCTCAGGACCGAGCTGCCCGGCCAGCGCCGGCGTGAACGGCAGCTGGAACGGACCGGTCGCCACCACGACCTGGTCGGCCCTCACTCTCCTGTCGCTGCACTCCAGCTGAAACCCATCCTCAATCTGGGTCAGCGACCTGACGGCACTGTTCAAAACCACCGGGAGCTTGTAGGTCTCCGCGTACGCCGTCAGATAGGAGACCACCTCGTCACGAGTCGGGTAACCGTCGGGATCCCCCGGGAAGCCCACTCCGGGGAGTGCGTCATACCGGCGCGGCGTGAACAGGGCAAGCGAATCCCACCGGTCCCGCCACGCTGCCCCCACCGCGTCGGCGGCCTCGAGGATGATGAACCGGCGACCATGACGTGCCAGAAAAAACCCGATCGCCAGCCCGGCCTGGCCCGCACCCACCACGACGACCTCCACGCGGTCATCATCACCAACCCCCCGCAAGGCGGTTTCCGCGTTCTCCGGGATGAGCGGTGTCTCGGCCATGCTGGCAGTTTCGCTCTACGGGTCGGTGGTGTCGAGACGTCGGCGTACGGCGTACGGCGCCCTACTCTGACACCATCGAGGAAGACGGTGAGATTCGGATGAACCAGCCAGCGACGCACGACCCCATCGGATCCATCGGTTGGACCGAGCGCACCGGTGGTGTGTTGACGGTCCGCGAACGCATCGCGCTCGCCCGGCCACTCCTGCGCGGCCACCTCCGCATCATCGCCGGCAGTCTCGCGATGGCCACTCGAACACATTCGGGGCGCCGGAACTCGGTTGAACCAGACGCGCTGGTCCCGCCGGACTCATTGCTGGCACGAGACGCCGAGGCTGCTGCCCACGACCTCCTGACACCGGCGTTGCTCAATCACTCGCGCCGTGCCTATGCCTGGGGTGCAGCCATCGCTGCACTCGACGAAGTCGAGTTCGATCACGAATTGCTGTACGTCGCCGCGCTGTTTCACGATACCGGCCTGCCGAGCCGGGTCCCGGACGTCGACTTCACGGTTCGCAGCGCGGCACTGGCACGCGACTTCACTGACCGCCACGACGTACCAGAGGTGCAACGCGAGCTCGTGACGAATGCGATTGCGATGCACCACACGCCAGGCGTCGGTGTTGAATCCGGTGCCGAAGCCTTCCTGCTTTCCGCCGGTGCAGCAGTTGATGTGTTCGGGCTGCGCAGCGATCACGTACCCGACGCAGTCCGCAAGACCGTCGTCCAGGACTACCCACGCGTCGGCTTCAAGCGGGAGTTCTCCGGGCTGTTACGAGCCGAAGCCAAGCAGGTCCCACATGGTCGCGCCTGGTACCTACACCGCTTCGCACTCAGCGACGTGACAATCAGGCTCGCCCCTTTCCGCGGATAAGCGCTGTTCCTCTAGCTGCCACAGGAGCACAGATCCGAGCGGGATCCACGCAGCAAGTCCTGCCGAGGCTCGCCCATCGACCCAAGACCCTCCAGATCCCTCGGGCCGGTGGTAAAGCTAAGCGTTTGAGTCGTCCGACGTGGTTTCAGTCGGCGTCGCGGGTCAAGGAGGCGATCTCGGTCGGGGTCAGCTTGATCGACGTGGCGGCGATGTTGTCCTCCAGGTGCGACACCGATCCAGTGCCCGGGATCGGCAGGATGGCGGGTGACCGGGCCAGCAGCCACGCCAGCACGATCTGCCGGGGCTGAGCGTGGTAGCGCTGGGCCAGTTCCTGCACAGCCCGGTTGTCGTCGAGGTCCTGGATCGGCGCCCACGGCAGGAACACGAGCCGCTCCTGCTCGCAGAGGTCGGCCAGCGATTCCGAATGGCGGTCGTCGATGTTGTAGCGGTTCTGGATCGAGGCGATCGGGGTCAGTCGCTGTGCGCGCCGCAGTTGGTCCTCGGTGACGTTGGACAGCCCGATGTGCCGGATCTTGCCCTGTTCCTTGAGGGTGACGAGAGCGCCGATCGAGTCCTCGAGCGGCACGTCCGGGTCGGGCCGGTGGAACTGGTAGAGCGGGATCTGTTCGAGCTTGAGCCGGCGCAGGCTTCCCTCGCAGGCCTCGATCAGGTGCTCCGGCCGGCCGTCGGCGAGCCACTGTCCAGGGCCGGGGCGCACGAGGCCGCCTTTGGTCGCGATCACCAGGTCGTCCGGGTACGGGTAGAGGGCCTCGCCGATGAGCTCCTCGCTGATGTGGGGACCGTAGGAGTCGGCGGTGTCGATGAAGTTGACGCCGAGCTCGACCGCTCGGCGCAGTACCGCCTTCGCCTCGTCTCGGTCGCTGGGTGGACCCCAGATCCCAGCACCGGTGATCCGCATGGCGCCGAAGCCGAGACGGTTGACGGTCAGGTCACCGCCGACATCGATGGTGCCGGCCGCTCCGGCGTTTCCGGGATTGGACTCTGACATGGGTCATCACTCCTTCTGATGTGTGCTCATCCGGTGGCCCGCTGGTACGGGATGCCGTACGGCGCGAACACCTCGTGCAGCATGCGGTCGCTCTCTTCGTCGTACCGCACCGTGTAGACGGCGGCCTGACGGAGCTGCTGGATGGTCAGCGCGACGCCTGCCGTGCGGGCCACGTGCATCTCGACCGACCGGTGGATCGCGATGGCGGACGGCATCACGGAACCCTGACGCTGGGACTGCCAGATCCTCAGCCACACCGGGCGTGTCGTGACCTCACCGACCGCAGGTGAAGAACGGCGGCGAACAGCGCCATGACGATGCCGGTTCACAGATTGGCGGTCGCGCCGCCGGCGATGCCATCGGGACAGATCGACGAGACTCAACGCCGCCTCCTCACCTCATCGGGCCGGGATATCACCATGCTCCCGGCCAGGAACTCAGCTGGCATCGCCGGTGGCGCCCGAAGGTGCCTGCTGCTGGCATGGATCTGCAACCCCAGCTAGCCGGTACGCAGCTGGCGGCAGTGCTACGGGTGCGGAGTCGTTTCCCGGACGTTCATCCGTTCGCCGGGGCGGCTGAAGATGCTGAGGATCTCCGTGGGCTCGGTGCCGGTGCTGCCGAACCAGTGGGGCTTTTCGGTGCTGAACTCGGCGACGTCGCCGGGGCCGAGCACCCAGTCCTCGTCGCCGAAGACGAGGCGCATATGGCCGGACAGCACGTAGATCCACTCGTGGCCGTCGTGCGCCCTGAGCTCCGGGGTGACGTTGCTGGTCGGTATGACGATCTTCCACGCCTGCGTGCCATCGGGCTGTTGCGTCAGCGGGATCACCGTCCGGCCCTTGACGCGACCGGGCTTGAGGCGGATCCGTGGATCGCCCTGCACCGGTGCGGCGACGAGGTCATCCGGCGGCACCCGATACACCTGCGACAACGCGAGCAGCAGTTCCAGGGTCGGCCGGCGCTGTCCGGTCTCGAGCCGCGACATCGTGCTCTTCGAGATCCCCGTCGCTGTCGCAACCTCGGTGAGGGTCATCCGGCGGCGCGCGCGTAGTCGCTTGAGCCGTCCCCCGACTCCCTCGAGCACCGCGGCGATCTCCGCCGCTGAGGTGTCCTCCACGAACACATCTGACCCCCGATTCCCACAAACGGCAACCTTCGTGGCCGAACGCCCCACCCAGCCCCAGCCTTGGAGCATGACCACACCATCGCTCAGTCCGAAGCTCGACCCGACGCCCAAGCCCGCTGTACCTGGACCCCCGACCAAGCACCAGCTGGCCCTGATGATCTGGCTGGCCGTGTTCCCGACCCTCACCGCTCTCAACCTCGTCCTAGGTCACTGGCTCGGCACGCTCACGCCGGTCGTGCGGACGTTCGTCCTCGCGACCATCGCCGTACCGATCGTGATCTACGGACTGATGCCGCAGCTGCACCGGGTGCGCCGACGCCTCCTCACTCGCCACAACCACTAGTAAAGGGCTGCAAACCGTGAGTGCACAGATCAACGCCGCCGTTCCCGTCGAACCAGGTGTACGAACACCCATCCCACGACGCCATCAGGAGCTGACTACCCGGCGGATGAACGCCATGCGGTTCGGGTACGCGTTCATGGGGGTGGGGATCGTGGTCGTCAAGTGGCCGGTTCTCTGCCGGACGCTCGATCGCTGCCGGTGATGGAAGGGGTTGTCGCCTGCCTGCTGACGGCCATGTCGTTGCTGGCGTTCCTGCGGTCCTTGATCAGGTGAGGGATTCGAGGGCCTTGTGGACGAGGTCGGCGACGGCCTGGGGCTGGGACACGTAGACCGAGTGGCTACCGGGGACTTCGCGGACCGAGGCGCCGGCTCGTTCGGCCATGGCGCGCTGGGCCGGTGGCGGGATCATGCGGTCGTCGGCGGCGACGAGGTACCAGCTCGGCTTGCTTCGCCAGCCGGGTTCGGTGACGGTGCCGCCGAGGGCGTCGACTCCCCACGGGACCTGGGAGTCGGCCATGAAGGCGGCCTCGTCGGTCGGTAGGTCACCGGCGAACGAGTCGTGGAACTTGTCCCGGTCGAGGAACAGGTAGCCGTCCCGCGGCGGCAGAATCGGCGGCACGGGCGCACCCGGCGGCGGGTCGGCGATAAGGGTGTTGACGGACTCACCCTTGTCGGGGGCGAATGCCGCGATGTAGACGAGTCCGACGACGCGCGGGTCGCTGCCGGTCTCGGTGACGACCACGCCGCCGTACGAGTGACCCACGAGGACCACAGGCCCGTCGAGCTCGTCGAGGACCTGCTTGGTCGCGGCCACGTCGCCTTCGAGGGAGACGGTCGGGTTCTGTACGACGGCGACCCGGTGACCCTGGGCGCGGAGCCGGTCGTAGACACCTCGCCATCCGGAACCGTCGACGAATCCTCCGTGGATGAGTACGACGGCCGGCCGGGTGCTTGTGCTCATGGCGTCCTCCTTGATTGTGGACCGATGCGGTGACGCTAGGCGGGGGTCGGCGCTCGGGGCATCGGGGATACCCCTCGACAGCGGCGGTCAGGACCCTCGATCCGGGCCTGTGCGGTGCAGGATGATGTCCTCGTGGATGAGGTTTCGGCGGCCGCGTACGGGCTGTTCGGCCGTGAGGACGCGGTGCGTGCGGTGAGCGACGTGCTGGACCGGGGTGGGAGCGCGGTGGCGATCGGTGATCCCGGGGTCGGCAAGAGCAGCTTGCTGAAGGTCGCGGATCAGCTGGCCCAGCGCCGAGGGCGAAGGGTGCTTTCGCTCGCTCCGACACAGTTCGACCGGGGCCTGCCGTTCGCCGGTCTCGCCGAACTCATCGGCCAATGTCCGCCGGGATCGGAGCTGACCCTTCCGGCGCCGCAGCGGCGCGCACTCGCGGTGGCTCTGCACCGTGACGAACCAGGCGATCGCGACGCCGATGCCCTGGCGGTTCCGCTGGCGGTCCAGGGTTTGCTGAAGCAGCTCTGCGAGGCCGAGCCGGTGACCCTGATCATCGACGACCTGCAGTGGCTGGACCGGGCGACTGTCGGCAGCCTCGGCTTCGCGCTCCGCCGGATCTCGGTCGAGCCGCAGCGGTTGAGCATCCTGGTCGGGACACGGCCGGATCGGGACGCCGGCGCCGATTTCATCGGCGAGCTGCCCGAGCCGCGCCGCGAGCTGTCGCTGCCGGCCTTGGCGGACTGGGCGATCGGCCAGTTGCTGCGCACTCGCCTGGGCGCGCGGTGGACTCCGCCGATGAGTGCTGGGGTGGCGCGGGCCAGCAGCGGGAATCCCTACCTTGCGTTGATGATCGCGCAGGCGATGCAGTCAGACGTGTCGAAGTGGCGCTGGAGCGCCCAGGACGGCCACGAGCCGGTCTTCCCGGTACCGCCGAGTCTGGCTGGGCTTCTCGGCGAGAAGGTCATGTTGCTCCCGCAGAACGCGCGCGACGTCCTGCTGCTCGTTTCTGCTGCTGGGCGGCTTACGGTCGACACACTGCGAGCAATCGTGGATGACGCCGAGGTTGAGTCCGCGCTGGAGGCTGCCGCGGACTGGGATGTGGCGACAGTGGGTGCCGGGTCGGTCGTTGCGTTCACCCATCCGATGCTGGCTTCGGCGATCTACGAGGCCGCCGTACCTGCTGACCGTCGCCGCGCCCATCGCGTTCTCGCGGAACTGCTGGACGACCCGGTCGAGCGTGCCAGGCATCGATCGAAGTCGATCGTCGCCCCCGACAAGGCCGTCGCCGGTGAACTGGAGACTGCCGCGGAGATCTCTCGGGCGCGCGGTGCCCAGCAGCTTGCCGGGGAGCTGCTGGAAGGCGCCGCGTTGGCCACTCCGTCAGCGATGGACACCGCTGATGGCTTCCGTCGCTGGCTTCGGGCCGTGGACAGCTACGTCGATGCCGGCGACGGCCTGTCGGCGCGTGCAGCCTTGGGCAAGGGGGCGGCATTGGCCGGGAGTTCGCAGGATCGAGCCCAGGTCTTGGTACGTCGGGCCCGGCTGGCCGAGGACCTGCGGGAGTCTCGATCTCTGGCCGAGCAGGCATTCCGGATCGCACCGGCGGGGGAGGTCCGTGCCGAGATCCTGCAGACCCTGAGTGAGCGCCACCGCATGGAGGGACACGGCAGGCTCGCCCTGCGGCTGGCCCGGATGGCGATCGCGGAGGCGGTCGCGGCGGATCGGCCGGACATTCAGCTGGTCGCGCTGTATCAGCGGCAGTCGATCGAGCAGATCTGGGGGATCGATCGGCCCGAACGGACGCTGCACGAGATGGAACGGCTGGTCGCTCATTCGTCGCTCGAGCTGTCGCCGGCGGAATGGGCCGGCGCACGCAGCTTCTATGCGGCCTGGAACGACGGCACCGCCGAGTCGGTGGTCCGCGATGCCATCGTGAAGGCCGTCGATGCCGGCCGGTACGCCGACCTGTCCAGCCTGTACATCTGGCTGGTTCTCGTTCTGATCCGCGCGTCGAAGGTTCCCCAGGCGCAGGCTGCTCTGGAGGACGCGGACCGCTCGGGTGCGTGGGGCACGGTCGGCTTGCAGGAGAGCATGGCCCGCATCCTGATCAAGGAGTACTCCGGCGACCTGGACGAGGCCCGCGAGTTGGCCCGGCGCGCCGCGGAACGCTCGAGGTCCAGTGGGCTGATGTATTGGCTGGGCGGCTTCCTGGCGCAGCTGGGCTTCATCGAGGTCTCCGCGCGGAACTGGTCTGCGGCGCTGGAGTCGTTGCGCGAGCTCGCGGAGATCTTCGCGATCACCAAGATGGTCGACCTGGAGCAGTTGTTGTGGCCCGTCGACTACGCGGACGCCGCGTTGCAGGCCGGCGTACTGGACGAGGTCGAGGTGGCGATCGACCTCCTGCGACGCCAGGGCGCGGCCGGCCGGCCGGAAGCAGCAGTCGCCGCGGACCGTTGCCAGGCTCTGTTGGCCGCTGCCCGCGGAGATGTCGACGGAGCGTTGATCGTGCTTCGCAAAGTCGTCGGCAACACGGGAGCGGAGTGTCCGTTCGAGGCGGCGCGATCCCTACTGGCGCTTGGGCAGGTCTATCGTCGTGCCGGCCACCGACGCTCGGGCGAGGAGATGCTGCTCGGCGCAGCGGCGGCTTTCGAGGAGTTGGGTGTACCGCGGTGGGCAGAACGTGCCCGTGACGAAGCCGACCGGATCGGGTCTCCCTCGACCACAATGATGCTCACGGCAACCGAACGCCGGGTCGCCGACCTGGTCGGCTCGGGTCACTCCAATCAGGAGGCCGCTGCTCAACTGTTCGTGTCAGTCAAGACTGTGGAAGCCAACCTGACTCGCATCTACCGCAAGCTGTCGGTTCGGTCGCGCACAGAGCTCGCCAACCGACTCCACCAGCTCGACGCCGATGGCCTTTGAGACACCTCAGTTCACAGCCCGATGCGCACGCACAGATCCGGCCCGGCCACGGGAGGTGTTCGACTACACGTGGCTGATCGGGCTGGCGCTCTTCGGCGTACATCTGATGCTGCTCGGCTATCTGGTGGTCCCGGAGATCTTCCTCGGTCAGCCTCGGTAGGTGGTCAGGGTGTCGGTCAGGGCTTGTGCGATCGGTGTCGCGTGGACGTGGAGCTTGTTCGCGATCTTGGTGCTGTCGACGATGAAGGGTTCTTCGAACAGGTACCGCATTTCGGTGAGTTCTCGGACCGCTGGGTTGAACAGGCCGAGCGCGCGGAGCATCAGCGGTGGCATGGCACGGAGCTTCGTGCGGGGTTGCCCGGCGTCGCGGTAGATGAGGTCGACCAACTCTCGCGTACTGCGTGTGTCCGGGTCGTTCGGGACGTGCCACACCTGGCCGGGGGCATCGGGGTGTTCGCCAAGTACTGCGAGTGCTTCGCCGATGTCGGGGATGTAGGTGTAAGTGTGTGGCTGGTCAGGATCGCCGAGCACGGTTGCGGTCTTTCCGGCCAGGGCGGCGGGGAAGACGCGGTCGCCGAGATTGGATTGGGCGCCGCCGCGGGGGCCGAAGTAGTCCGACGCGCGGCCGATCGCGATCTGGACGCGGCCGGCGAGGTGGACGGCGAGGAGTTGGCGTGCCATTCGTCCTCGGAGTTGTCCCTTCTTGGTGTGAGCGTCGTAGGTGTGGTCTTCGGTGAACGTGTGACCGGCAGGACGCCCGTACATGTAGACGTTTTCGACGCTGACCAGCCGTGCGCCGGAGGCCTCGGCAGCGGCGAGCACACCGGCCTGCAGGGCAGGGAACTGCGCCGTCCATTCGGTGTACGGCGGGTTGAGCGTCTGATAGACGACGCGGGCGCCCTTGGCCACGGCAGTGGTGAAGTCGGGGTCGCGGGCGTCGCCGCCGACGACCTCGATCCCATCGGGCACGCGTGCATGGCCCGAACGGTTGACGAGCCGGGCGGTCTCGCCGCGCCGGCGGAGCGCGGCGAGCAGTGCGAGTCCGATCGCGCCAGTCCCGAAGATGACGTGCTGCGGGGTGCTCATGCCTGGGTCTCGATCGGTGTCTGCGTCGAAGCCGGGCCGGCCGCGGCGCGGTACGGCAGCAGGTAGTGCAGCAGCAGGCCGGACAGGGCGGAGAAGGTCACCGCTCCGTAGGCGCCGTAGATGGTGAACTGGTTCTCGACGCTGATCCCGCCGAGGGTGGTGACAGTCCAGCCCAGCGCCCACAGGATCGGCAGGGCGGCGGCCCATAGCCACCGCCGGTGGGTCCGGGCAGGTAGCGCGAGTGCCTGCGCCGGGCCGAGGACGATGCCGGTGAGAACCCCCATGAGGGCGAGTTCGCCCAACGACGTGCCGTACCCGACGATCGCGGCGCCGAGGAGGAGCCCTAGGCCCATACCGACCGCGGTGGCCGGAATCCATCGCCGCGGGTCGAGCCGCCGGCGGCTGACCAGCACTTGTCCAGTACCGAGGACGGCACCGGTGACCAAGCCACCGAGCAACGCGGCGGGGGCGTCGTCCACGCGGCCCGCGGCCAGGTCGCCGGCAATGCCGGCGACGGGGAAGGCGAGGAAGCCCGCTGTCCAGAGCAACCAGGTCCGCAGGAAGACTGGCTGTGATGTTGCGAAGTGGGTCATGGTGTTCAACTCCTGAGCGCGGCAACGGCCGGCTGGATTGTGGTGCTTGTGCGCGGTGCCAGAAAGGCACATGCCCGGGTAGTCCTGTCGAGGGATCTCGATCAAGGACGGATTCGGAAGCCAGGCGGTTGCCACGGCGGTTCTATGCCGCGACTGCTGATTGTGTCCATGCGAACGGCCCCCAGCACGGACACGAAACTGTGGCAACCCCGATGAGCTACTGAGCGCAAGATCTGACCGCGCTGCCCCCAGCATGTGCCTTTCCAGCGGCCCTGTCCACGAACCACCCGCGAAGACTGGCGCGAGCCTGCTCCAGAGGCCGGTGAGCAGCAGTTCGGTCCGATGTTCGACGGTCAGGAGAGGGTGATCAGGCGGGAGCCGTGGGCCGGGACGGCCTCGGCGGTCCAGGACTTGTTGAACTTGCCGAGGTTCTGCCGGCCGACCAGGTCGCGGACATTCCGGTTGCCTCTGACGCCGAGCTGGCTCCACTGGACGGTGATGTCCGAAGAGTCGTCCCCGAGGTTGTAGACCGCAACTGCCAGGCGGCCGTCGGGCAGCCGCTTCTTCCAGACCTGCAGCGTTCCGCCGGTGACCTGGGCCGGGATCACGCCGGCCTGGTCGACCGCGATGACTTCGCGATTGGTCAGGATCGACACGGCCTTGTCGTCGATGGTGGAGATGTCGCCGCCGACGTACAGCGGCGAGGATGCCATCGACCAGAACGTCATCACGCTCTGCCGTTCGGTGTCGGTGATGCCGTCCTGGATTCCGAGGCCGGTGTTGTTGGAGATCGGCATCGAGTCGAGGTCCGGCCAGTAGTTCGGCTCGACCACGTCGAGCCAGTTCGGCAGGTCTTCCCACCGGTTGTCGACCGAGCTGGTCCAGGTCGACACGGTGTTGCAGTAGCACTCGACATCGGTGTCGACGCGGACGCTGTTCGCCCATGGTCGCAGGCCTTCGCCGGCGTCCCGCGGTACCGGCCAGGCGCTCGCGGTCAGCCACATCTTGCGGCCGCTCTGGTCGATCGCCTTCGACCAGGCCTCGATGTCCGGAATGTTGTCGGTGGTGACGCCGTCGACCTTGACGAAATCGACGCCCCAGGAGGCGAATCGGTCCGCGATCGAGTCGAAGTACGCCTGCGCGCACGGCTTGGTGAAGTCGATCTTCCAGTCGCCGCCCCACATGTTGGTCGGCGTCAGCGGCATCACGGTGATGTCCTGGGTCGTGCAGTCGGTGCCGATGATCGGGGCGTTCTTGTCGTAGATCGCCTTCTGCAGACCGGCGCCGCCGTACAGGCCGATCTTGAGCCCCTTGCCGTGGATGTAGCGGGCCAGGCTGGCGATTCCGTTGGGGAAGCGCGCCGGGTCGGCCTCGGGGATGCCGTTGGCGTCGGTGCGGAACTGCCAGTCCCAGTTGGCGTTCCAGCCCGCGTCGAGGTTCACGTTCGTGTATCCGGCCGGCTTCAGGTTCGCGGCCATCGAGTCGGCGGTGTCCTTGATGTGTTGCTCGGTGAGCCACTTCGTCCCGTAGTCGGGGTGAGTGGAGGACTGGACGCTCCAGCTGCTCCAGCCCATGAACGGCTTGACGCTGAAGTCGCTCTTGGCGAGCGCCGGTGCGCTCGTGGACACCATCGTCGCGGTGAGGACGAGGGGTACGACGGTCGCCAGCGCGAGGGCACGGCGGAGGGGACGAACGGTGGACATGGCATGGCACCTTTCGTTGCGGGGCGTCCCGGTACCGTACGGGGGATTAATTGATCGCGTCAAGAATCTAGCCCCGAGGTTGATTCTTCCTGACAGCCAGCAAGTGCCGGCGTACCGTCCCGACCTGAAAGTTGCCTGCAGCAACGGTCTCAGAACTGTTCTCCGGGCAGCACCGGGAGGGTCGCGGGCGGCTGCGGCCACGGCGGCGGGATCGGCAGCGTGGTGTCCGAGTTGGTCCCCGGACTTTCGCTGCGACCTGCGAGCCAGCCGAGCAGTTCGTGCCCGGCGGCGGCGATCGACGGTCCGCCCGGCGTGATCGTCCAGGTGCGGCCGAGATCGATCGCCTCGGCCGATCCGAGCGGGAAGCGTTGCGCCTTCATCGTCGCCAGTGTGTCGTCGAGAGCCCAGGCCGCGTAGGAGGTGGGCCAGTCTCGGGTCCCGTACCCGCGGCCCAGATCGAAGTGGTGGGTTTCCAGTTCTCGCAAGCATCGCCGCAGGGTGAACCAGGCCGGGTGTGGCCACCCCGCAAGGGCTGTGACCACGTGACCCCAGGCGTCGGCGGGCATCTTGCCGATCTCCGCGGCGAATTGTTCCAGGCTGACTTGCAGATCGCCGGTGACCTCCATGGCTGTGGCAGCAGCATCGGGCGGGGCAGTCGTGCTCGGCCTGCTGCCGGGCTGTGTGTTGCGCCGGGCCGAACGCAGCAGCCAGGTGTAGGCATCCGCGCT
This sequence comes from Kribbella sp. NPDC050281, assembly GCF_040655855.1. Lineage (NCBI taxonomy): Bacteria > Bacillati > Actinomycetota > Actinomycetes > Propionibacteriales > Kribbellaceae > Kribbella > Kribbella sp. NPDC050281. The sequence continues at coordinate 59,375 of NZ_JBFAKS010000022.1, read as the reverse complement.
CCGTGCCACATGCAGGAGCACCTGTCCGCGCGACCAGCCTGGAAGCATCGACGGGCCGCGAACGTCGGCATCGCTCAGCGTGGCCGCCGTCGTGACGAGCCGGATCGCCGATTGATCCACCTGCTCGATCAGATCGCTGATCGACCGCCTGACGGACCAGGACGCCGTACTCATGGCATGGCCCTCTCGATCTGTTCCATCTCGGCGCGGATGTCGGTGATGGCAATCCTCCAGGACGATCGCACTGCGCAGACGCGACCTTCATTATCCAGACCCGGTCAGCGCATCGGCGGCTCTTCGAGCGTGCCGGTACGTCGGTTGTGGTGGTCGGACAGTTTGGACAGGAGCTCGGTCAGTCGCCGGCGCTCGTCGGGTGACAGCGGAGCCAGCAGTTCGTCCTGGGATTCGGCCAGCCGCTTTTCCAGCCGCCGTAGCTGCCGCTTGCCGGCGGCGGTCAGCGAGATGATGTTGCGCCGCCCGTCCGAGGGGTCCGGGGCGCGCTCGACCAGTCCGCGATCGGCGAGTTCGTTGATCGTCGCGACCATGTCGCTGAGGTGGATGCCACTACGGCGGCCCAGCGCGGCCTGGCTGGCCGGCCCGAAATCCTCCAGCGTCGCCAGCAGGCGGTAGTGGTAGCCGCGGGCGCCGACGGACGAGAACCCGTCGCCCACCAGGCGGTGTGCGTGCTGGGCGGTCAGGCCGAGCAGCCAGCTGGGCAGGCTCTCCCACCTTGCGGGCGTTTCATCGGATGGCTTCTCCACGTGGCAAGTCTAGCGAATCGTTAGGGCGACCAATGACCGTGATATCGTTTGGACACCAAACGTTAGTCGAGCTAACGTTTGGACGCCGAATGAATCTCCCTGGAGTTGACACGATGATCAAGCCGTTCCACATCACGATCCCTCAGGCCGACCTCGACGACCTGGCCGACCGGCTCTCCCGCACGCGGTGGCCCAACGAGGTCGCCGATGCCGGATGGGACTATGGGTTCCCGCTGGCACGCCTCAAGGAGCTGGCCGAATACTGGCGCACCGGTTACGACTGGCGTGAGCACGAGGCCAGGCTGAACGAGCTTCCGCACTTCACCACCGAGGTCGATGGCCAGAACATCCACTTCGTCCACGTCCGGTCGCCGAAACCGGACGCGCTCGCGCTGATCCTCACCCACGGCTGGCCAGGTTCGTTCCTGGAGTTCCTCGAAGTGATCGAGCCGCTGTCGCGCGACTTCCACCTGGTGATTCCGTCCATCCCCGGCTTCGGATTCTCCGGGCCGACCCACGAGCGCGGCTGGGACGCGGTCCGGGTCGCCCGGGCGTGGGCCGAGTTGATGCGCCGCCTGGGGTACGAGCGCTATGGCGCGCAGGGCGGCGACTTCGGCGCGGGCATCTCCATGGCGCTCGGCGCGGTGGCGCCCGACCAGGTCGTCGGGGTGCACGTCAACTACCTGCCGACCCGGCCGGATCCCGAGGTCGAGGTCTCCGCAGCCGATGAGGCCCGACTGGACAAAGTCAGACAGCTGATGGCGAATCGTCCGCCTTACCAGGCTCTGCTGGCGCTCACCCCGCAGACCATCGGCTACGCGCTGACCGATTCGCCGGTCGGTCAGCTGGTCTGGATCGCCGAGCGCTTCGCCCAGTGGACCGACCCCGCCACGCCGGTCAGCGACGATCAGATGCTGACCGACATCTCGCTGTACTGGCTGACCGCCACCGCGGCCTCATCGGGCCGGTTCCACCACGACACCCCTCGGGGGAGCCAGCTGCCGTGCCGGGTGCCGCTCGGCGTGGCGGTGTTCGCCCACGACATCACACAGTCGGTACGACCGCTGGCCGAGCGGCTGTACGACGTCAGGCACTGGTCGGAGTTCGAGCGCGGAGGCCACTTCGCCGCGATGGAGGTGCCCGAGCTGCTCGCCGAGGACGTCCGGGCGTTCTTCCGTACCCGCATCAAGGACGACAACCGATCGGACGCTGAGTGAAGGCCGGCTGCTGGCCGCGCACCTGTCTGGATGGTGGCTCGGCGTTGGTGTTGCCGCGTCAGCTCGTGATGAAGTGGTCGACGGGTTCCCCGGCCGTCAAGGGGATGTTCCGACTGTGAGGCAACCGGCCGGACCGTGGCCGGGGAAACCCACCAGACCTGGCTCAGGATGCCGTGCTCGGCGTACACACGCTGCATCCGTCCGGTCGATTTGTGTAGGTGAACCGAGCGACCGTCGGCGGCGTATTAGCCCCATGTGAAGGACGGGCCAGCGGCGGAGCGAGCTGTGCGGGCGTTGTCTGCGCTGGGCGCCTTTCGGGCCGCGGCGGGAGAACACGGGATGACCGGCCCGTGATGTGTCCGGAGACGCGGTCGGTCGGGGCCTATTTGCTGGGTGCGCTGGACCCCCAGGAGCAGGTCGAGATGGAGCGGCACCTGATCGGTTGCGAGGTCTGCCGCCAGGAACTGATCGACGTGGCTCACCTGCCCGGGCTCATGCACAGACTCACGCTGGATGACGTCTCACCGAGGGCATCTGCACGCGATGTCCAAGCTGAGCCTCGATCTGACCTCGTCTCGGAAATCGACGCGGCAAGACCGTTCTCCGAGGCCACTACTGCTTCGGTCTGGTCCGCGGTTGTGCATCGCTTGAGCCGGTCGCCGATGCTGCTGTTGGCGATGATCATGGTGCTGGTTCTGGCGACCGGCGGCTTGGCGAGCGCAGAACTCCTGACTCGCCAGCCGACGCCGGGGGTTGTGACCTGGACGTCAACGGATGCGGCCGGCGGAATCGACACGGTCGCACGTCTCGCCGATCAGGCATGGGGCACGGACATCCGGTTGTGGATGGACGATCTCCCGCCGGAGCTGACCTGTCGCTTGGTTGTGCACCCGCGGACTGGTGCTGCTGAGACAGCGGGTTGGTGGTCGACCAACTACCAGTCGCGCCTGATGATTCCGGGCAGTACGTCGATTCCGCTCTCGGAGATCGACCGTCTCGACGTCATCCGGTCCGACGAGACCGTCCTGGCCACCCTGACCAGCACCACCCGATAGACAGGATGCTTTATGTCAATCGTCGGATCAGGCCGTTGAGCGGGCGGCAGTGGGGTCTGGTCGCGGGCCTGGTGCCGGTCCTGCTGTTCATCACTGCGCCGCAGGCAAGTGCGCACCCCACGCTGCTGAGTACGACGCCTGCAGCGGGCTACTCGGTCGCGTCCAGGCCTTCCGCGATCACGATGGTGTTCGATGAACCTGTCAGTGTTGCGCCGCACGGCGTACGGGTCGAGGACAGCAGCGGGCACGCTGTCGACACGTCCGAGGTGGCCATCGAACAGGGCGGACGCAGAGTTGCCGTCAACACTCTCGAGCCGATGCCTGCGGGAAGGTATGTGGTCCATTGGGAGGTCACCGCGCAGGACGGCGATGTGGTTGCGGCCGACTTCGATTTCGTTGTCGCAGCCGCAGCGGTCGAGCTGAGCGGAGCGGAGAGCGGCAGTTCGACGGGATTCCCGGTGATCGCCGTGCTGCGTTGGCTGTTCTTCCTCGGTCTGATCGGCCTGCTGGGTGGCGCTGTCGGTGAACGGATCGTCCGCCGCGCCGTACCGGCGGCGACCCGCCCGCGATCGCTTGTGCGGCCCTCGGCGGCAGTCGGTTCTCTGGCGACAGCCTCGCAGCTCGTGTACGTCGTGATCGCGACCGCTGGGTTCGGCCGGGCCGGGTTTCTCCTTGCTGTCGGGGCCGCCGGTCTCGCATTGCTGGCAGCACTCGCTCATCGCATGCGTTGGTGGATGGTTGCGACGGTGGCTGTGGTGGTGATCTCGGTCGAGGCCTTGCGCAATCACTTGGGGAGTCAACGCGGCGTCTCCGGTGCTCTGGTCATCGCCGTCCATCTGGTGGCTCTCAGCGTCTGGCTGGGGGCGCTGTTCCATCTCCTCCGGGTAGCCAGAGCCAATAGGGGTGGTGGTGTCCCGATCCGGCGAGCCTTCGCGGTGTACTCGCGGCTCGCCGTCGTGCTGTTCCTTGGTGTCGCAGTCTCCGGCGGGATCGGCGCGCTCATGCTGGTGCCGAGTCCTGGGGTGATCAGCGGTACGGCGTACGGTCGGACGCTGCTCGCAAAGGTCTCCCTGGTGGCGGTTGTCGCGGTCCTGGCCTGGGTCGCCCGGCGACGGTTGCTTTCGGCAACTGGCTCGTCGTTCACCCGGCCGGTGAGAGCCGAGGCCGTGGTTCTGCTGGTGGTCTTGGCCGCGAGCGCCGTACTCGTGTCATTGCCTTCCCCGGCTCCGGCTACGGCGGACCTGGGCTATCCGACGCCGGCCGTCGGGCCGGTGATCCGGTTGGGTGGCCTGGCCGGGCAGATCGCCGTCGGCGTCGCAGCCAGCGAGAACCAACTGGAGGTGCGGCTGCACACGCCGGATGGCGATACGGCTACGAACGACACCAGGCCGCCTGCATTCGACCTGACCGCCAAGCTCAGCGGCCGGGGCGAGACCGTCGTACTCCGGCCGTGTGGTCGTGGATGCTTCGTCGGTCCGGTGGCGTGGACCGCGGGGCTCGAGCACATCGAACTGCGCGTCGGTGCGACTGGATGGCACGGCGGCATGGTCAGCTTCCCGATCCGGTGGGCGCCGCACATCTCTCGGGATGCCCTGCCGCGCGTGCGCACGGCCATGCTCGCGCAGCATGACTTCCGGGTCGTCGAGTCGATCACGAGCGATACCACTGCGCCGACGCCGGCGGCGCAGTCGGTGATCATCGATGGACCCGAGTTCATCGACAGCGACCCGTACGCCGGTCCGCCAGATCCCGACGTGGTCGTCGAGCCCCGGCCGGGTGGACACCGCCTGCTCACCTTCGGCCTGCCTGCTGAAGGCATCCATGTCGAGCTCGAGGTGGACGCGTCGTACCGGATTGTCCGCGAGACCCTGGCAGACCCGAACCATCTAGCGACTCGGACCTTCACCTACCGCCGCTAGGGCCTTCTCATCGTGTCGTTGCGGTCAGAGACGCAAGCACAGCGTTGTCCGCTGTGACGACGTCAACGCGAGTGATGTCCGAGAGGGCGAACGATGAGCTGGCAGGAACATCTGCCTCGGGGATGTCGGTTGTCGTCCACCAGCCGGTGACCTCCGACCGCCCAGTGCGGGTGTGCACCACCAGCATGCATCGCTGGCCAGGAGCAAGGTCGTCCAGGTGGACCTGAATGTCTGTTCCCCAGGTGCGGCTGCTGAGCTGCACCCGCGTGTCGATCCCGCCGACGCCATCTGTCGCAGACCAGGTGATACCGCCCCCGGCTTGTGGCGGAGATGCCGGAGCGTCGGAGATCTGGCGACCGATCAGGCCGCCGCTGACCAGCAGGACCACGGCGGCGGTCGCGGCGAGAAGTGCGCGCTTCGGCGTACGCCGCCGACGCCTGATGGAGGCTGGTTGCCGGTCGACGTCCGGATCGGCGTCGTCCTCGAGTCGCAACTCCAGGACATCTTCGAGCGTGAGACTGTGGAGCACCGCCGGCACATGGGCGAACTGCTGGACTGCTTCCTGGCAGCTCGGGCAGTCCCGGATGTGCCGCTCCAGCTCGACGCGTTCGTCGGCATCGAGTGCCCCGAGAACATAGACGCCGATCGCGTCGGCTTGTGGACAGCTCATGAGCCGGTGACTCCTCGCTCCTCGAGAGCCGCTCGCAGCGCCTGCAGCGCGTAGAAGCTTCGCGATTTGACTGTCCCGATCGGAATACCGAGCTGCTCGGCCGTCTCGGAGACGGTCCGCCGGCGGTAGAAGAGTTCGACGATCACCTGGCGATGGTCCCGGCTGAGGCCCCGCAGTACCTCTGCGACCTGCCAGGCCTGTAGGACCCGGTCGATGTCGTCGTCGGCCGACACGAACTCCCTCTCGGCGATGGGTACCTCGGCCGGGCGCGCCGCGCGTCGGCGGTGCCCGGAGATGACGAGGTTCCGCGCCACGGTGAACAGCCAAGGACCAGCTCGGTCCGGGTCAAGGGCAGGCGAGTTCCGCCAGGCGCGCATCATGGTCTCCTGGACGACGTCTTCGGCGTACTGGCGATCGCCGCTCACTGACTGCAGGACATAGCCCAGGAGCGGCCTGCGATACCGGTCGTACAGCACCTCGAGGTCCGCTTCGCTCCCGGATCCACCATCCGTCGACACACGCCTAAATACGCGGCTCGTCATCGGATGGTTCAGGCCGGACTGTCGTCACCGCGTGTGACGGCTGCTCCTTGTCCTCGGCGAGCCGCCGGTCGAGCCAGTCCGGCCACACCCGCCGAGCCGTATCGATCCGAAGCCGCCCGCCAAGGTGCATGGCACGGGCGACACCGCGGTAACCGGGCAACAGACCCGCGGCGATCAGGATGTGCCCGGCGAGCACCGGGGTGATGAGGTACGTGGCCCAGCGGTGCACGCGTTGCAACCAGACGAAACCAGGACCGCCAACCACCATGGTGAGCCCGACGCCGCTGCCGACCAGGGCAGCGAGCAGGATGACCAGGACGAGGTTGGCCACGCGCTGTCCTGGATCGAAATGGCCGCGGTGGTGGGAGAACCGGCCGGTGACCACGGCGACAGGCCAGCGGATGAACCACCGGAGATCGCCCTTGTCGACCCGCACGGACTCCAGCACGAAGGCGCGCGCGGCGCGTGCACCGACGGTGACTGCCAAGGCCGCGAGCCCGGTCAGTATCCAGCCCGCGTAGGTGTGCAACGTGATGTCGGAGACGCCGGTCAGCCGGGCGGCCAGGCTTGGTTGACCCTCGCGACCAGTCAGCAGCCACCAACCGGTGCCCAGCAGGGTGAGCACAGTGAGGTAGGTGGCCGCGTGGTACCAGCGGATCCGTCGGGTGTAGCGCTCGACCGTCGGCACCCGCTGCTTGGTGGTCGCCATGGTGTCAGTAGTCGTACGGATCCTCGGAGCTGGTTTCGGGCTCCGAGGGTGCGGCGGTCGTCGGTGCGGCTCCGGCTCCGGTTCCGACGTTGACTGCGATCTCGGTGTCCACGCCTGCCGCCGAGTGGTTGGCGTTGCGAAGCGAGACGTGGATCGTGTGCTTGCCGGGGGAGACCCCCAACGGCTTGCCGGACAAGGTTGCCTTCTGCCCGCTGGTGATTTCTGCGGTGTCCGACTCCACGACGAGGTAGTCGTTCGCATGGTTGTCGAGCCACAGGTGGACGTGATGCTTGCCGGACTCGGTCGGACCCAACGGCACCCCCGCGTCGACCTTCACCTTGAACGGCAGGCTGACCGTGGCGTCCTTTGCCGGCTGTGCGATCGAGAGTGACATCCCGCCCGCACCGGCCGACTCGTCATCGCTCCCGCACGCGACCAGCACCGTCGGCGCGAGCAGCGCAGCCGCTGCCGCCACGGCGCGGATGCGGCGGTGCCGCCGACCGCTGAAGGGTGTCTTGGTGTCGATCATTCTCAGCTCCCTCGAATGGCTTCTTGCGGTACTACTGGCCGAGGGAGCCGAACGGATCTCTCGGCCAGAGAGCCAATCGGGGGTCCCGGCGCGTAATACCCGCTATGGAAGTGAGCGACGAGGCGCTACTTGCCGGCATGGCGGCTGGAGATCCGCAGGCGGCAACAGCATTCGTACGGCGCTACCAGTCCCGCGTGTACGGCCTGGCAGTGGCGATCGTGGGTGGATCGGCGACCGCGGACGATGTGGCCCAGGAGGCGTTCGTCCGGGCATGGAGGTTCGCGGGCGGCTATGACGCCCGGCGAGGTGGCGTCCTGACGTGGCTGTTGACCATCACCCGCAACGCGGCGATCGACACGGTCCGGTTGCGTCGCGACCAGCCGTACGACCCAGATGTTCTGCTGGCGGTGCTGACCACGAGTGAGGCGTCGGACGACAGGCAGATCGAACAGGTCGCAGACACCGACCAGGTCAGGGCCGCGCTCCGGCGGCTCCCGCGGGAACAGGCCGCGGCCGTGGTGCTCGCCTCGATCTACGGCTTCAGTGCCAGAGAGATCGCCGAGCGCGAGCGGGTGCCGCTGGGCACCGCCAAGACCAGGATCCGGCTCGGCCTCGCCCGGCTGCGCGACGATTTCGAGGTGAGCGATGACAAGTCCGCATGACTGTCCGGCGATGCGGTCGTTGCTCGCCGAACTGGCCACAGGCGCGGCCTCAGGGCACGAACGCGCGTGGGCGCTTAGCCAGGTCAGCGGATGTCCGGCGTGCCGGGCCGAGCTGGATGAGCTGGCGAAGGTCGCTGACGGTTTGCTGATGCTCGTGCCGCCGACGGAGCCACCGCCGGGGTTTGAGAGCGCGGTGCTCGAGCGGCTGGGCATGGCGGGATCGCGAACAGTCGGCCGGGGCCGCCCGTACTCGCGTCGGATGATGCTCGCCGCCGGAGGAATGGCGGCCGCACTGCTGCTCGTGGCCGGAGGAAGCGCCACGGTCGTCTATCAGCAAGGCGAAACGGACCGTGCGCTGGCCGATCAGTACCGGCAGACCCTGTCGATCGCCAACGGTCGCTACCTGAAGGCCGCGCGGCTGTCCTCCCCGGCCGGCGAGCAGTCCGGCACAGTCTTCCTCTACCAGGGAAGTCCATCCTGGCTGCTCGTCAGTATCTCGTCCGCACCGACCGACGGACGGTACGAGATCCGTGTCCGGGACCGCGGCGGCGCAGTGCGCTCGATTGGCGCCTGCCAGGTGAAAGACAGCGCCGGCACGACCGGTTACCGGCTCGACATCGCGGTGGCACACGTCGCCGAAGTACAGCTCACCCAGAACAGCCAAGTCCGCCTCACGGCGATGCTCCCCAACTGAGCCCACCTGTCACACCGCCGCGCTGCGTGCCGCAAGATGATGGTTGACTTGAAGTTTGCTTTAAGTATGAGGGTGGTCGTCGTGGATACAGACGACTACTTGGACGAAGCGTACGAGAGGTTGCGTGACACCGGCCCCGAGCGTGATGGATGGCTGTCGAACCATGCGCCGATGGCTGTTGAAGCGTTGACACGACGGGGCCGTGGAGCTGTGGTGCATCGATGGCTCGACGAGTATCACGACAAGCTCGAATCGCGGCCGCGCGGACTGGATCGGATCCACCAGGACTCCTGGCGGGATCCACTCGGCGACCCGCTGAGAACCGGCGACTGGTTGAACTTCTTCGAGGAGGAAGTCAGGGAGCGGGACTGGCGTGAAGTGTTGGCCAGATGGTGGCCACGGTTGCTGCCAGGGATCGCCGCCGGCGCTACCCACGGGGTGATCCGGGTCGGCCACGCTGTGCGTGCCTTGGCGGATGAAGAGACACAGCCGAGGGTCGTCGAGCTGGCTCACGGCCTGGCGTACTGGGCCGCACGCTGGCAGCCGCTGGCGCCCGCCGGCGAGGGGCCGTACGGCGCGAACGATCCGCGGTCTGCCCTTGATTCGGTGCCGCGCGTAGCGGATCAACGCTTCGGCATTCGCCACCGACTCGCGCAACTCGCCGTCACCGATCGCTGGAGCGAGGCCTCGGGTGCTGTGCCGGGCACGGGAGAGATCCGGGAGCGGCTCGCCTCGATCGTGCAGGCATCGGTTCTGCGCTATGGGACGCACGGGCATGGCAGTCCGGTCATGCTCGTACACGCGTCCACCGCACCCAATGCGGTACTCAGAACGCTCCCAGAGTTACCGCAGAGGCTTTGGCAGCCAAGTCTGGAAGCGGCCTGGGCAGCCACAGCCGCTGTGACTGCGGCGTATTCACCTTCGGAACCGCGTCCACCCTCGGAGCATCACCTACTGGATCCGGAAGATGTCATGTCCCAGGCTGTCGCCGGTGGCGATGAACACGCGATCAAGTTCGTCGATACCGCCATCGACTTCGCCGAGGTCCCAGGAGTGCTGGACGCCGGCCTGCACGCCATCCGTCTGATCGCCTGAGGGGAGCCCGGAGTGGCCAACCCCTGAAGCCGCGACGCGCGGAAGTGGCATGGAACTTATGGCGCCAATTGGACCTGTGGGTCAACGGGGCCGGCGATTACCGTCGGCTCGGCCACTGACTGACGGAGGTAGTGCGGCGATGAGCGGTAGCGAGATTCTCGACGAGACCTATGAGCGGCTGCGTCGTACCGGACCGGAGTTCGGTGGTGACGAGGAGGGCAACAACGGTCTGACCAACCACGGCCCGATGGCCGCCGAGGTGATCGTGCGCCGGAACCTGGACCTCGACGTGCACAGCTGGATCGATGCTTACCTGCCTCGCCTGGTCGAGCTCTCGTCGCCGAGCGCCCCGATCACCGACGAGGACTGGAAAGTTGCGCTCGGCAACGCCAAACGGATTGCCGACTGGACCGAGTACTTCACCAGGCAGGTCACCGAGCTGCCCTGGCGGGACGTGCTGACGACGTGGTGGCCACGGCTGCTGCCTGGCATCGTGGCCGGCGCGACCCACGGCGTGATCCGTGTCGGGCACGCAGTTCGGACCCTGCTGGCCGGCAACGAGAGCCAGGCTGCGCAGATCGAACTGGCGCATGGTCTGGCCTTCTGGGCGGGCCGATCCAGGCTCGTCCCCGGGCTGAGTACGCCCACGGGCGAATTCGACGCCGCCAGCGCGTTGGACGCGGTGCCGCACCTGGCAGATCAAAGCGGCGTGCTCGCCTCCCGGATCCCGCGACTGGCCACCGTGCCCGGCTGGTCCGAGTCGGTAGCCGCCATCCGTCGCCCTGTCGATGACCACGATGTGCCCGCCAGACTGGCAGAACTGGTGGACGCCGCCTCGATCCGCTACCTGCACTCTGCGCAGGGCAGCCCGGTCCTCCTAGTGCACACAGCAACCGCACCCAACGCCGTGCTGCACACGCTTCCTGTGCTGCCGAGCGAATTGTGGCAACCCAGCTTTGGCGCCGTATGGGGAGCAAGCGCTGCCATCGTCGCAATGTACGCGCCGGCGGCTGCGGCGGACGACGTCGCCCTCCCCGCCGCACCAGCCGACTCTGCCACGGACGCCGACCCGGTCGCCGAGGTACTGCAGCGCGCGGCCGAGAACAGCGATGAACATGTGCTCAAGTTCGCCGACACCGCGGTCGAGGCCTACGAGCGCACGGGGAATCCCGACACGCTCAGAGCGGCGTTGCGAGCGGAGCAGCTCGTCGGGCACTGACCCCGACTGGGCTCCTAGTGCCCGGCTGTGGCGGCCGAGGCGATGTTGCGTTGCATGCCGCCGAAGACGAGGCCGTGGAAGGGTTTGATCGCCCACCAGTACAAGTGGCCCGGCAGGCCGTGGGGATGGAACAGCGCGCGTTGACGGAAAACGGTGCTGCCCTCGTCGTCGTGATCGACGACGAGTTCGAGCCAGGCCAGGCCGGGGAGTCGCATCTCGGCGCGGAGACGGAGGAGCTTGTGGTCCTCGATCTCTTCGACGCGCCACCAGTCGAGCGGATCGCCCACCGACAGGTCCCGTGGATTGCGCCGGCCGCGGCGCAGGCCAGGACCACCGAACAGCCGGTCCAGCAGGCCGCGCGCCCACCAACCCAGCCGCCACGAGTACCAGCCGTTGCCGCCGCCGATACCTTCGATCACCGTCCACAGCCGTTCGGGGCTCGCAGGTACGACGCTTTCGCGCTCGTCGACGTACAAGGAGCCGCCGGACCAGTCCGGGTCGCTCGGCAACGGATCGCTCGGCGCGCCGGCCGTCGACGCGGAGGCCCAGGTGGTTGTCACGTCCAGGTCGCGGACCCGCTTGAGCGCGAGCGACACCGCCTGATCGAAGCCGGTCAGTCCCGTCCCTGGATCGGGGACGTACGTCGCGATGTCGTGCTCCTTGCAGATGACTTCGTGAATCAGGCTGTCGACCAGCGGTCTGGCGATGCTGCTCGGCACCGGGGTGACCAGACCGACCCAGTGGCTTGACAGCGACGGCGTGAGCAGCGGCAGGAGGAGGATGCGCCGTTGGTTGGTGGGCCACCGCCGCGTAGCGCTGCATCATGTCGCGATAGGTGAGTACGTCGGGTCCGCCGATGTCGAACCCACGGCTCACATCCGCCGGCATCGACGCGCTGCCGACCAGGTAGTGCAGGACGTCGCGGACGGCGATCGGCTGGATCCGGGTGCTGAGCCAGCGTGGGGTGACCATTACCGGCAGGCGGTCGGTCAGGTGCCGCAGCATCTCGAACGACGCCGAGCCGGACCCGAGAATCACGGCCGCGCGCAACACCGTGACCGGTACGCCGGATGCCAGCAGAATCTCGCCGACCTCGCGCCGGGAATCCAGGTGCGGCGAGAGTTCCTCGCCTTCAGGGTAGAGCCCGCCGAGATAGACGATGCGCGATACGCCGGCCTCCCTGGCAGACGTCGCGAACGTCAAGGCGTGATGCCGGTCGCGTGCCTCGAACCGCCGGCCGGTGCCGAGGGAGTGGATCAGGTAGTAGGCGATGTCCACGCCGTCCATCGCCCCCCGCAGCTGCCGCGCGTCCCCGGCGTCCGCCTCCACGACCTCGACCTCGTCGTACCAGGTCCGATCGCGGAGCCGGCGTGGGTTCCGTGCCATCGCGCGGACCCGGAAGCCGGCCTCGAGCAACTCCGGCACGAGGCGGCCGCCGATGTAGCCGGTGACTCCGGTGACGAGGGCGAGGCGCTGATTCATGCCTCCCCGGTGCCCGAGTGGCGAGAATCCAGCACAGACCGAGGCCGGGGGAGTTGGTTGGTTTGCGGGTTTGGTGGCGGGTACCGGGCGGCCAGTTTCGGGGTGGTACGACAGAGTGCCATGTCAGTAAGTCCTTGTTGCGAGGCAGAGATGCTGCGCCCTTCGGCCTAGGCAGGCCACCCTCTCAGCCCAGTGTTGCCGTCGTTGTCGTACGGCGGGGATCAGACGCGGGCACGAGGTCAATCAATGCTCCTGGAAGGAGCCGTCACATGTCGCAGACGACGAATCATCGGATGGACGCCGACCGTCCACCCACAGAAGGTATGGCCGAGACAGCCCGGGACGAAGCCGGGCAGCTGAAGGAGACATCGGCGGAGGCCGCTCGCCAGGTCGCGGGAACGGTCAAGGAGAAGGCATCGGACGTGACGACGGATGCTCGTGAGCAGGCCCGGCGGCTGGCGAGTCAGACCCGGGACGAGCTGGTCGGGCAGGCCGGCCAGCAGAAGGAACGGGCCGCCAACGGACTGCGTTCGGTGAGTGACGAGCTGCGCGGGATGGCCGAGCACGGTCAGTCCGGCCTGGGGGCTCAGTTGGCACGGCACGGTGCCGACTTCACGGATCAGGCTGCGGACTTCCTGCAGCAGCGCGAGCCTGGCGACTTGCTGGAAGAGGTCCGCGGGTTCGCGCGACGCAGGCCGGGCACGTTCCTGCTGATAGCGGCGGCCGCTGGGGTTGTCGCCGGCCGTCTCACGCGGGCCTTGGCATCAGGCGGCACCAGTACGCCGAACAGCACGGTTACGCCGATCAACACTGGCGCGCCGACCAGCAGCAACGGTATGCCTGAGCAGTCGGCCGCTGACGACTATCTGGTCCAACCGCCGTCGGCACCCGCGCCGGATCCCGGCATGCCGACCACGCGCAGGCCGGGGCTGTGACATGACTTTCGGCGGATCACCACCCGACGGCGGCCCAACCCGGCTGTCGACGGACGAGACGGTCGGTGAGCTGGTCTCCCAGCTGACCACCGACCTGGGCCGGCTGACGCGCCAGGAGCTGACGCTGGCCAAGGCGGAGCTCCAGGCGGAGGCGAAGAAGGCGGGCAAGGGCGCGGGCATGCTCGGCGGCGCGGCCTTCGCCGGCTGGATGGTCGCCCTCTTCGTCTCGCTCACGGTGATGTGGGCGCTGGACGAGGCCATGGATCTGATCTGGGCAGCGCTCATCGTCGCCGTCGTGTGGGCGGTCGTCGCCGCCGTACTGGCGATGACGGGACGCAAGGAGCTCCAGGAGGTCAACCCGAAACCTGACCAGACGGTCGAATCACTCAAGGAGGACGCGAAATGGCTGAAGACCCGGAAGAGCTGAAGCGCGACATCGAGCAGACCCGGCGCAACCTGGGTCGCGACGTCGACGCCCTGACCGAGAAGGTCAGCCCCAGCCGCGTCGTCGGCCGCCGGGTCGACCGCGCCCGTGGCGGTGTCCACCGGCTGAAGGAGCACGTGATGGGCTCGGCGGAGTCGGTGGGCGGATCCGTGAGCGATACCGCTGGTTCGGCTGTGTCGACGGTGCAGGACGCAGGCAGCAAGGTCGGTGACGCTGTCGGCTCAGCACCGGACGTGGCCCGGGCGCGGACTCGCGGTACGCCGCTGGCCGCCGGCCTGATCGCCTTCGCAGCAGGGTGGGTCGCCGCCGCAGCGCTCCCTGCGTCGACGCGGGAACGCGAGCTGGCCCAGGACACCAAGGACAAAGCGATGGAGGCCGCGGGTCCGGTGAAGGAGCAGGCCGCACAGGTGGCTCAAGAGGTCAAGGAGAACCTGCAGGAGCCGGCGCAGCAGGCTGTCGACAATGTCAAGCAGTCCGCATCCGAGGCTGCGACCGACGTGGCGGACGAGGGTCGCTCGGCGGCTCAGCAGGTCGCGGACGGGGCGAAGGACTCGGCGGACAACGTGCGGCAGGCCGGTTCCTCGAGCTGATGAACGACGAACGGCGGGACGTTCCCGGGGTGGACGCCGCGAAGCCGGGGAGCGACGGCGGCGAGGTCGCCGTCCGTTGCGGCACGATTACGCGCAGGAGGGGGACGAGACGAGGTCTTCCTTCGTCCGACTCCGGAGGGGCCGGGGCGATCGCTCGTGCGACGATCCGAGGACTTTGGACTCTGGCCGAATCGCTGTGCGCGGGCCATTGTGATGAGTGCAGGGGGAGCCGAAGGCGTTTGCTACCGACGCCGTCGAGGAGTGCGCGATGGGCAGGGCGGGCGACCGGAACGTGCCTTCGTGGGGGCTGATGCTCGCGCGTCGGCTGGGGTTCGGTCGCAACCCCCTGCGCCGCGCGCTCGATCGAATCCAGTCGCTGGTCGTGCTGACCGCGGTCCTGGTCGCTGTCGTGATGATTCCGGTCGCGGTGGCGGTGAGTAGTTCCGTCACGCGCTCCATCGAACGATCTGAGGCCGAACGCCGATCGACGATGACGCAGGTTCAGGCGCGAGCGTTGGAGGACACGCCGCCCATGATCCCGGAGGCCGGCGCGCAGGCGACAGCGAGGGTGCCGGTGTCCTGGACCGATCCGGCCGGATGGCCGCGCGAGGCACGAGCCAATGTGCCGCTCGGAACGGTGAAGGACTCCGAGGTGACGATCTGGCTCGATCCGGCCGGTGAGATCACCACGCCACCTCGCCGGCCCGGTGACAGCGCGGCGGTCGGTGGCGGGGTCGGTCTGAGTACGGCGATGCTGTCGTGGCTGCTGATTGCGGGCCTGGCCAGGCTGTCCGTCGTACCCCTCGACCGCCGCCGCCTGCGCGCCTGGGACCGTGAATGGGCCCGAGTCGGACCACGCTGGCGGTACCGCAGCACCTAGCCGGCACTCTCTCGTCCGGCACCCGAGCAGTGAAGGAAAGAGGATCGATGGGCAAGTTCATCATGGTAGGTGTCGATGAGACGCCGGAGAGCCAGATCGCGCTGCGCTGGGCGGTTGAGGCCGCGCGGGAGCGTGGGTCGGCGGTGCGGGTCGTTCGCGCCTATCTGCAGGAGTCGGGCAGTTGGTCGGGGCTGGGTGTCGAAGGGTATGTCCCGATACCCTCGCCGGTCGACAGGTATCAGGAGGAGTTGGACGCGGCGGTTCGCTTCGCGCAGGACCGACTCGGCTACGAGCGAGGTTCCGGGTGGCTGGCGAACCTGGCCCCAGCCGACGCCATCCTGGCCGAGGCCGCGGAATCCGACATGGTCGTCGTCGGTACGCGGTCGCGGAACAAGATGTCCGCCGCGGTGCTCGGCTCGGTGGCGACATCGGTCTCGGCCCAGGCGCCCTGCCCGGTGGTTGTTGTCCGCGGCGAGCGTCGTACCGGACCGGTGGTCGTCGGCACAGATGGCTCGGAGGACTCCGACGAGGCGGTGGCTTTCGCGTTCGAGCAGGCTTCTGCGTCCGGTCAGCCACTGATGGTCGTCCACTTCTGGCACCCGCAGGAGCGGCATGTCGAGTCGGCCGAGAGTGCCAGCGAGTTGCTGAAGAACCGGCTCGCGGAGAGCCTCGCGCCGTACCAGGCGAAGCATCCCGCGGTGCACGTCAAGACCTCGCTGCTCGAGGGACGAGCCAGTGCGAAGCTGGTCGACCTGTCGAACGATGCGTCGCTTGTCGTCGTCGGCTCGCGCGGGCGCGGCGGAGTCGCCGGCCTGCTGCTGGGGTCCGTCAGTCAGAGCCTCTTGCACCACGCCGACTCTCCGGTCGCGGTCGTCCGCCGACGGCAGAGCTGAGCAGATTCCATCGCCGACAGGGCGTCTATGTCATCAGGGTCGCCTGAGCGGGTTGGGAGTGAAGGTGACGTGCTCGGCGAGCTGGACGGACCAGAGGGTCACCGTCGTGGCGACGGAGACAGGTAGGAGGGTGCCCGCGGCTGAAATCAGTGACAGTGCGGCGCACGCGACTGCGGCGGTGGCGAGGATCGGGGTGAGCCACGAGGCAGCGTCGGAGCGGCCGTCGTCTGCGAGCAGGATCACGATTGCTCCGGTCAGGATCAGGACGGCGCAGGTCATCTCGTCGGTGCTGCCGATGCCGAGGAAGGTGCCGAGGGCAAGGAACGGCAGGTAGAGCGCGAGCAGTACGACGATCACGGCGGATGCGGCCAGGTCGCGTCGGCGGAACACAGGCACGGGACTCAGCCGCCGCGTGCGGTGGCGACGTCGCGGCCGCACAGGATGACGCCGGCCGGTGCGTCCAGGTCGAGGCCGTGCCGAGCAGTGCGGTGTCCGAATCGCTTGGTCAGTCTCCGAGTTCTGATGACGACGTCCACGGTGCGGCTCCTCAGGAATTCTCGACTTCCAGTCAAGGCGGGCTTGCCCGCCGCCGCGAGGGCGGAAGGTCCTGTTCGGTGGGCACCGAAGGTCCCACCGGGAGTGTGGTTCGGCCGCAAACGCCGCTTCAGGATCGGTCTGGGCGGGTGATCAGGGGTGATCGCAGTTGGTCAATGAGGTTCGCGCCGACCAGAGGCACGATGTTCCAGGTGGTCGTGACCCGGTCTGAGTCGATGACGACCCGGACTCGGCTCGGGGTGGTGATGACGAACAGGTCGGCCTCGAACACGTCGCCGTACCAGCCGCCGGCTGCGACGATTGGTCGGCCGAGCGGTGAGCTTTCCTGCCAGTGGCCGTGGCCGACGGGGACGTCGAAGGTGTTGCCATCGGCATCGATCCGTAGCGACCAGCCATCAGGGCGTGGTTCGATCGAAACCGCCGATCCCGACGGCAGGGCCGACGCTTCCGTTGCGGCGACGACAACTCCGCCCGCTGAGGTTCGCGGACGGTGGTCGCCGGTGACGACGGGCAGGGTCAGCTGCCGGAGACGATCGGCGAGCGCGCGGTCGTCCGCTGCGGAGCCGGGCTTGTCCACGCTGGGTAGGAGCTGATCCCAGATCAGTGTGAGCAGAGCTTGCGTGGTGGTTGTTGCCGCGGTGACGGCCACCACCAGGTCCTGCTCGGGGACGACCAAGCACAGTTGCCCCATTGCGCCATCACCTCGGTATCCGTAACGCGATCGCCAGAAGTGGTAGCCGTACCCTTCCAGCCAGTCAGGCCCTCGCGAGCCGTCCTCGAACTGGACGGTCTCGATCTGGCGCCGCGTAGCCATCTCCACCCAGCGTTGCGACACGAGTTGGTGGCCCCGCCATTGCCCGCCCTGCAACAGCAAGAGGCCGAACGCGACAATCGCCTCCGTTGTCAGGTAGGCCCCGTGGAAGCCGAAGGTGACCCCGCTGCGCAGGCGTTCCCAGTCGACGCTGGTCACCTCCATCGGGCCGAACAGTCGTTGACTCAGCAGCTCCGGCAGGTCGCGACCGGTGACCCGCTCGATCATCCGCGCCAGCACGAAGGTTGTCGGGTTGTTGTAGGCATGGCGCGATCCGACCGGTGCGTCCGGAGCGATCCGCAGGAACCCTCGGACCAGATCGTGTGGCTCGAGTGCCCACGCGGCTTCGAGGACGTCGCCCTCGTGCCCGGTCGACATACTCAAGAGATGGTGGACGGTCAGCTCAGCGGCACGGGCGGACACCGGGTCGGGGACGTGCTCGGGGAGGATGTCGACCACGCGGTCGTCAAGCGCGATGAGACCGTCGTCCACTGCCATACCCACCGCGACGCCGACGATCGACTTCGTCAACGAGTACAGCAGATGCGGGCGTTCGGCCGAGTACGGCGCCCACCACCCTTCCGCGATCACCCGGCCGCGGCGCACCACCATCAGGGAGTGGCACTCGATCCCTTGCTCCTCGAGCCGCTCCAGCAAGCCCGACACCCCGGTCGCGTCGACACCCTCTTCCGACGGCACCGACCGCGGCAGCAAAGCCTCCTGATCCATGGGCAGATTGTCGCGCCCCGCCGACTGACCAGCCACAGGTTTTGACCACCAGTCCCGGCCCTCCGCAACGACAATTCGTCCGCAACGGCCTCGGGTCCTGCGGCATCGTCCACCGGGGCACCGCTTGGGTCACGAAGATCTGTCGTGTGTCGCCAATGCTGCTCCGACCTGGTCTGCCAGGGCGACTGCGACCTGTCGTTGTGCGAGCGACGGAAGGGCCAGGCGGGTCGATGCGACGAGCAGGAAGCGGCCGCGGGTGACGCCGTTGTGGTGGACTCGAAGCTCGATTTCGCAGTCGGTGGGCAACCCGAATCGCTCGACGTCGAGATCTCGTCCGCGGCGCACGACTGTGCCGTCACGGACGAGCGCGGCAGGCGCCTCGTTCTGGATGTCACTGTCGAAGTAGCAGTCGTCGATTCCCAGCAACTCGACGAGTTGGTCTGCGACGTGCTCGATCACACCCTCGGTGTGTGAGCTTCCAGCCGCGACGATGCCTGCGGTTCGGAGAATGCCGCTGAGATGGGCCTGCTGCTCGTTCGCGTGGGTGTGCCGCTTGCGCCGTCCCCAGAGAATCAGCGCGGCCGCGATGCCTACAAGTGTGAGTAGAGCTGCAGTCTGGATGTCAGCCCGCTCGGTGATGATCATCTGCTGGTACGGCTGAGTGAGGAAGAAGGCCCAGCATGCCGCGCCGGACAGGGCGGCAACGATTCCTGCCCACCGGACGCCGGTCGCCGCAGCTGAGACCACGACGAGGACGAGCAGTAGGGCGATACTGGTGTTCTCGATCCGTGCCCGGAACGGCACCATCGCCACGCACACCAGCGCCGGAACGGCGCCGGCTCCCGCGACGACCGCCGTACGGGATCGCTCGGAGAGATGGACTCGCATCCCACCATGATGCTTCGTCGTCGCGAAGCGTCCAGGCTCGGGGCCGGTGCGGCCCACCTCCGAGTTCGAAGCCGCGAGGCCCGGCTTCGCCCAAGGTTGATGTGCGGGACAGTTCCGGGTCGTGCTCGGCGAGACCAGCCGAGTGGCTGCCAGCCGCCGGAGATGATGTTTGCCTTAGGCAACGCGTGATGAACGGCAGCGCCGCAGCCGCGGGCGAGGCACGACGATCGGATCGCTTCCGGTAGGACTTGTTGGCGAGCTTCGGAGGGAGGCGCGGATCCCGAATTACCACTTGGTCGTCGACGACTGAGTTTCCGGTCCAGACAGGCGTACTGTGGGAGTAGTTCCGGAATCGACGACATCCCACCTTGAGGCTGCCAGCCACACCGGCCCTCCCGTAGGGGATGTCATGTCGGTACTGCACCGCACCCGAAACACACGCAAACCCCCGGCAGATGGCGCGCCGCTGTCGGCCGTTGACGAGCTCTCGAAGCCGTTGCCGCCCCGGGTGCCACGCACCCGGATCAGTGCCGCGTGGCTCGGGGTCTGCGCCGCCGTGGTCGGACTCGTCGTACTGATCATCTTCATGCTGCAGAACACCGGCAGCGTCGACGTCCACTTCCTCTGGATGGACGGCTCCCTGCCACTCGCCCTGGCCCTGTTCATCGCGGGAGTCGCTACAACCATCGTGGCCACGACGATCGGTGCCGCCCGCATGACCCAACTGCGCCGCGTCATGCGCCGGCGCAGAGCTGAAGCCTCGTCCTGACTCTCCCCGCCAACGACGGCAGAACAGTCTGCTGACCGCCCTGCCCGGGAGAGCAGATGCCTGTGTCGACCTCGTCGGCGAATAGAAGGCCCTAACGGCTGCCTGCAGGCGGGTGGCCTGATCGCAGATCAGGTCGCCGGTTCCTGGCGACTGCGATAGGTGAGCAGGCCTTCGATCCCGCGCAGGAATGTCTCACAGATGGGCTTCGGATCGGTCAGGCAGCCGGCGGCCATGGCACCGTCTCGCAGCATGACGAAGTGCCGGGCGGCCGGTTCTGGGTCGATCTTCCCGGTGCCGGAGAACAGTTCGGTCAGAGTTGCCAGAAACCACTGCCGGTGTCTGAGAACTGCCTGGTGCACCGGATGGGTCGGGTCGGGGTATTCGGCGGCGGCGTTCAGGAACGCGCAGCCTCGGAAGCCGAGTCTCTGGATGTCATCGGTGATGGTCCGGCCGACAGCTCGAATGATGTCGTCGGGGTCAGCGCCGTGAGCCCGCGCGGCATCTACCTGCGTGCGGATCGCCTCGTCGGCTTGCACCAGGTAGGTGACGATGAGGTCATCCTTGCTCGGGAAGTGCCTGTACAGCGTGGCGCGCGTCACCTGTGCCTCAGCGATCACGCGGTCGACTCCCACGGCATGCAGGCCTTCGGCGTAGAAGAGCTCAGTGGCAGTGCCGAGCAGTCGAGACCGTGCTTCCGACATCCGTTTCCCATCCGATCTCTTGGAGTGCTCTGTCGAGACTAGCAGACAGAACGATCGGTCTTGACAACGATCGACACTTGCTGCAAGGCTCAGCAGTACCGATCGTTCTGTCTACACAAATGGCGTCGGGGGCATTCGCCCAGTTCGTCCATCTCGAGAGGAATCTGGTGTCCACTTCATTCGAATCCATCGGCGCCACCGGCTCAGTGGTTGGCGCCGCCGCCGGCACCAAGGCGCTGCGAACCCTGTACTACGTCCGCTTCGGATTCGCCATCGTCTGGGCGGTCCTGACGCTGGCGATCGCCACGACGATCAACCCGGGAGCGGTCGCCCTGCTGGT
Source organism: Kribbella sp. NPDC050281 (assembly GCF_040655855.1). NCBI lineage: Bacteria > Bacillati > Actinomycetota > Actinomycetes > Propionibacteriales > Kribbellaceae > Kribbella > Kribbella sp. NPDC050281. The sequence continues at coordinate 38,285 of NZ_JBFAKS010000022.1, read as the reverse complement.
GATCTACCCACTGTTCGACGTCGCCGCGGCCGTGATCGACTTCCGCTCCTCGGGCGCTACTCGGCCGAAGTCGCCGCTCTACGTGAACATGGGCCTGAGTCTGCTCACCGCCGTCGGATTGGCTGTCGCGGCCACCTCCGGCGTCCCGAGTGTGCTGCGGGTGTGGGGCGTGTGGGCGATCACTGCGGGCATCGTCCAGTTGATCGTCGCGATCCTGCGCTACCAGCTCGGTGGTCAGTGGGCGATGATCCTCAGCGGCGGCATCTCCGTCATCGCCGGCAGCGGTTTCATCCTGATGGCAGGCGGGCCGAAAGCCTCACTGACCACCGTCGCCGGCTACGCGATCCTGGGCGGTGTCTTCTTCCTGATCTCCGCGATCCGCCTGCACCGCCTTGCCCTCAAGGGCTGAGCTCCAGGCTGGTGCACGGGAACAACCCGAGCTCCTCCGGTTCAGTTCAGCGGGACCTCCACCTCGGCGACGGACCGCAAGTCGCGGTGGCACGAGAGGTGGATCCGGAAGCGGGACGTCCGGAATGGGGCCTAACATCTGGCCATGGAGCAAGAGTTCAGCGGCACGGTCATCGAGTGGCGTGGTCCTGCGCCGTACTACTTCGTCCCCGTGCCGGAGCAGGAATGTGTCGCACTGCGGGCGGCGGGCTCGGCCGCCAGCTACGGCTGGGGGATGCTGCCGATCCGCGCTCGGATCGGCAGTGTCGAGTGGAAGACGTCGCTGTGGCCGAAGGACGGGGGCTACCTGCTCCCGCTGAAGGACGCTGTGCGCAAGCCTGGAGGACTGGACGCAGGCGACGCGGTGGATGTTCGGCTCATGTTCGACGCACCACCCCGTCAGCAGAAGCGGCGTCCGGCCGAGCGGGTGCACGTTCCTCGCCCGACGGGCTCGCGGGAACCGGTCACCGCCGAGCAGCTCATGATCGTTCCGGCCAACCAGGCGACCTGGGAGGACCTCCAGGCGGTCTTCGGCACGACCGGCGACCCCGCCCGGTGCTGGTGCCAGCGGTTCCGGATGCTGCCCAAGGAATCCTGGGACTCTGAGGGTCCCGAGGAGCTCGCGGCCCGGCTCCGCGACCAGACCGCCTGCGGAGACCGGAAGGCGCGGGCGACGAGCGGCCTGGTCGCGTATCTCGACGGCGAGCCCGTCGGCTGGTGCGCCGTCGCGCCGCGGGCCGACCACCCGAGGCTGCTACGTGACTTCCGCATCCCCTGGCTGGGTCGCAACGAGGACAAGACCGACATCAGCGTCTGGGCCGTGACCTGCTTCGTCATCCGGGTCGGCTACCGACGCCGAGGAGTCGGCCGCGCACTCGCCCGCGCCGCCGCCGGTTTCGCCCGTGAACGCGGCGCCCGCGCCGTGGAGGGCTACCCGGACTTCGTGGACGGCGGGTCTGTCGGCACTCTCGCCATGTTCGCCGATGCCGGGTTCGCCGAGGTGAGTCGTCCTGGTAACCGTCGTGCCGTCATGCGCATCGACTTCTAGGTGTTGCGGAGCAGGTCGCCGTACTCGGGGTTCTTCTCGATGTAGCTGCCCACGATCGGGCAGTAGTTCGAAACGGTCACGTTCTTGGTGCGGATGTCGTCGAGCGCGTGACGTATCAGGATCGACGCGAGACCTTGTCCGCGGTGGGATTCAGCAATCCAGGTGTGGGTGATCGTCAGCTTGGTGCCGATCACGTGATAGACGAGCATGCCTACTCGCTCGTCGCCGCAGGTGACTTCGTAGTACTCGTCCTCGGGGTGATCGAGGATCGCGATCACCTGGTCGTTGTGGTCTGTCGGGGTCGTCAATTGGGTGCTCCTCTGGAGGTTTCGCGGTGAGGCCGCCGGGTCGACCCGGTGGACGTCGTCGACCACCAGTGTCGCTGCGAGGGGAGCCGAGAAGCGGTCGGTTCCGTCCAGGCCGGGGCGGGCCAGGCAGTGCCAGGTCAGCTGCCCGCCGGCGCTGTCGGTGAACCACAGGCGTATGTGCCAGTCACCGTCTACGCACGACACGGGTGCCGGGTTGGCCTCGATCCGGATCTGAACACTCGCTGGAAGGGAGTCGAGGGGGAGGGGGAACGTCGTCAGTGGGAGGACTGAGTCCGCGGCGGCGTGGCCTTCCCAGTTGGCCAGCATCACGTCGAGATCGAGGATCCGGGCGGTCACGCTGACAGCGCTTCGTCCGTTGTGCTGCCGGGTTGTCCGCCCGATGACGTTTCCGACTGTGACCTCACCGCCGGTGAGCCGGTAGCTGCCCGGCAAGTGTCTGGAATTCTCAGTCACCGTTTCGTATCTTTCTTCATCTTCGTGGACTAGGTAGTCCATTCTCGCGTAGGCTACACCGTCGACCTGTGGGGTCAAATCGTCGACGGAGCCATGTTTCGGCCGACGTGGACAGCTCTGAAGACGTCTTTGACAGGCGTCATAGTGGACTGTAGCGTCCTCATCGATACGTGCCGCATGGGCGAGTGGCATCGCGACGAGACCGCTGGAGGAGCCGAACGGTGGGTAGCGACCTGCAGATACGGGACAACCCTGAGACGCGGCAGTTCGAGGCGATCTCCGACGGACACGTCGTCGGGCACCTGAAGTACCAGCCGCACGGAAAGCGCGTCATCTTCACCCACACCACCGTCGACCCGGATCACAGGGGCACCGGCATCGCGACCGAGCTCGTCCGAGTCGCTCTCGACGACGCCACCGCCAAGATGCTGACACTGACGAACTACTGCCCCTTCGTCGCGGACTACATCGCCGACCACCCGTCGTACCGGCCGATTGTCGACACCGAGCATCCGGGTGCGGCGCTGGTTCCGGAGAGGGCACCGCGGGCGGACGTGAACGAGGAGAAGGCCTCGACCCCGGTGCTGGACGTACCGAAGATCGACGGCCGGCGCATCCGTACGTCGCGCCTGCAGCTGGCCCCCTGGACCCCAGACGACGCCGCTGCGGCCCTGCGCATCTTCGGCGACCTGGACGTCGCTCGGTGGCTCGCTCCGGCCATGGGCCGGATCACCACCGAGATCGAGATGCGGGAGCTGCTCTCGCAATGGGTCAGCGAGGACGCGACCCTGCCCGCGCCGCTCGGTCGCTGGAAGGTGGACGACCTCGAGACCGGCAAGACGGTCGGCGCGGTAGCGCTACTCCTTCTCCCTCCGTACGAGGTCGACTACGAGATCGGTATCCAGGTCGCGGCGGCCCATTGGGGCCGCGGCGTGGCCGCCGAGGCCGGGCACGCGCTCGCGCACTACGCGTTCGACTCCGGCGTCGACGAGGTCTTCGCCGTGACGCGGCCGCGAAACCGGCGGGCCGCTGCCGCCGCCCGCCGGATGGGAATGGAATGGGTCGGCGAGACCGACAAGTACTACGGCGTTCTGCTGGACGTCTATCGCCTGCGACGCGGCGACCTGGACCTCCCGCGCTGGTGAGTGAACGTGAGCTCAGCTGCGAGCGAAGGACCCGATGTGGTCGAGGGCCATGTCCAGCCCGACGGCCATCGGCTCGGAGTTGTGGGCGTTCTGTGCAAGCACGTAGCCCCCTTGGAGGGCAGCCAGCAGGCCGGTCCCGAGGCGTTGCGGGTCCGCGTCCTCGGTGAGCACGCCGAGTTCGCGGAGCCGGGTCAGGGTTTCGACGAGTATCCGCTGCCAGGCGTCGAACGATGCGTTGAGCGCTCTTCGTGACTGCTCGTCGGTGTCGGACAGCTCGATCGACATCGCGCCCAGCGCGCACCCGTACGACCCGTCCTGTAGTGAGTTGGCCTGCACCAGAGCGTCACGCCAGCGGCGCAGACCGCTGAGAGTCTTCACACTCCGTAGGCGCTGCTCCTCGCGGGCGAGGACGAACTTCGACTGCACGTCGATCACGGCGTGGATCAGCGCGAGTTTGTCCTCGAAGTGGTTGTACAGCTGGGACTTGCTGGTGCTGCTGGCCAGCCGGACGTCGTCGAGGGTCGTCGCGTTGACGCCTTTGACGTAGAACAGGTTGGCTGCCGACTCGACGATCCGTGAACGGGTCTCCAGGCCACGCGGCGTGCGGCGTGTAGCGGTGGTTCCGGACACGGTGTCTCCCTCGGGCATGTTGCTCACTCGTTCTGTTGGGCCGCCTGGTGTGTCACGACTGCGGTGACCTCGATCTCGAGGCGCAGATCGGGCCGGTTCAGCTGTGGCACCAGTGAGAGCATATAAGCCGGCCGGTGAGAGAAGACGTCGTTGCGAACGTTCACGTAGGTGCCGACGGCGTCCGGGTCGGTGAGCCAGGACCGGACCTGAAGGATGTCGCTCCGCGCCCGCGCCCGCGCACCGCAGCGGTCATGTCGGCGCAAGCCCTCCTGTGGATGGGTCCGTGCCTTGGTCTAAAAGTGGACCATGATGTCCATTTGGAAGCAAGCGATCGACGGGTGATCTGTCTCGTAGACAGGCTTCGTGGCTGGCGGGAGCGAAGATCGCGAGCGTTGTTTTGGTCTGTATAGTCCTAATTCATCGAAGGTCGATCAACAGCCGTCAAAGGAGAACGAGACGATGCGGACAGACGTCAAAGCAACTGCCGACGGAACGCTGCTGGCCGAGGCAGCCGCCGGCGCGGTGGTTGTTATCGAAGGCAGCCACTACTTCCCGCCGGACTCACTGGTCATCGGCACCCTTCAGCCGTCGGCGACGCCGTACGTCTGCCCGTGGAAGGGCGCTGCGGAGTACTTCGATGTGACGACGCCGAGACACACGCTCCGTGACGCCGCCTGGACGTACCCGGCCCCGAAGCATTCGGCCATCGAGCAGGTCGGTCACGACTTCACCGGCTACGTAGCCTTCGACACCCGCCAGGTGCACGTCGGATGATCGACGGACCGGTCAGCAGAGTGCCGGCGAGGGAGACTGATGCAGGGAGGTGCCGGATGAAGGCGATTGTGGTGACGGATCAGGCCGCGGGAACGGCCGGGATGACGTTGGCGGAGCGGCCGGATCCAGAGGCGGCGGGGAACGACGTCCTCGTTCAGGTTCATGCCTCGGGATTCACTCCGGGCGAACTGACGTGGCCCTCGACCTGGACGGATCGCCTCGGCCGGGACCGAACGCCGTCGATTCCCGGGCATGAGTTGGCCGGGGTGGTCAGCGCTCTCGGCTATGGAACGACGGGGTTGTCGGTGGGCCAGCGGGTGTTCGGGCTCACGGACTGGACGCGCGACGGCACGCTGGCGGAGTACGCCGCCGTTGAGGCACGTAACCTTGCGCCGCTGCCAGGCGATGTTGATTTCACGGTGGGTGCGAGTCTGCCGATCTCGGGCCTGACCGCGTGGCAGGGACTGTTCGAGCACGGCCGTCTTCAGGCGGGGCAGAGCGTCCTCGTGCACGGAGCGGCCGGTGGTGTCGGTTCGATGGTGACGCAGCTCGCGCGCGAGGCTGGCGCCTACGTCGTTGGCACCGGGCGCGCTGTCGATCGGCCGACGGCGCTCGACTTCGGCGCACAGGAGTTCGTCGATCTCGAGAACGACGTTCTGGAAGACGTCGGCGGAGTTGATCTGGTGTTCGATGTCTTCGGCGGCGACATCGGGCGGCGGTCCGCGGGTCTGGTTCGAGCCGGAGGAACGCTGGTGACCATCGCCGGCCCGCCCGAAGCGCGTCCCGTCGACGGCTTGGCGATCGACTTCGTCGTAGTGTCCGACCGTGCTCAGCTGGGCGAGATCGCCCGGCGTGTGCGGGACGGACGACTGCGGACAGCCATCGGCACCGTCGCGACCCTCGACGAGGCCGTCGCCGCCTTCAATCCGTCCGGGCGGGTCAAGGGAAAGACGATCATCCGCGTCCGTCCGTAAGGACTCGGGGACAGCGACCGGTCCTACCCTCGTCGTGGATCGGTTTCAGCCACATAGTGCGGTAAATATCTGTCAGGGATTACTGGGTTTGGGGCCGGTGTCGATCCGCGGGTCGCTCGTTCGACCAGTGGGTGCGAGGGCCGAGAGGCGGCCCCGCCGGACGAGGAGAGCGCGATGTCGAAGTACATGCTGATCATGCGGGGCACCGACGAGTCGAACGCGGCGATGATGGCGAACATCGACGAGATGATGACCACGACCCGCCAGTTCATCGAGGACATGTTCAAGGCCGGCGTCTACGTCGCGGCCGAAGGGCTGGACGATCCGGGCCTGGGCGTCGTGGTCGACTTCAGCGGCGAGGCCCCGGTGGTTACGGACGGGCCGTACGGCGAGACCAAGGAACTGTTCGGGGGTTTCTTCCTGCTCGACGTCGCCTCGAAAGAGGAGGCGGTCGAGTGGGCCAAGCGGGTTCCGGCTGCCCGCGGGTCCAAGATCGAGGTCCGGCGGGTGCCGGGGGAGGACGAGGTCCCGCAGGACAGCGGGGAGTTCGTCAAGGAAGGGGCCTTGGCCGAGAGCGACGGCCAGAGCTGATGAGTGCGGCCGAGGTCGAGGCCGTCTGGCGGATCGAGTCGGCGCGGATCGTTGCCGCGCTGACCCGGTTCACCGGCGATTTCGGCCTGGCCGAGGATGCCGCCCAGGAGGCGGTGGCCGCGGCGCTGGTGTCGTGGCCGCTCACCCCTCCGGCCGATCCGGCCGGCTGGTTGATGGCCACGGCCCGGCGGCGGGCGATCGACGCGATCCGCCGCCGTACCGCCCTGAAGGACCGGTACGCCGTACTTGCGGCTGATCCGGTGGTCCACGAGGACGTCGACCCCGACCGGATCGACGACGACATCCTGGCGCTGATGTTCGTCAGCTGCCACCCGGTGCTCTCCCGCGAGGCCCGGGTGGCGCTGACCCTGCGCGTGGTCGGCGGCCTGTCCACCGAACAGATCGCCCGGGCGTTCCTGGTATCTGTGCCGACTGTGCAGGCCCGTATCACCCGGGCGAAGAAGACGATCGCGGCGGCTGGGGTGCCGTTCGAGCTGCCGCCGGCCGATGAGCGCCGGGAACGGCTGGGCGGTGTACTCAGCGTCGTCTACGTGATCTTCACCGAGGGGTCGACGGCCACGTCGGGGGACCGGCTGCTACGCCCCGACGCCGCGTACGAGGCGATCCGGCTGGCGCGAACGCTGGCCGCGCTGCAGCCGGACGAGCCGGAGGTCCACGGCTTGCTCGCGCTGTGCGAGCTGACGGCCGCGCGCTTCCCGGCTCGGACCGGCCCGGACGGTTCGCCGATCCTGCTCGCGGACCAGGACCGGCAGCGTTGGGACTTCTCGGCGGTCCACCGTGGGCTGGCCGCGCTGGCCAAGGCATCGGTTCGCGGGCTCGGCCCCTACGGCCTGCAGGCTGCGATCGCCGCCGTCCACGCGTCGGCTCCGTCGGTCGAGGCGACCGACTGGGACCGGATCGTGGTGCTCTACGAGGCGCTCGGCCGGGTCGCGCCCTCGCCGGTGGTCGAGCTCAACCGGGCCGTCGCCGTGGCCATGGCCACGGGGCCGGCGCAAGCCCTGGCCATCGTGGACGAGCTGATCGCCTCGGATCGGCTCCCCGGTTCGCATTTGGTTCCGACCGTACGCGGCGAGCTGCTGGCCCGCCTCGGTCGGCGACCGGAGGCGCGCGCCGAGCTGGAGCTGGCGGCCCGGCTGTGCGCCAACCAGCGCGAACGCTCAGTCCTCCTCCGCAAGGCAGCCGCGCTGGACTGACTTGCCTCAAGGTGTGAGAGCGCGGGCGATGGGCCAGGCACCGGGGGAGGTGTTCGAAAGCACGGTGCAGGTGGTGCCGGTGTGTGGGTCGTGCGTTGACTTGAACGACGCGCCGGCGTCGTACCCGGTCAGGATCGCCGTGTCGTTGCTCTCGTGCAGCCAGAAGCCGAGGCCGTAGCGCCTGGATTTCTCGGGTACGTCGCGACGAGGCCGGACGACCTCTTCGACCGAATCCACGATGTCGCCGGCGAAAAGCGCGCGCCAGAAGGTGGACATGTCGGCGGCGGTGGTGTGGATGCCACCGTCGCCGGTGGCCAGCACCGGCAGGTGGAAGACGTTGGAACGGTCGACCCCGTCCAACGGCAGGTAGCCCACGGCCGCGTCAGCAGGTAGCTCGTCGGAGCGGAGGAAGTCTGTTCTGGTCATGCCGGCGGGGCGGAGTACCCGCTGCCGGACCAGGTCGTGGTACCCGACGCCACTGACCCGCTCCGCCAGCAGGGCGAGGACCACGAAACCACCATTGCAGTAGGCGAACCGCTCGCCGGCCCGGAACTTGGTGGGATGCCCGTCCAGCAGGGGCAGGAAAGCCTCGGTCGTAGTCAGCTCGTGCGCCGCGCCGACGAAGTAGTCGGTGATCTCGGCGTCGGCCTCTTCGTCCAGATAGTCACCGATGCCAGAGGTGTGCGTGAGGAGGTGTTCGACGGTCACGTCATCCGCGATCAGCGGTAGATCCTTGCCGAGCACGGATCGGGCGGTGGTGCTCAGCTCCAGCGCACCGTCCTGCACGAGGGAAAGCACGGCCAGGGCGGTGAACCCCTTGCTGCCGCTGGCGATGCCGAACCTGGTGTCGAGGGAGTTGGGAACCTGGTAGGTGCGGTTGGCCAGCCCGTAGGCCTTCGCGAACTCGACCTGGCCGGCACGGTCGATCCAGACCACACCGGAGAACCCGGTCTCCTCGGCGATCTTGTCAACATCCCCCTGCGCCATTTCCGCACACTAACCCAGCCCCGCGCCAACCGGCGCAACCTCCGGGGGTCAGCTGTCGTACTCGAGCGTCAGAACGCCCTGGGCGGCCTCGGTCGCGAGACCGGTGATGCCTACCAGGTCGCCGGTCCCGGAATGCGGCACTATCGTTCCGAACGTCGAGAGCTGGTCCCCGTCGGCGAGCCCGCCGTGCTGGATCACGAAGCTGCCCACTCTGCCGTTCAAACTGCCGACCACGCGCTCAGACGCGACAAAGCCGCTGCCCTCGACGCCCTGAACAGCCAGGACCTCGGCGACACCCGTCCCCTCGATGGCGCCGGAGTACCGCTTGCTGATCGTGATCCGCACCAGCTTCGGCCCTTCGGCGGGCTCGTCGTACGGCTTCTCCGTCCAGTCCAGGATCTCGAACTTGGCCTCGATGGTCTGTGAACTCATAGGCAGAGACTAGTCATCGACCGGCCGTGGTCAGGCGGTGCCAGGTGTCTCGGGTGGCCTGGTTTGCGGGGAAGAACGCCTCGACGCGGAGTTCCTGGGCGGTGACGTCGACTGGGGTGCCGATGGTGGACACGACCGAGAACAGCTCGACCACCTGATCACCGAGCGCGAACCGTACGTCGATCACGGGTACCGACGGTGCCGTGACGGATGGCCCGGTGAGTACGGCGCTGACGTCCGGGCGGGAGCGCAGGCGGCGTACCAGCTCCGCTGTCTCCCGGTCGAAGACGCCGCCGACGGCCTCGCGGGCGGCGCGTTCGAGCAGCGCCGGTGCGACCGAGGACCAGTTCAGTACGGCCGCGCGGACCGGTCCGGGCTCGATCATCAGCCGCAGCACGTTCGCCGGGTCCGGTAGCGGGTCGGGGGCGAGCAGGGTGCCGAACAGCTGCGAGGCGCCGCGGTTCGCCCGCAGCACGTTCCAGCCGCGGTCCATCACCACCGCCGGGTAGGGCTCGTGCTGCTCGAGCATCGACGCCAGCGCCTCCTCCACCCGGGCGAGCTGCGCGCTGCCGAGCGCCGCCACCGGGTAGAGCGGTGCGAACCCGGCGGCGAGCAGCAGCCCGTTCCGTTCCCGCAGCGGTACGTCGAGCGCCCGCGCCAGCCGCACCACCATCTCCCGGCTCGGCTGGGATCGTCCGGTCTCGACGAAGCTCACGTACCGCGGTGTCGACCCGGCGGCCGATGCGAGGTCCAGTTGGCTGAACCGACGGACCGATCGCCAGTGCCGCAACAGGTCGCCGAACTCCGGATCCGCCGGTGCTGCCCGCATGGGGCCAAGGATAGGCGCCGCACCGCGGCGATTCCCTTCCCCACGAGGGAATCGCGCCACCGCACCGTCGCGCAGCACGCTGTCCTGGCATGGCCGCGACCGTCGGCCGCAGGGAGAGAATGATGGATCTGACTGTGCACACCACGAGTACGGCACCGGCTGAGTCGAAGGCGATCCTGGAAGGCATCGCCGAGGACCTCGGTTTCGTGCCGAACCTGGCCGCGACGACGGCCACATCACCCACGCTGCTGGCCGCCTTCGACGGACTGCGGCGAGCGGTCACCGGCGGTCCGCTCGACCCGGTGCTGCGGGAGACAGCCGGCCTTGCCGTCGGCGTTGCGGTCGACAACCGGTACGGCGTTGCGTTCCACAGCACTGTGCTCGCAGCTCTCGGCGCAACAGCGGAAGACCTCGAGCGGATGCGCGCCGGTGACGAGCCCGCGGATGCCGCTGCGGCGGCGGTCTACGCACTCGCGCGGGAGCTGGTGCTCACCCGAGGGAAAGTTGCTGAGGGCACCGTTCGGCGTACGGCCGGAGCCGGACTGTCCGAGGCGGACGTGCTGGAGGTCGTTGCCGAATGCACCTTCGCCGGACTGGTCGGCACCCTGGACAACCTGGCCGGCCGAGTCGAGCTCGACGAACCGCTTCGGCCGGCAACCTGGTCGGCGCCGTAGGGGGCTGTCCAGGCCGGCGCCGGCGGACTCGGCGGGGCCCACGACCCGGATGTACGCCGCTACGGTGAGCCACGTCTGGCCAACGCCGTCAAAGCCTGCCTCGCCCGAGGAACCGACGCAGCGGGCGTCACGAGACTCGCATCGACACGCCCAGCTGTGACGAGGTATGGACCCGTGGCGAGGACTGTCCTTACCTTTGAAGTCATGAGCAATGCTGGTCCGGCGGGTCTCGACGGTCCGGGCAGCGACGCGCTTCTGAAGCTCGGTCGCTTCTTCACGCGGAGGGAAGAGACCAGCGACGGGCGTGCGGTGTTCCGGCAGGGCGGCCGCGCGGGTGACATGTTCTACCGGGATCGCTGGAGCCACGACAAAGTCGTGCGCTCGACTCATGGCGTGAACTGCACCGGTTCGTGCTCGTGGAAGGTGTACGTCAAGGACGGGATCATCACCTGGGAGAGCCAGGAGACCGACTATCCGTCGGTGGGTCCTGACCGGCCCGAGTACGAGCCTCGCGGATGTCCGCGCGGCGCTGCCTTCTCCTGGTACACCTACTCGCCCACGCGGGTCCGCTACCCCTACGCCCGCGGGGTGCTCGTCGAGATGTTCCGCGAGGCACGCGAGCGGCTCGGTGATCCGGTGCTCGCCTGGGCGGACGTCGTGAACGATCCGGAGAAACGCCGCCGCTATCAACAGGCGCGCGGCAAGGGCGGTCTGGTACGTGTGAGTTGGCAGGAGGCTGTCGACATGGTCGCCGCCGCCCACGTGCACACGATCAAGACCTACGGCCCGGACCGCTGCACGGGCTTCTCCCCGATTCCGGCGATGTCGATGGTGTCGCACTGCGTCGGCACCCGGTTCATTCAGCTCATCGGCGGCGTGATGACGTCGTTCTACGACTGGTACGCCGACCTGCCCGTGGCGAGCCCGCAGGTCTTCGGTGACCAGACCGACGTTCCCGAGTCGGGTGATTGGTGGGACGCGACGTACCTGATGATGTGGGGCTCGAACGTCCCCGTCACCCGCACGCCGGACGCGCACTGGATGGCCGAGGTCCGCTATCGCGGGACCAAGGTGGTCACGGTCAGCCCGGACTACGCCGACAACACCAAATTCGCGGACGAGTGGATGCCCGCACAGGCAGGCACCGACGCTGCGCTCGCGATGAGCATGGGTCATGTCCTCCTCAAGGAGTTCTTCGTCGACCGTCGTACGCCGTTCTTCGTCGACTACGTCCGCACCTACACGGATCTGCCCTTCCTGGTGCGGCTCGACGAGTACGACGGTGAGGGCCTGGTTCCCGGCAAGTTCCTGACCTCCACCGATCTCGGCGGCACCGCACCCGAGGACGCGTGGAAGACCGTGTTCCTGGACGGCGCGACCGGACAGCCGGTGGTTCCCAATGGCTCGATGGGATTTCGCTATGCAGACTCCGGAAAGGGACGGTGGAACCTCGACCTGGAGGGAGCCTCGCCGGCGCTGACCCTGGCCGGCGACGGGAGCGAACCCGTCGAGGTGCTGCTCCCCGCGTTCACCGATCCCGACGGCAGCGGCTCGGTCCTGCGCCGTGGCGTGCCGGCCCGCCGGGTCGGCGGCCACCTTGTCACGACGGTCTTCGACCTGATGCTGGCGCAGTACGGCGTGGCTCGCGACGGGCTGCCGGGGGAGTGGCCGACCGGGTACGACGATGCGAGTACGCCGTACACGCCGGCCTGGCAGGCCGAGCGCACCAGCGTTCCGGCTGAGCAATGCGTCCGGATCGCGCGCGAGTTCGCGCGCAATGCCGAGGAGTCCGGTGGCCGGTCGATGATCATCATGGGCGCCGGAATCTGCCAGTGGTTCCATGGTGACGCGACCTATCGCGCGATCTTGTCGCTGCTGATCCTCACCGGGTCGATGGGTCGCAACGGCGGCGGATGGGCGCACTACGTCGGACAGGAGAAGTGCCGTCCGATCACCGGCTGGATCTCGCTGGCCAACGCGCTGGACTGGAGCCGGCCGCCACGGACCATGACCGGTACGTCGTTCTGGTACATGCATACGGGTCAGTGGCGCAACGACGGCTACTCCGCCGATTCGCTGAGTTCGCCGCTCGCGCGCGGCCATCTCAAGAACAAGCACACTGCCGACACCATCGCGCAGTCCGCACGACTCGGGTGGATGCCGTTCTATCCGCAGTTCTCCGCGAATCCGCTCGACGTCGCGGAGGAGGCGAGCACCGCCGTCGAGGAGGGGCGGGCGAGCGACCCGGCGTCGTACGTCGTGGACGCGCTGCAGGACGGGCGCCTGCGGCCGGCGATCGCCGACATCGACGCGCCGGAGTCGTGGCCGCGCACGCTGGTGCTCTGGCGCTCGAATCTCTTCGGCTCGTCGGCGAAGGGCAACGAGTACTTCCTGAAGAACCTGCTCGGCACTCACTCGAACCTGCTGGGCTCGGAGAACCCCGAGGTGCCGCGGCCGACCGACGTCGCGTGGCACCAGGAGCCACCGGAGGGGAAGCTCGACCTGCTGGTCTCCGCCGACTTCCGGATGACGTCGACGACGCTGTTGTCCGATGTCGTGCTGCCGGCCGCGACCTGGTACGAGAAGCACGACCTGTCCTCGACCGACATGCACCCGTTCGTGCACGCGTTCAGCCCTGCGATCGACCCGCCATGGGAGGCGCGCACCGACTTCGACGCCTTCCATGCCATCGCTCGGCGGCTCTCCGAGCTCGCGGTCGAGCACCTCGGCACCCGGCGCGATCTGGTCGCTGTTCCTCTTCAGCACGACACCCCGGGTGAAACCAGGCAGGCCGGTGGCGTCGTCCGGGACTGGCAGGAACCAGGCGTCGAGGCGGTCCCAGGCGTCAACACCCCCGTTTTCGCGGTGGTGGAGCGCGATTACACCGCGATCGCCGACAAGCTCGCGTCCGTCGGTCCGCTCGCGGACACGCTGGGGTTCACGGTCAAGAACGTCACCTACGAACTCGGGGAGCAGGTCCAGGCGCTTGCGCGCAGCAACGGGGTCATGCCAGCCGGCGCCGGGGCCGGGAGGCCCGCGATCGACACGGACCAGCACCTGGCAGAGGCGATCTTGCGCTTCTCCGGCACCACGAACGGTGCCCTGGCGGTGCAGGGTTTCCGCTCGCTCGAGGAGCGGGTCGGCAAGACGTTGCACGATCTTGCCGAAGGATCGGAGGAGAAGCGGATCAGCTTCGCCGACACCCAGGCCGCGCCGGTGCCGGTGATCACCTCGCCGGAATGGTCGGGGTCTGAGACCGGCGGACGCCGCTACGCGCCGTTCACGGTCAACATCGAGCGGCTCAAGCCGTTTCACACGCTCACCGGACGGATGCACTTCTACCTCGATCACGACTGGATGTCCGACGTCGGCGAGGCGCTGCCGACGTACCGGCCGCCCCTGGACATGCACCGGCTGTTCGGCGAGCCGGCCCTCGGACCGGACGGACGGCTGCAGATCGTGGTGCGCTACCTGACGCCGCACTCGAAGTGGTCGATCCACTCCGAGTACCAGGACAACCTCTTCATGCTGTCGCTGTCGCGCGGCGGGCCCACGGTCTGGATGAGCCCGCAGGACGCCGGATCGATCGAGGTGCACGACAACGAGTGGGTCGAGTGCACCAACGCGAACGGCGTACTCGTCGCGCGGGCGGTCGTCAGCCACCGGATGCCACGCGGCGTCGTCTACGTGCATCACGCGCAGGAGCGGACCATCGACGTGCCGAAGTCCGAGGCGACCGGGCGCAGGGGCGGCATCCACAACTCTGTCACCCGTTTGCTGGTCAAGCCCACGCACCTGATCGGTGGCTACGCCCAGCTGTCCTACACGTTCAACTACCTCGGGCCTACCGGCAATCAGCGCGACATGGTGTCGACGGTCCGCAAGCGGTCGCAGGAGGTGACGTACTGATGCGCGTCATGGCCCAGCTGGGCATGGTGATGAACCTCGACAAGTGCATCGGGTGCCAGACCTGCTCGGTCACCTGCAAGCAGGCATGGACGAACCGTGCGGGCACGGAGTACGTCTGGTTCAACAATGTCGAGACCCGGCCCGGCCAGGGGTACCCGCGTCGCTACGAGGATCAGGACCAGTGGCGCGGTGGCTGGGAGGTCAACTCCCGTGGCCGGCTCCGGCTGAAGACAGGAGGCCGGCTCAAGCGTCTGTTGTCGATCTTCGCCAGCCCGGTGCAGCCGGAGCTGACCGACTACTACGAGCCGTGGACCTACGACTACAAGACTCTCGTCGAGGCTCCCCTCGGCGACGACTTTCCGGTCGCACGCCCGAAGTCGCTGATCACCGGCGAGGACACCAAGGTCACGTGGTCGGCGAACTGGGACGACAACCTCGGCGGCGCCCCGGAGCTGGGGCACCTCGACCCGATCGTCGCGAAGATCCGCCGCGAGGCGGAGGACAAGATCAAGTTCGAGTTCGAGCAGACGTTCATGTTCTACCTGCCGCGGATCTGCGAGCACTGCCTCAATCCGTCCTGCATGGCCTCCTGCCCGTCAGGCGCGATCTACAAGCGCACCGAGGACGGGATCGTGCTCGTCGACCAGGATCGCTGCCGCGGGTGGCGGCAGTGCATCACCGGCTGCCCGTACAAGAAGATCTACTTCAATCACAGGTCGGGCAAGGCGGAGAAGTGCACGTTCTGCTATCCCCGCGTCGAGGTCGGCATCCCGACCGTCTGTGCGGAGACCTGCGTGGGCCGGCTGCGCTACCTCGGCCTCTTCCTGTACGACGCCGACGCCGTCACAGCCGCCGCGTCGGTGCCGGACGCCGAGCTCTACGAGGCGCAGATGGACCTGCTCCTCGATCCGGAGGATCCCGCGGTGATTGCCGGCGCGCGGGCCCAGGGGATCCCCGAGGACTGGTTGGACGCGGCGCGTCGTTCACCTGTGTACGCGCTGGCGAAGAAGTACCGGGTCGCGCTGCCTCTGCACCCGGAGTACCGCACGATGCCGATGGTCTGGTACGTCCCGCCGCTCTCGCCGGTCGTCGATCTGCTGTCCGGGCAAGGCCATGACGCCGAGGATCGCGACGTGCTCTTCGGGGCGATCGAGGCGCTGCGCATTCCGGTCGAGTATCTCGCCGAGCTCTTCACGGCGGGGGACACGGCCGTCGTCGACGGCGTGCTGCGCAAGCTCGCCGCCATGCGCTCCTACATGCGCGCGGTCAACCTCGGGCGGGATCCGGACGACTCCATTCCCGCATCGGTCGGGATGACCGAGGAAGCCATGTACGAGATGTACCGCCTGATGGCTATCGCCAAGTACGACGAGCGCTACGTGATCCCGAAGGCCCACGTCGAACAAGCACATGACCTCGAGGAGATCGGCTGTTCGCTCGATTACGACGAAGGGCCGGGGATGTACGGCTCCGCGGCGTTCGGCGAGGCGAGCGGCCGTCCAGTGCCGGTCGCCGTCGAGACTTTTCACGCGCTCAAGCAGCGCCAGACCAGCGAGACACCGACCGGCAGCGAGGAACTGCGCGGCAGAGTCAACCTGCTCAACTGGGACGGCAACGGTGCGCCGGAAGGGCTGTTCCCACCCCGTGACCGAGGGGACTCGCAATGAACCGGCAGGCTCGTGCCCGCGTCGTCCGGCAATCCGCGTCGTGGTGCTTGGGCTATCCCGATGCGCAGCTGATCGAGCGGGTGCCGCTGCTGCGGACTGCGCTCGCTGAGCAGGCCGTGACGAGCCTCGACGCGCTACTCGAACAGCTGGAGCAGCTTCCTGTCGGCGAACTCCAGCGCCGCTACGTCGACGTCTTCGATCTCTCCCGTCGGCACGCCCTCTACTTGTCCTACTGGACCGACGGCGACACCCGGCGACGCGGGCAGGTGCTTGCCGCTTTCAAACAGCGCTACCGCGACAGCGGCTTCCACGTCGACACCCGCGGCGAGCTGCCGGACTACTTGCCCTTGGTTCTGGAGTTCGCGGCGATCGCCGATCCTGACGCGGGCGAGGCGTTGCTGCGGGAGTACAGGCGCAGCCTCGAGCTGCTGCGGATCGGCCTGGAGGAGGATGGCACGCCGTACGCCGGCGTGGTCGCGGCCGTGTGCGCCACCCTTCCGGGACCGTCACCTGTCGATCGTGCGGCGGTCCAGGCCATGGCCGGCGGGCCGCCGGTCGAGACGGTCGGCCTGGAGCCCTTCGATCCGCGGCTGCTGCCGATGGCCGGCAAGCGATGAACGTGCTGCTGTGGGGCGTGCTGCCCTACCTGGTGATCGCGATCCTCGTGCTGGGAACCGTCTGGCGCTACCGCTTCGACAAGTTCGGCTGGACCACGCGCTCGTCACAACTCTACGAGTCACGGCTGCTGCGGATCGGGTCGCCGCTGTTCCACTTCGGCATCCTCGTGGTCTTCATCGGGCATGTCGGCGGCCTGATCATCCCGGAGAGCTGGACCGAGGCAGTCGGGATCTCCGAGGGTCTGTATCACTTCAACGCGCTGCTGTTCGGTGGCATTGCGGGGGTGTGCACGCTGGCCGGCATCGTGATCCTCGTCGTACGTCGTCGTACGACGGGTCCTGTCTTCATGGCGACCACCCGCAACGACAAGCTGATGTACGTACTGCTGATCGGGGCGATCACTCTCGGCCTCTGGACCACCCTGGTATCAGTAGGGGCAGGGTCGGAGGCTCACAATTACAGGGAGACTGTCTCCCCGTGGTTCCGCTCGATCTTCCGGCTGAACCCTGACGTCGACGCGATGGCCGACGCCCCGATCCAGTTCCACGTGCACGCTCTGGTCGGGATGCTGCTGTTCGCCGTGTGGCCGTTCACCCGGCTCGTCCACGCATTCACCGCGCCGGTGCACTACCTGTTCCGGCCGTACATCGTCTACCGAAGCCGCGACGCCCGTACGCCGGCACCGACTGGTCGCGCCCGGGCCGGCTGGAATCCGGTCGGGACACCCGATCGAGACCGGAAGTCCCGATGAGCTCGGCCGGTGTCGAGCTCTCGCTTGAGCAGGGACAGGCCAAGAACCTGACCTTGGCGACCCTGGCCTTCACGATCAGTTTCTGGGCCTGGAACATGATCGCTCCGCTGGGGGTCCGGTATGCCGGCGAGATGGGGCTCACCTCCGGTCAGAAGTCGCTGCTGGTCGCGACTCCGGTGCTCGTCGGGTCGGTCGGCCGGATCCTGGCAGGTGCCCTCACCGACCGGTTCGGCGGTCGGACGATGTTCACGGTGCTGCTGCTGGCGACCTCGCCGTTCGTGCTGCTGGTCGGCGTCGCCGGCGCCCTGGACTCGTATGGACTGTTGCTGCTCTTCGGCTTCTTCCTCGGCATCGCCGGAACAACGTTCGCGGTCGGCATCCCGTTCGCCAACGCGTGGTTCGAGGCCGACCGGCGCGGATTCGCGACCGGCGTCTTCGGCGCCGGCATGGGCGGTACCGCCCTGTCCGCGTTCTTCACGCCCCGCTTCGTCCAGTGGTTCGGCTACGGAGCCACCCATGTCATCATCGCCGCGGCGCTCGTGGTCGTCGCGGGCATCGTCTGGACGATGATGCGTGACTCACCGATCTGGGTGTCCAATGCCGATCCTGTCGTGCCCAAGCTGGTCGCGGCCGCCAGGCTGCCCGTGACCTGGCAGATGGCGTTCTTGTACGCGGTCGCCTTCGGCGGCTTCGTGGCGTTCTCGACCTACCTACCGACGTACCTCAAGGATGTGTACGACTTCGACCTGACCGGCGCCGGGACACGTACGGCGGGATTCGCGATCGCAGCTGTGGTTGCGCGCCCAGTGGGCGGGGTGTTGTCCGACCGGGTCGGGCCCCGGGCCGTCGCCGCGACGGCGTTCGGCGGCGCGGCGATCCTCGCTGTCGTGGTCGCGCTCCAGCCGCAACCCGAGATCCCTGCCGGTATCGCGTTCGTGCTCCTGGCCGCATTCCTCGGACTCGGCACCGGAGGCGTCTTCGCCTGGGTAGCCGCGCTGGCACCGAAGGAGCGGGTCGGCAGCGTGAGTGGCATTGTCGGGGCGGCCGGTGGTCTTGGTGGGTTCTTCCCGCCGCTCGTCATGGGTGTGACGTACGACGAGGCAGACCACAGCTACACCGTCGGCCTGCTCCTGCTGTGCGCCACCGCCCTGATCGCCCTGCCGTACACGATCTTCGGCGTGCGCAGACGAGAGCCGACAACCAAGCCCTGACGGATCCCTTCAGCGGGTCAGGATGCGGGATCTCAGGGCCAGGTCGTCCATGGTCTCCAGGACGTGGAGGCGGGCGACGCGGACCGGGATTCGGAGGGGTTGGAAGGTTGCCACGATCTGGCGGAGCTCGGTGTAGGCGTTGCCGGTGACGTCTGCGGTGAGCTGGAGGTACCCGGCCAGCAGCGGCCGGTCGACGGCAAGTGCGAGGGCGGCTTGTTCGTCGGCCGGTTCGACCGGCAGGTAGATCCGGCCGGTGTTGAACTGCCCGATCCACGGTCCGCGGATGACGAGGTCGATCGGTGCGTCGAGGATTCGTGGTTCGTCACTGCCGTGCACCAGCGTCGCGTGGACCCGGTCGGCCCTCAGTTCGAGTCCGTGCCACCACACCAACTCGGCCAGACTCGAAGCAGCCAGCGCCGAAAGGAACGGCTCCGGGCGCGGGTCCGGTAGTGGGACGACCAACGAGCGCGCGGGTGGCCAGAACTCGCCAGGCCCAGGATCCGGCCCGAGCAGATCGCGAGGCCGGTCGGTGAGTAACGGGAGATGCCGGGTCCGATAGCGCTCGTCCAGCCGCAGCGAGTCGTGCTGGTCCCACTCGTACTGCTGGCCGGCCAGCACGCTCAACACATCAGGCATCGCGATCCCCCAACCGGCCGAGGAGTCTTTCGAGTCTGGGCCGAATCTCGGTGTCCTCGCCCTCGACCTCGACCAGCTTGTCTCGGCTGGTCGCGCCTCGCACCAGTGTCACGGCCGAACGTCGTACGCCGAACGCCGTCGCGATCGCTTCCAAGACGGCCTTCGTCGCCTGACCTTCGACCGCACGGGCCGCCACCGCGACCACCAGGGCCGGGCCGGCCGCACCGTCGTACCGGCCACCGACGGCGGTCCGAGAGGCACCCGGTTTGACCCGCAGCAGAATCCGCATGGCTGAATTCTCGCCCGACGAATCGCTGGTCAGGCACGCCAGCGGTCGGTCAGTTCGTCGTTGGTGGGCGGCGGTCCTGGAAGTTCCGACGCGCCGCCCGGTTGTTCTCCGGACCGATGCATCGCCTCCAGCATCAGGGTGAGGTACCGATGCCGGAGCTGGTTCGTCCGAGCCTCGTCGCCGAACTTGATCGACGTGATCTGTTCGAGGATCACCCCGAAGTCCTCGACCACGATCCCCGGCCGGAGCTGTTCCTTCGTCCGCGTGTAGATGGCCTGGTTCAGCTCAGCCGCCCGGGCGGCGTCCTGCCAGAGGTCGGGCGTCGGGGTGAACGTCCCCGCCAGCCGCTGGGTCAGTGAATTGGTGTCGGCGTCGACCAGCGCGTGCAGGAACGCTCCGAACGCAACCCATGGCTCGCGGTCGTCGGCCAGAGCCTTCTCCGACTCCTCGATGTACCGGGCCAGCCCGTCGCTGCAGAGCTTGCGGAGCAGCTCCTCCTTGCTCGCGTAGCGCCGGTAGAGCGCGCTGATACCGACCCCGGCACGCTCCGCGACCGCGGAGATGGGGGCACCGGGATCGGCGATGAACACCGCCCGGGCCGCGCCCAGGATCACCTCGTCGTTGCGGGCCGCCTGGGCCTGCCGGCCACTGAGAGCTTTCGTCATGTCACCAAGCCTACCACTTGAACGGAATGCTCCGTTCCGTTAGAGTTGGAACAGAACAGTTCGTTCCGTTCGAAGCTGGAGCCGATGATGACCGCAGTCGCAGTACTCCCCAGCAGCACAGCAGCAGTCGAGGCCGCCCCGCAGCGCCGGCGCTGGCTCGCCTTCTCCGCGGTCATCACCGCGTCGGTGATGGACCTGCTCGACTCGACCGTGATGAACGTCGCCGCCCCCGGCATCCGCGCCGACCTCGGCGGCTCCTACGCGAGCCTTCAGTGGATGGCCGCCGGGTACACGATGGCTCTGGCGGTCCTGCTCCTCGTCGGCGGCCGCCTCGGCGACATGATCGGCCGGAAGCAGGCGCTGCTGATCGGCGTCGGCGGGTTCACCGTGATCTCGTTCCTCTGCGGCCTCGCGGTGTCGTCGGAGATGCTGATCGCCGCCCGCGTCGCCCAAGGTGCGTTCGCCGCGATCATGTTGCCGCAGGGCTTCGGACTGGCCCGCGAACTGTTCGATCCGGGTGAGCGAGCCAAGGCGTTCGGGTTCTTCGGTCCGGTGATGGGTCTGTCAGCGGTGATCGGCCCGATCATCGGCGGCACGCTGCTCGACGCGGATCTGCTCGGGACCGGCTGGCGAGCGATCTTCCTGGTGAACATTCCGGTCGGCATCTTCACCTTCGTCGTCGCGGCCAAGTACCTGCCGAACACCAGGGCCGCCGACGGCCGCCGGATCTCGCTGGACATTCCCGGGCTGCTGATCGCCGGGGCCGGCCTGGTTGCCCTGGTCTACCCGCTGGTGCAGGGGCACGAGATCGGCTGGCCGCTGTGGTCGAAGGCGCTGCTCGTCGCGTCGGTGCCGGTGCTCGCCGGGTTCGGTGCGTACCAGTCCCGCCGGCAGCGCAGCGGCGCGACCCCGCTGATCGAGCCCGGGCTGCTGCGGAGCCGTTCGTACCTGTCCGGCGTACTGTTCGCTGTGGTCTTCTTCGGTGCGATGGCCGGCACGTTCGTCCTGGGCATGTTCCTCCAGGTCGGCCTCGGCTACACCCCGATCCACGCCAGCCTGGCGATGGCGCCGTGGGCGTTCGGGGCGCTGATCGGTTCGGCGGTCTCCGGCATGGCGATGCAGAAGTACGGCCGCAAGCTGCTGCACATCGGCCTCGCGCTGATGGCGATCGGGCTCACCGGCCTCTACGGCGTACTCGCGCTGACCGGGCTGAACGTCGGGCACTGGGACCTGGTGGTCCCCAACCTGATCGGCGGGGCCGGGATGGGCATGGTCTTCGTCCCGCTGTTCGACATCATCCTGGGCGGCGTCCGCGACGAGGAGGTCGGCTCGGCCACGGGCATGCTGGGTTCGCTCGAGCAGGTCGGGATCGCGCTCGGCATCGCGGTGATCGGGACCATCTTCATGGGCAAGGTGGCCGACGCCGAGCCCGCGACCCGCTCCCTGGCCGCGCTCGACGGCGCCCAGGTGGCGCTGCTGGCAACCCTCGGCGGGATCGCACTCGCATTCGCGGTCGGCTTCCTCCTCCCCAAGACCGCCCGCCCCGGCGTAGAGCACTGATCCCAGCAAGCCGTGTTCGTCAGGCCGGGCTCAGGTGGCGCGAGGTTGGATCTTGGGGTGCCTCACCGTGGACCTACTTGGTCTGGCGTGACTCCGGTCCACTCGAGCAGAGCGGCGAGGTCGAAGGGCACGTGCTCGGGTTGGGCCGCCGCGGGCGCGTGCAGTGCGCGAGCCGCTGCGGTGATCCCGAAGGTCGTCGTACGGAATCTCAACTCCAGCTCGGGGTCGTCGTTCGGCTCGCAGAGGAACACTTCGAGGCCGTCGGGATAGACGATCACGGGGGAATCGGAGATCGCACACATCCGGACCAGTCGTTCGTGGGTGGGCTCGAACATCATGCCGTCACGGGGGATCTCTCGCAGGCCGGCCAGATAGCGCTGAACTGCCTGGGCCGTCGCGATCGTGATGAGCCTGGTGAAGCTGGTGATGATGTCGGGGCCGGTGCGCGTCGACAGCTGCCGCTGCTGCCACTCGTCGACCTCGTTCAGCGCGACGTCGATCTCTCTGCGGCGGTCCGGCGGAACATCGACGAAACCGGGCCGGATGTCGCCGTACGCCGCGATGACGGCCTCGACGAGTTGCCGCGCGGTCGGATCGGGGACACCGTTGCGATGGAACGCCTTGGTGACCAGAGGAAATCGCTGCAGTCCGAGGGCGAAGCGCGCATACGGTACGGCGGACTCGAGGTAGTCAGGAGGTGGCGGTACGCCGTACACGTGCGTCAACGGGCAGGCGAGTGCCCAGTCGGAGAGCCGCAGAAGCGAGTCGTTGTCGGCGTCGCTGCGCGCGACGGTGGCAAGCTCTTGGAGGGTGCGGTAGACGTCGACGTGATTCGTCGCGACGTACTCGTCGAGCCACCGTCGGGCGCGTTTGCGGGACACGCCACGAAGCAGTTCGACGGCGAAGGTGCTCGCATGGCTCTCGAGGATGTTCTGCGTGCTGGTCAGCTTCTCGGGGCGGCCGCTCGCATCGTAGAGACCTTCCGACCCGAAGGTTCCGAACGTCCCGAAGTGCAGTGGGCTTGCGTCGTCGAGTGCGGCGCGGGCGACGCGCAGTGCGTCGTAGAGTTCGCCGATCGGGTGGCCCAGGGGCTGCCCGAGGAGGTATCGCTGGGTCGACTCGATGGCGCGGATCGCCGTGAGGTGGCGTGCCGCGTCCGCGTCAGCGGGAAGGTCTCCGGTGAGCCATGGCGTGGGGACCCGCAGGGACGCGTCACTTGCGAGCAGGCGCAGTAGCTCGAGGGTGTGGAGCACCTGCACATGGCAGCCGACGCGGTACACCATGCCGACCGCGGTCAGCGACCACTGCGCGCGATACACGAACTCGTCCAGCAAGCCGGCCATCGGCGTAGCCATGTCGGCCGAGGTCACGGACAGTTCGATGTACGGGAAGGCGTCGGGGATGCGGTGCGTGAAGGACAGGTGGTCGGTCCGAGGGGAGTAGCGACCACGCAGATCCCTGTCGACCTCGTCAGTCATGGTCGTCGGCGCGGCATCGGCACAGCTTCGACAGACCCTTCTTGACCAGCAGCGTCGCCACGGTGCCGGCGGGGATACCGCCCAGCACCGTGACGATGACGTCCGCCACGGCCGCGGTGAGGGTCAGCGTGTCGCCGAAGTTGGACGACTTCTTCTTCGCGCAGTAGTTCCACTCGTCGCAGATCCGATGCCGGAGAGGTTCCTCGAGGCGGTCGAAGGTACGGCGACCTGTCTCGCGCGCCTCGACGGGCGAGAACATCACGTCGGCGTTGGCGGGATCGGACCGCGCCAGCGCGATGTAGAGCTGGTCCTCGTCGAGCAGCAGCAACTCGCCGAGCTCGTCTTCAAGCGCAGTCATGTCGGAGTCAAACACGCCAGGATCTGCGAGCACAATCCCACGGCTCCGCGCCGTACGAGTCAGTGCGGGAGTACGTCGGGGAAGCCGAAGGTCGTGACCAGGGTGGGGTCGTGGAACTTGATGACCGCGGAGATGCCGCTGGGGGTGGGGGCCAGTACGACGGCGCCGTCGGCTCGGAGTGTGCCGTCCGGGGTCCGGTGGTACACGGCGGCGGCCGGCTGGCCATTGGCGGCGGTCGGGATCATCCTCCAGTCGCCGGGTGCGCCCAGTACGTACGCATCGAGCACATGGATGCACGTCGCCCGGCCCGACTGCCAGTCGCGGAACGGCGTCGCCTCCAGCGTGGCGTCCGCGCGCAGTACCTGTTCGAGCAGGCCGGCATCGGACCGCTCGAAGGCCGCGATGTAGCCATCGAGCAGCGCGCGTGCCCGTTGGTCGGTCGGTTCGAGCAGTTCCGCGGGCTCCGGCTGCAGCTCGTCCAGCCGGGCGCGGCCGCGCTGCAGACCGCTCTTGACCGCCGCGACGGTGGTGCCGAGGACCTCCGCCGTCTCCGCCGCGGAGAACGCCAGTACGTCGCGCAGGATGAGGATCGCCCGTTGGCGAGCGGGCAGGTGCTGCAGGCTGGCGATGAGCGCGAGCCGCACCGACTCACGCGCGACGACGACGGCGGCAGGATCGTCGGCGGGCGGGGCGATCCACTGGTCCGGCAACGGTTCCAGCCAGGAGACCTCACCCGGCGCAACGAGACTCGGTTCGCGATCCGGTCCGTCGTACGGGCCGGCCAGACCCGAGGGCAGCACGCGGATCGGGCGCGGCTTCAGCGCTCTCAGGCAGACGTTGGTGGCGATCTTGTAGAGCCACGACCGGATCGACGCTCGGCCTTCGAAGCCGGCGTACGACCGCCACGCCCGCAGATAGGTCTCCTGCACCAGGTCCTCGGCGTCGTGCGCGGAACCGACCATGCGATAGCAGTGCGCCAGCAACTCCCGGCGGAACCGTGCGGTCTCGGCGGTGAATCTGTCGTGATCCGCTGCCGCCCGCAGATGCGATGTCACGCCGCGAGCCTAGCCATCGAATGCCGCATCCTCAGGGCAGCAAGGCCAGCTTGCCCACGGTTGCCCTGGCTTCCAGTTCGGCGAGCGCCTTCGGGCCGTCGGACAGTTCGTACGCCGTGGGCCGGCCGGGCGGCAACACGCCGACGGCGATGAGCGCGGAAAGCTCGCCCATGACCTCACCGAAGACTCGCGGCGCGGCCCCGATCAGTACGCCGAGGTTGAAGCCGATGAGGTGGACTTGGTGTTTGTACACCAGCTCCCAGTTGGTGATCGCCGCTTCGCCGCCCGGCAGACCAGACACGATGACCCGGCCGGTGACCCGCTTGGCTGCGGCCAAGCTGGCCTCGAAGGTCGCGCCGCCTGCCGACTCCAGCACCAGATCGACACCAGTGCCGCCGGTCAGCCGCAGCACCTCGGCGGCGAGGTCGCCGCCGAGAGAATCCAGGACGTGGTCGGCACCGGCTGCCAGCACCGTCTCGTGCTTGCTCGGCGACGCGGTCGCTATGACCGTCGCACCGTAGTGCTTGGCCAAGGTGACCGCGGCCTGGCCGGTCGCGCCCGCGGCGGCGTGGATCAGCACGATCTGCCCTGCGTTGATGCCGCCCAGGGGCTTGAGCGCGGCCAGCGCGGTCGGCCAGTTCACGACGAGTCCCAGCGCCTGCTGCTCCGTCCAGCCGGCGGGCAATGGCATCGCCGCCGCCGCGGGGAGCACCATGTGCTCGGCGAAAGCGCCGTTGCCGACGCCGACGACGCGAGTCCCCGGCGTCAGGCCGGTCACAGCATTGCCCACGGCAACAATCTCCCCGGCGGCCTCGAACCCGGCCAGGTATGGCGGCCGCGGACCGTCCAGGAAGGTGCCGTGGGCCTTGGAGATGTCGGCGAAGTTGACGCCCGCGGCGGCGACGCGGATCAGGACCTCGCCCCGGCCTGGGCTCGGCATTGGAGCGTCGGTGATCAGGCGCATGTCCTGCGGGCCGTTGAGGGATGTCTGCTGCAGCGCGTGCATGGTCGCGGGAGCCTTTCGTTCTCGGCGTACAGGAGAGAGGTCTGTGCCTCCCACCATGTAGATCCCGGTCACCGCACAAAGGAATCGATCGTGTTGGATGCTTGCCTGATCCTACTGTCCCGACGGTCAACTATGGCGGACCCCTGTGGCTTGGATTGTATGATTCTGCCCATGGAGCGGAGCGCTGCGTTCGACTCCCGGGGCGCCGGCCGCGCCCGCCGACTGGCTGAGCTGGTCGATCTCATCGGCAGGCATGCTCGTCCCGACCAGACCACGCGGATCGACGGAGTGCTGGCGTCCGCGGAGACACGGGTCGGGGAGCCGACCCCGTCTCGATCTGGGACCGTGATGGCGTTGATCGCCCAAGGCGCGAAGCGGATCGCGTTGGGCGACCGCACGTATGAGTACCGCCAAGGGCAGTACCTCGTCGCATCCGTGGACCTGCCGATCACCGGCCACTACGTCGAGGCTTCGGCGGCGACACCGGCCCTTGGCTTCGGACTCGTCATCCGTCCCTGGGTCGTTGCGACGCTCTTGCTGGAGGCTTCTCGAGGGCCGAGTCAGCGGCCGGCCGTGGCGGCCCTCGGAGTCGCCGACGCCAGTGAGGCCATGATCGACGCCGCCGTACGCATGCTGACGTTGATCGAGCGTCCGGGGGATCGTGATGTCCTCGCGCCGATGATCGAGCGGGAGATCCTGTGGTATCTCCTCAACGGTCCGATGGGACCGGCGATGCGGCAGATCGCGATGACCGACAGCGGACTGACGCAGATCAGTCGTGCGGTTCGATGGATCACCGACAACTACGATCAGCCGCTGCGGGTGCAGGAACTGGCCGGCATGTGTGGAATGAGCGTGTCGTCGTTCCATCGCAACTTCCTGGCCGTCACTGCCTTCAGTCCGCTCCAGTTCCAGAAGCAGGTCCGGCTGCAGCAGTCCCGGTTGCTCTTGCTGTCCGGTGCGGGAGACGTCGCCACCACTGGATTCCGCGTGGGGTACGACAGCGCTTCGCAGTTCAGCCGCGAGTACCGCCGCCATTTCGGCTTGCCACCCGGCCGCGATGCCGCCCGCCTCCGAGCGTCGGCAGAAGCATCCGAGCCGCCGGCTCAGCGGGGTTGGAAGGCTCGGCGGTAGGCGAGGGGCGACATGTTCACTCGGCGGGTGAAGTGCTGGCGCAGGTTGATGGCGCTGCCGAATCCGCAGTGTCTGGCGATGTCCTCGATCGACAAGGCTGTGGTTTCGAGGAGTTCCTGGGCGTGGCGTACGCGCTGGGTGAGTAGCCATTGCAGTGGCGTCGTACCGGTCTCTTCGCGGAAGTGGCGGTTGAGCGTACGCGGACTCATGGCCGCCTGCCGCGCGATGTCGGACAGCGTCAGCGGCTCACCGAGACGGTCCCGCACCCACCGCATGGTCGGCTCCAGCGAACCACTGGCGCCGGCGGGGTCCCGGTGGACGATGAACTGTGCCTGGTCGCCGTCGCGCTGAGGTGCGATCACGACATGGCGGGCAGCGTCGGCTGCGACCGCCGCGCCGAAGTCGTTGCGCACCATGTGGATACACAGGTCGAGGCCGGTCGCTGCCCCGGCCGACGTCAGCACATCGCCGTCGTCGACGAACAACACGTTCGGGTCGACCTCGACCCGCGGGAAGCGTTCGGCGAATCCGGCGGCGGAGGTCCAGTGCGTCGTCGCCCGCCGTCCGTCGAGCAGTCCTGCGGCCGCCAGGATGAAAGCACCGCAGCAGATCGAGGCGATCCTGGTGCCGCGGCTGTGCACCTGCCGAAGGACATCGAGTACCTCGACGGACGGTTCGATGTCCGTGCGTGCACCAGGCACGATCACTGTGTCGGCAGTCAGTACGTCGGACAGATCGTACGGCGCGGTCATCCGGAACATCTCCACCCCGCTGCGGCCGCACACCACGAGGTCAGGTCGCTCCCCGCACACGATCACGTCGTACAGCGGATCGCCGAACACCGCCCCGACCGGTTTGTCATGGGAGTGGGCGGTCCCGAACACCTGGCCGGGGATCGCAAGCTCGAGGCTCTTCACGTGGTTGACGGCAACGACCGCGATCCGATGCATGGCGACAATCTATCGGAGGTGGGCATTCTTGCCACTGTCGAACCGTGAGGGGCCTCGCGACGATGATCTGCGTGCTCATCGTCATCCAGCTCGTTGTGTCCGTCGTCGCCGTCCTGTGGCTGGCCCTGTTCGGCTGGGTTGCCGATCAGCTGTCACGTCCGGCACACCACCTCCGACAGTTCAGCCGCCCAGAACGGTGAGAGGCCTCCTGTGCTGTGCGGTGGAGCGGAGGAGGAGGTGCAGGGAGCTGTGGTTGGCCAGGCCGCCGAGGGCGCCGAGGGCTCGGAACGTCAGGGTGATGTCCACGACGGTCGGAGCCTTGAAGCGGACCCGGAAGCCGCCCTCCTGGCGTGGTTCACCGGTGAGTTCGTGCAGCGGAAGGTCCAGCTCGACACCGGGCACCGGGGCGCTCTCGATCGCCAGCTGACCCGTCACGTAGCCCTGGTTGACGATGGTGACGTCGATCGTGTGCCAGTCACCCGCGGTCAGACTCGCCACCCGGGTTGCGGTCCGGGCGACGTTCACCCGTGCCTCCGGGTTGATCGCGACCGAGATCGGCGCCGCCGTGTCGACCGGGCCGCAACAACCGGCTGCCTCGCCGTGAATCATCAGTCCACCTCGCATTCGTCCCGACGGGTCAGGTAGGCGGCCTGCGCGGCGTCGTACGCCTCGCGCGCTTCCGCTCGCTCGGTCTCGCGGATGAAGCCGGACTTCGCCTTCCACAGCTCGTCCACCGAGTCGTGCAGCCACTGCGCGCTGCGACGCGAGGCCCGGATCGGCCGGCCTGCGATCTCGACGAAGATCGGCTGGGTGTGCACGCTGCGCAGGATCCGCAGCGCCACCCAGGACGAACGTTCCAGCGGTACGTCGAACTCGACCGCCTGCTCGTTGCCGTCGGCAAGCACCTCCTGCGATGCGACCGGTACGCCGTTCACCAGCACCTCGACCAGCACAGTGCGGGTCTGGCCGATCCGGGCACGCTCGATGTGCCAGCCGACCGGTGCGCTGTACGCCGGCTGGCCGGCCGCCGGAGCCGCGGGCGGCTGCTCGGGCAACCAGGCTGCGACCGTCGCGCTCACCCGGACCGGTCCTGACGCATCGACGCTACGCTCCCGGGCCGTGTCGCCATCGACGGCGAAGTCGTACACATGGCTGCGGCCGTCGCCGAAGTACGACGCGCCGTCCTTCAACCCACCGAGCCACGACTCCAGAGCCTGATCGCCCTGCGGCGGCTCGGGCAGCCGGACGTACGTACGCCCGACGCCGGGACCGTCGTCGTAGATGCAGGGGTAGTCGGTCTCGCCGAGCATCAGAGTGCGGTAGCCGACGTTCAGCAGGTGGTACCAGACGTTCATCTCGGCGGCGGGGGAGAACTCGGCACCGCATTGGAAGTCGGCGGCACCGAGTGGTACGTCGACGATGATCTCGTTGGAGCCGATCGACTGGAACTCCGGGATGATGTAGTTCGGCAGGTCCTCCGTGCCGACCGCTAGGCCGAGCCCGCAGTGCGCGTACCCGACCATCGCGTTCTGCGCGTGGCCCCAGCGCATCACCGGCAGGTTCCACGACGGCCAGTCCTCGATCAGCTTGGTGCCGGGATAGTCCTGGTCGGTGAGGCCGAGCAGGATGACGTGACCGGAGTGGCTGGACGGGAAGCCCGACACCTCGAGGTCGTACCGGAGCAGGCTCTGGCCGTCGTGGTCGGTGTCCTGCGGATTCCAGGTCATGCCTTGCGCCCGCTGCATGTCGGGGTACTCGAGCTCGGCGCGCGGGCTGATCGACGAGCCGCTGAAGAACTGCTTCTGGTGGTAGTAGCACGGCCCCCAGGTGAGCACGCTGCCCATCCACAGCCCTTCGCCGCGCACGTGCCGGATCATCGTCTCCGGGTTGACGCCCTCGGACGGCACGCTGTAGTGCGAGCAGCCGCCCGCGTGGATGTGCGGGTCGCCGGAGTAGTAGCCGCGGGTGGCAGGATCGGCCCAGCGATCCAGCTCGATCGTGACCGCCTCGGTGTCGGCCTCCACGTCGACCTCGACGCGGACTTCGCGGTACTCCGGTCCGCGGCGTGCGGAGATCTCGTACTGACCGGCAGGGAGCGTGATCACCTCGCCGGTCGCCCGGTAGACGTGTTCGTGGAAGAACATGTCGGGCGCCAGCCGCATCGCCTTCGACGGGTACGCCCGCCGCTGCGAGTCGCGGACGGTCAGCGCCGCCACGCAACTGCTGCCGTCAGGCTCCCGGATGTCGAACCGGATGTCGCGAGCCGGCAGGCAGTCGAACTCGATCGCCGCGCCGTACTGGCGGCTCTCGAACCCCATCCGCTGGCCGGCCTTCGCGAACGGCGGCCGGGTCAGGCTCTCCGTCGCCTCCTCCACGGCCAGGATGAAGGCAAGCTCGCCGCGACGGCTCCCGCCGTCGCGGCTGTACAGACTCATGACCTTGTACTCGACATCGAGCCCCGACACGTCGGTCGGACCGGCGAGCTTCGCCTGGAGCCAGCTGCGCTCGATCCGCGGTACGACCGTCAACGTGTCGTGCAGCGTGATCCGCGCGGCGTGGCTGTGGTGGTCGACCAGTCCGAGTACGCCGCCCGGACCGCCGGCCAGGTCGCCCAGCAGGCGATGCGGGTTCACCACCCGGACCAGGAAGCTGCGCCACCCGTGTTGGACCAGTCGCGGTGGCGCCGCGCCTGGCGTGCTCGCCGTGTAGCCCCGCTCGTCGATCTCCACGTCGACCAGGACGTACGGCCGCAGGAGCTCCTCGACCGCGGCGGACCGCACGGTATCGGTCTGCGAGTCGTCCGCCAGCTTGGCCAACCGGCCGGCGAGGTCTTCGGGGAGCGGTTCACCGATGTCGCGCAGTTTCTCGACGGCTCGGGTCGCGGACGCATGCAACGGTTGGAACACGAGGCCTCCTCATGGTGCACCGGACTTCGACCCTATGGTCGAACGCCTGCCTCGTCATCTCCTTTGTTCGGCCGAGGACAACCGCGGCCGACCGATCACTTCGACTGATCGTTTTCTGGTCGCCGCTCGACGGCGGTCCTAGCGTCGGCCCCGATCTGGCTGGTTCTCCAACCGTGCTGTGAATCGAGGGATGAATGCCCGAGCCACTCGCTGATGTCCGGCTGCGCGACTTCGCGCCGGTCTCGATGATGACCACCGCAACGACCACCGTGACCGATCCGGCCGCGCCGATCGTCGACGTACACAACCATCTCGGCCGCCGTACCACCGGAGTCTGGCGGGCGCCCGATCCGGACGCCCTGATCAAGACGATGGACGAGGCGGGCGTGGCAACCATCGTCAACCTCGACGGTGAATGGACCGATGAGCTCGAGGCGAATCTCGATCGCTACGACCGTCGGTACCCCGGCCGCTTCGTGACGTTCGCACGCCTGGACTGGAGCGACACGGCGACACCCGGCTGGGGCGATCGGATGGGTGCCTCGCTGACCGATTCGGTACGCCGTGGCGCGGCAGGACTCAAGCTCTGGAAGGACATCGGCCTGCGGATCCGCGACGAGAACTCCGAGCTGATCTTCCTCGATGACCAACGGCTCGAACCGCTCTGGGACGCGCTGGCCGAGTCGGGGGTGCCGGCCCTGATCCACACCGCCGACCCGGCGGCCTTCTTCCAGCCACTCGATCGTCACAACGAACGTCTCGAGGAGCTGCTGCGCCATCCCGACTGGCACTTCCACGGGCCTGAGTTCCCGCCGCTGCAGCGGCTACTGGACGCGCTCGAGGCCGTCATCGCCGCCCACCCGCAGGTGCGCTTCATCGGTGCTCATGTCGGCTGCCTCGCGGAGAACCTCGACTGGGTCGAGCAGATGCTCGACCGCTACCCGAACTACCGCGTCGACCTCGCCGCACGGATCGCCGAGCTCGGCCGCCAGCCACGACGTACCCGGGCACTGATCGAGCGGCATCCCGATCGCGTGCTGCTCGGCACCGACTGCGCGCCACCCGAGATCGCCGACTACCGGATGTACCTGCGCTTCCTGGCGAGCGCGGACGAGGGCTTCGCGTATTCGTCGATCGAACCGCCGCCGAACGGGCGGTGGACGATCTCGGGCCTCGGGTTGCCGGACGAGCTGGCCGCGCGGGTCGAAGGCGACAACGCCCGCGCGTTCATCCCGGCGCTCGCGCAAGCCCCGGCGGGGAACAGCGATGGCGGACTGTGACCTGATCATCCTCGGCGGCGGCATTGTCGGAGCAAGCGCCGCGTTGGCCGGCGTACGAAAGGGCGCGCGGGTCGCGCTCGTCGACGCCGGCCTGGCCGGTCGTGCGACCGATGCCGGTGCGGGCATCGTGTCCCCGGTCGCGCTCGATCGTGGCGAGCAACGCCCCGACTGGACGTCGGTGATCACCGAGTGCGTCGGCTACTACCGCAGTCTCCTGGCCGAGCTGGATGCGGTCGATCCGGCCGGAGCCGGCTCTGCGACGTTCGAGCAGGTCGGCGAACTGGTGGTGGCCGGCAACAATCCGCACGAGCAGGCTGCCCTCGACGCGGTGACCGAGCGCCTCTCTCGTCCAGAGGGGCGTCGAGCGCATGGCGTCACCAAGCCGGTCGAGACGGTCGACGGCGCAGACCTTCGCAAGTACTGGCCGGAACTGCGCGGCGATCTGCGCGGAATCTTCATCGCGGAGGTCGGCCGGGTCGTCGGTTCGCGACTGCACGACCGGCTGATGACGGCGGCGCGCCGGCGCGCTCAGGCCCGGTCCGACGGCGCCCGACTCGAGGTGATCCCCGGCACCGGGATGCTGGACCCGCAGCATCCGGTACCGCGGGTCCGCGTCGGTCACCGCGTGATCGAGGGGCGGGCCGTGCTGCTCGCCACCGGTGCCTGGGCGGGCGCAGACCTGGCCGCGTTCGGCGTACGGGTCGACATCCGGCCGATCCGTGGGCAGCTCGTGCACCTGCGACTCGACGGCCAGCAGACGGGCATGCGACCGGTGGTCAACACACCTGGTGCCGGCTATCTGCTCGGCTTCGACGACCGCATTGTCGTTGGCGCGACCCACGAAGACGTCGGCTTCGACGCCCGCGTCACGGCCGGCGGACAGCAGTCCGTCCTGAATGCCGCACTGAACCTGGCGCCCGGGCTGTCCGACGCCACGGTCCTGGAGACCAGGGTCGGCCTGCGCCCGGCCACCAGCGATGGTCTGCCCTTGGTCGGGGCGGTAGCGCCGGCCATCCATGTCGCCACCGGCCTGGGGGCGTGGGGCCTGACGCTCGGGCCCCTGCTCGGCGACCTGGCGGCCCGGCACGCACTCGGCGACCAGATGCCGGCCCGCCTCGACTTCCTCAGCCCAGGCCGCCCACTCATCAAGGAGTCCGCATGAAGCGTCTACTGAGTTTGTTGCTCGTCCCACTGTTGCTCGCCGCAGCCGCCTGCTCGGGATCCTCCGAGTCCGGTGGCGACAGCGACGAGCAGGTCACGCTGACCTATGCCGTCTGGGACCAGGCCCAGGCGGCTGCCATGAAGCAGATCATCCAGGAGTTCCACACCCAGCACCCGAACATCGACGTACAGATCCAGGTGACGCCCTGGGAGAGCTACTGGACGAAGCTGCAGACGAGCGTCACCGCCGGCAGCGGCCCCGATGTCTTCTGGATGACCATGGTGTACGCCCAGTACTACGCCATCGGCGGTGGCATCGCACCGCTCGACGATCAGGTCAAGAAGTCGAAGCTGGACACGAGCGTGTACGTGCCGGCCGTCACCAAGGCCTACACGGTCGACGGCA
Organism: Kribbella sp. NPDC050281; assembly: GCF_040655855.1. Classification (NCBI taxonomy): domain Bacteria; kingdom Bacillati; phylum Actinomycetota; class Actinomycetes; order Propionibacteriales; family Kribbellaceae; genus Kribbella; species Kribbella sp. NPDC050281. The sequence continues at coordinate 4,718 of NZ_JBFAKS010000022.1, read as the reverse complement.
AGCTGTACGGCATCCCGAAGGACGTCAACGGCTTCGGGCTCTGCTACAACAAGAAGCTCTTCGACGCCGCTGGGGTGAAGCACCCGGACGCGTCCTGGAAGTGGACCGACGTGATCGCCGCGGCCCAGAAGCTGACGAACCAGAAGAAGGGCATCTACGGGTTCGTCGCACCGGAAGCCGACGAGCTGAGCTGGTACCTGACCGTTCCGCAGGTCGGCGGGCAGGTGATCTCGCCCGACGGCAAGAGCTCCGGGTACGACCAGGACACGACGATCCAGGGCATCCAGTTCTGGACCGACATGATCACGAGGTACCACGTCTCGCCGACCTTGCAGCAGACCACCGACACCGACCCGCTCGCGATGCTCACCTCCGGGAAGGTCGCGATGAGGTACTGCGGATCCTGGGAGCCCGAGGAGATCGCCGCCGTCCCGTACGGCAAGGCCAACATCGGCATCGCGCCGCTGCCTGCCGGTCCGACCGGGAAACGGGACTACTACAGCAACGGGCTGGCGAACAGCATCTCGGCCAAGACCAAGCATCCCGAGCAGGCGTGGCAGTTCCTGCAGTTCCTCGGATCCGAGCGGGCCGCCGAGATCCAGGCGAAGACCGGCACCGTCATTCCGGCGTACCAGGGGCACGCCGACGCGTACGCCAAGGCGATGCCGGAGTTCGACCTGCAGGTCTTCGTCGATCATCTGAAGTACGCCCAGCCGTTCCCCGCCTCGACCGACACCTCCGTCTGGCGCGACGAGGTGACCAAGCAGTTCGCCGAGGCCTGGACGGGCAAGGCCCCGGTCGGTGATGTCTCCCGCCATGTGGCGGAGACGATGAACACCGCGCTGTCGAAGGAGAAGAAGTGAGCAGTCAGGGCACCGCGACAGCGCCACCCGATGTGCTGACCGGCGGTGAGACCGGTCGGCGGGCCGGCCCGGCTCGCCGCCGGCGGCCGCGACCACCGACCCGGGACAGCGGCTGGTGGGCGTTGATGTTGCTGCTGCCGGCCGCCGCGGGACTCGCCGTCTTCGAGATCTGGCCGACGTTCCAGACGATCTACTACTCCTTCACCAGTTGGGGAGCCTTCGGCGGGCACGCGTGGTCGGGGCTGGAGAACTACCGCACGCTGATCGCCGACTCCGACGTCTTCCATGCCATCGTCAACACGGCGATCATCACCGCGATCACGCTGCTCGCGGTGCCGCTGTCGGCGATCGTGGCGGCACTGCTCAGTCTCCCCGGGATGCGCGGCGTCACCATCTACCGCACGTTGTACTTCCTGCCGGTGGTCACGTTGCCGGCCGCGGTCGCCCTGACCTGGAAGTGGCTCTTCAACGGGGACTACGGCCTGATCAACTGGCTGCTGTCCAAGATCGGCATCGACGGTCCGCACTGGCTCTCCGACCCCGCCACCGCGATCTTCGCGATCAGCATCGTCGGAGTCTGGGGGTCGATCGGCTACAACATGGTCATCTTCCTGTCCGGCATCCGCGGCATCCCGGTCGACTACTACGAGGCCGCCGAGCTGGACGGTGCCGGCCGGCTGGCGCAGTTCTTCCACGTCACGGTTCCCCTGCTGACGCCGTCGATCTTCTTCGTCACGGTGATCACGGTGATCAACTCGCTGCAGGCGTTCGACCTGATCTATCTCATGGTGGGCCAGCAGTCTCCGGCGATCGAAAGGACCGAGACGCTGGTCTACCTCTTCTACCAGCGCGGGTTCGCCGAGCACGACGGAGGTTACGCGGCGGCGATCGGCGTACTGCTGCTCATCGCGACCCTGATCCTGACCGCGGCGCAGTTCCGGCTGCAGAAGAGGTGGGTGCACTATGGCTGACTCGATTCAGCTGACAGCCCGGCGAGGTCGCAGGCGTTCTCGGCCGCGCCACCCGATCGCGCATCTGGTGCTCTGCCTCGGTGCGATCTTCATGGTCGGGCCGTTTCTCTGGCAGCTCTCGACCTCGCTACAGACCTTCGGCGAGTCCGTGAGCGTGCCGCCGACGTTCCTGCCGCACTCACCGCAGTGGTCGAACGTGACGACCGTCTTCAGCGCCTTGCCGTTCGGCCGGGAGTTGATGAACACGACACTGATGACCATCGCGCGGACCGTCGGCCAGGTGCTGTTCAGTTCGCTGGCCGGCTTCGCCTTCGCCCGGATGCGGTTCCGCGGCAACGCCGTACTGTTCGCGATCTTTCTGTCGGTGACGATGGTTCCGTACCAGGTGTTCCTGCTGCCGCAGTACCAGATCATGCAGGGCCTGGGACTGCTGAACACACTGACGGCCTTGTTCCTGCCGGGCATGTTCAGTGCGTTCGGGACGTTCCTGATGCGGCAGTTCTTCCGGCAGATCCCGATGGAGATCGAGGAGGCCGCGCGGATCGACGGTGCGAACATCCTGCAGATCTTCTGGCGGATCATGCTGCCGATGAGTGCTCCCGGGATGATCGCGCTCGGCGTACTGGTGATCATCTGGTCCTGGAACGACCTGCTCTGGCCGCTGGTGGTCAACTCGGATCCCCGGCAGATGCCGGTCTCCGCGGGACTGGCCAGTCTGCAGGGGCAGTACACGACGAACTTCCCGGTGCTGATGGCCGGATCGCTGCTGGCGAGCCTGCCGGTGATCATCGTGTTCATCGTCTTCCAGCGTCACCTGATGAGCGGCATCGCCTTCTCCGGGGTGAAGGGCTGAGCGGCGTCAGCTGAGCGGGAGCGATACGTCGGCGGAGATCCGGGCGAGATGCACCGTGACGCCCAGCCCGGTGAGCCGGGCGAGTTCGTCCGGATCCGCCGACGGATCGGTGACCAGGATGTCGATCTCCGACGCGTCGGCGACCTTGGCCACGGTGGTCTGACCGACCTTGGAACCGTCGGCCACCACCATCAGCCGGTGCGCATGGGTCACCATGGCGTGATTCGTGCGGGCCTCGGTGTGGTCGTGGGTAGTGACGCCGTGGGCCGCGCTGACGCCGTCGGCGCCGAGGATGGCCACGTTGACGCTGATCCCGTTGAAGGCGTTCTCCGCCAGACTGCCGACCAGCTCGAACGAGCTCGCCCGGATCACTCCACCGGTCATGATCACCTGCAGGTTCGGCCGCGCCGCCACCGCGGCCGCGGTGGTGAGCGCGTTCGTCACGATGGTCAGCCGCTGCCGGTGACCGAGCTCCCGGGCGACCTCGGCAGTCGTCGATCCGCCACCGATCGCCACGGCGAGCGGCCTGTCGGTCGGCAGCAGGGCAGCAGCCGTGACGGCGATCGCGTGCTTGGCCAGCGGGGACTTCGTGTCCCGCAGCCGAACCGGCAGTTCAGGCCCTGTGTTGGCCCGGGCACCGCCGCGGGTCCGGGAGACGAGGCCCTGGTCCTGTAGATGGGTCATGTCCCGGCGCAGCGTCGCCGGTGACACCTGGAGCTCGCCACACAGGGCGCCGACGGACATCGCGCCGCGCGTGGTCAAGAGGTCGAGGATCTCGGCCAGCCGTTGAGTACGGCGGGGAGAGGGGGCGGACGGTTGCCAGGAGTGGAGCGCGGGGAGGGCTGCCGTACTGATGACGATCACCTCGTTCCGGCCTGGACGGCGGGATGGATCGCCTCAGTGTGAGGGTCTGCCCACGCGCCGTCGCGGTTTCGCTCAGTCAGGGTGAGCGCTAGCGATCAAAGGGCTTGCCTGCCAGATAGACGGTGTGGACGGTGAGGTCTTCCGAGAGGAGGACGAGGTCGGCGGACCGGCCGATGGCGATGGTGCCGCGGTCGTGCCAGCCGTAGTGGCGGGCGGCGTTGGTGGAGACGAGTGGGGCGGCTTGTGGGGGAGTCAGGTGGAGGAGGCGTACGACGTTGGCCAGTGCGTCGGACAGGAAGTGGACCGAGCCGGCGAGGGTGTCGGTGCCGCGGAGTTTGGCGATGCCGTGGTGGACGGTGACGTGGCGGTCGGCGTACGAGTAGTCGCCGTCGCCGAGGCCGGTCGCGGCCATGGCGTCGGTGACGAGGATCGAGCGTTCGTGGCCTGCGGTTCGGGTCGCGACGGTCAGGGCTTCGGGGGACAGGTGGGTGCCGTCGGCAATCAATTCGCAGGCGACCCGGTCGTCCAGGAGGGCGAGGCCGACCGGGCCGGGGTGGCGGTGGGTCATGGTGGGCATGGCGTTGAAGAGGTGGGTCGCCGTGCGGGCGCCGGCGTCGAAGGCCTGGCGGGTGTGGGATCCGTCGTCGTCGGTATGACCTACGGCGAAGGTGATCTGCTCGTGGTGGCGGTGGATGAGGTCGATGGCGCCGCGGAGTTCGGGGGCGATGGTCATCGAGACGGCCAGGCCGTCGGCCGCGTCGATCAGGTCGGCGAACACCTGCTCGTCGGGGGTGAGGAGGGCGGACTCGGTCTGTGCTCCGCGGCGCTTCGGCGACAGGAACGGGCCTTCGAAGTGGATGCCTCGGATGTTCGGCGCCTGGTTGGTGGCGACGGCTCGAGCGATGGCGGTGGCGGCGGCGAGCATCCGATCGAGCCGCATGGTGGCGACCGAGGCGATCAGCGTGGTGGTGCCCTGCGCGAGGTGACTACCGGCGGCCTGGATGACGTCGTCGGTGGTGCCGGAGTACAAGGCAGCTCCGCCACCCCCGTGGCAATGCGTGTCGACAAAGCCGGGCAACACCCACCGTCCCCCGGCATCAACCACCCCGCCCGTGCCGCCGGCCACGAACGCTCGATCCTCGTCACCGACGCCATGGCCGCGACCGG
>NZ_JBFAKS010000021.1:0-153239 GCF_040655855.1 Kribbella sp. NPDC050281 | reverse complement strand
TCGGGGTGCTTGAGCAGTGGCCTCGATGCGGAGCATCGTGGGCGCTGGGCAAGTGCCGCGAGGTGCGTGCCTGGGCGCCGAAAGCGCCGTCGAACTTCCGACTCAGGACACTAGGAGCCGGAGCACCCGACCGCACCCGAATTGCTGCGGCGATCAATGCCCCAGTTGGCCGTGGCCGTGGTTCTTGAAGCGCTTCTTGTGGCGTTTGGCTGAGGACTGACCGCCGACGCCGCCGAAGAGGGCCAGGCCCTTGACCACGACGACGGGCGCGTCGGGATGCGGGTCGTCGCTCCCGCGGGCCCCGAAACCGCCGAAGATGCCGACGCCCTCGTTGCGGACGGTGACGCCCTCAGGGACGGTGATGTCGATCCCGCCGAACACGGCGAACGCCCAGATCGTCACCTCGCGGCCCTCGAACACCGCGTCGGTCATGTCCAGGTCGTGCCCGCCGAACACCGCGACCGCGTTGGTCCGGCGCTTCACCCGCCAGCGGCCGGTCCGCTCACCGCCGCCGAAGATCGCCAGCATGGTGTCGAAGCTGTCCTGCGGGTTCGCCGGCTCCTCGATCGGGACCGGGCTGTTCGACGTGGCCGGCTGGGCCATCGGCGTCGGCAGCGCCGTCGTCCCGCCTGGGATGACTAGGTCACTGGTGATCGGCTCGAGCTCGCCGAGGGTCTTGGCCTGCAGCGTCTGCTCCAGCCGCTCGGCATGCTCGTCCTGAGACAGCCGCCCCGACATCAGGGCTTCCCGCAGTACGTCGACAACCTGGTCGCGATCGGTGTCGGACGCGCGCAGCCGCGCATGCGGGTTCTGGCGGTCGGGCAGGTTCTCCATAAGACCGAACGATATATCGAGACAGGCCCGAAACGGAGCCTGAATCTTCCGGATCGATTCCCTGACCGCCGGGGTCAGGTCAGGGTCGGTGCACGGCGTACTCGGACGGCGAACAGCACTGCGATCAGCGTGATCGCGGAGAACGCCAGGGCGGTGCCGGGGTAGCCGCCGAGCCCCAAGCCGAGGCCGCCGATAGCCGCGCCGAGGAACGTGCCGAGGCTCATCCCGGCGGCGTTGACGCTGAGGGCCGAGCCGCGGAGGTCTCCACTGCGGCGGACCAGAAGAGTGGTGACGCAGGCGGCCACGGTCGCGTGGCTGGCGCCGAGGAGTGCGGTCAGGAGGAGAGCCAGCGGGAGTGTCGGGGAGAAGTAGAAGAGCGCGACGTTGGTCAGCGCGACGCCGAGGCCGATGAGCAGCATCTTCTCCGGGCCGATCCACGGTCGTTCGAGCGCGATGTAGCGGCCGGTCAGGAGGTTGCCGAGGAAGAACGATGCGCCGCTCAGCGACCAGACGAGCGCGAACCAGCCCGGGGCGAGGTCGAACTTCTCGTCATAGAAGGCGGCGAGATAGGCCAGGTAGCCCATGAAGGCAGCCGTCCGAAGCATCGCGACCACCAGCAGCGGGAGGGCGCCAGGGACCCTGGCCAGCTCGCGGTACGTCGTGAGGTAGCTCATCCGCCGGCTGCCGCCGGCCCGCAGCGGTGCCTTCCGGCCGCGACCACGCCAGAAGAACGCGGCCGACAACGCCAGCGAGACGACCGATGCGGCGAGCAGGTTGCCCCGCCAGCCCCACAGCAGCCCTGGTACGGCGAGAACCGGCGCAGCCAGCATCGCCATCATCGAGGTAGTCGCGGACACGAGCGTCGCGGCCCGTCCGGCCGCGGCCGGAGACGTGAACCGATCAGCCGCGGCCGCACCGATCGACGGCGCCAGGATCGAAGTGGATGCCCCGATCAGCAAACAGAACGCCGCCAGCGAGAACACGTTGCCCACAGCACCAAGTGCCGCCGAGATCCCCAGCAATGCCAGCCCACCCGCAGCCACCAACTCCCGCGCCAACCGGTCGATCAACGGCGCCACCAAGAACCCGACCACCAACGCGGCCAACCCACCCAGGCCGCGCAACCCTCCAACCTCGGCCACATCCCCACCAGCCGCGGCCGCGATCGGCACCAGATACATCCCGAAGACCGTGAACGGAATCAAACTCACCGCTGAAGCCACCAAGAACGGCCACAACCGCCGCACCATCGACAAGTCCCCAGGTACGTCTGCCGGTCGCCCGCCGACGACGTGTGCAGTGATCGCTGGGTTCTGACTAGGGCTGCTCATGTATCCGTCCTGGAGGGGTAGCGGTAGAGAGTGGTGGGGCGGGCACTGAACTGGGAGAAGGGGAACGGCTCAGCGGAGAGGGCGGTGACTCCGGAGCCCAGGAAGGCGCGGACGACGGCGCTGCCGGTCTGCGCATAGATCGCCAGCGGCTTCGCTTGCTGGCGGCAACGGTTCAGGAGTAGGTCGAAACTCCCGTTGGACAAGGTCATCCCGGTCGCCACGACGGCGTCGGCGGCATCGATGACCTCGGTCATGTCACGCGACACCAGCAGCCCGGATGCGGTCTCGCGCAGGTTGAAGTCGCAGGGTAGGCAGATCCCACCTCGCTCGGTGATCGCGTCGACGAGTGGGTTCACCACCCCGATCAGCGCAACCTTCCAGCCCGGTCGAACGTCGAGCAGCCCGGCGACCGCCGCATCCCGGGCCCGTGCGCGGATGTCCGGCGTACCGGCGGGGAGCACGATCTCCTCGGCTCCGGACGCCGAATGATGCGGCTCCACCGAGGCGAGATAGGCGTCCAGCGCCGCGATCTTCACCGGCAACGGACCATCCGCGATCAACGCGTCCAGCGAGACCCCGGACGCATCCGCGCAGTACGACGGATCGAGCTCGCCCGCCTCGAAGGAGCAGGCACCGAACACCTCGCCCACGCGGAGCAGGACGTAGTAGTTCCGGTACGTCACCTCGGCCCCCGGCAGCCGAGTCGTGTGGTGCAACCAGAACGCGCTCGTGACAGACAACGTCGACGGATCCGGGCCAAGCGAACCGGCGAGGACGGAGGAGGTGAGCGCAGCCACGGAAGCGGTCATCGGCCAGCCTTTCGGTCGTCGGTCAGACCAGACACTAATGCGACGGAGTCGCAGATGGAAACTCCTCGTGCCGTGTCCACGCGGATTCCCGGCGGTCCCACGACATCGCCGACCACGGCACCGCGAGCTGGTCCAGCGAGTCGATCTCGCGCGGGCGCATCGACTCCATCGGCCGGGCATCGGCGTGCCGGGCGAACGCGGACTCGACGTACCGCGTCCCGGTGTCGGCGGCCAGGAAGACGTGCTTGCGGCTGCTGTCGCAGTTGTGTTCCCACAGCGCCGAGAGGTACGCCGCGCCCGCGGACAGGCCGGCGAACACCCCGGACGTCCGCAGCAGGTCCACCGCGGCCGACATCGCGTAGTCGAACGACACCCAGTGCAGCCGGTCGTACAGCTCGTGCCGGACGTTGCGGAACTCGATCGAACTGCCGATCCCCGCGATGATCATCTCCGGATCCTGGGTGTGCCCGGCGCCGAAGGTGATGCTGCCGAACGGCTGCACGCCGACCAGGTTCACGTCCCGGCCGCGATCGCGCAGGTACTCCGCGATCGCGCCTGTCGACGCGCCGGTCCCGACCCCTCCGACGAGACACAGCGGACCGGCCGGCACGAGTTCGGCCACGAGATCCGCCACTGCGCCGTACCCGAGGTAGTGGATGTCGTCGTGGTACTGCTGCATCCAGTGGTACGACGGGTTGTCGCGCAGGATCTCGCCGATCCGGCGGACCCGGAGGTTCTGGTCGAGCTGCAGGTTGTTCGACGACGGCACCTGCTCGACGGTCGCGCCGAGGATCTCCAGCTGGATCTTCAGCGTCCGGTCGACGGTGGTCGAGCCGACGATGTGGCACCTCATCCCGTAGCGGTGACAGGCCAGCGCCAGCGCGTGCGCGTAGATCCCGCTCGAGCTGTCGATCAGCGTGTCGCCGGGCTGGACCGCGCCGGTCTCCAGCAGGTGCCGTACGGCGCCGAGCGCGGAGTACACCTTCATCGTCTCGAACCGCAGGCAGATCAGGTGATCCCCGACGCGGATCGGATCCGGGTCCTTGATTGCCTCCGCCAGGTGGTCGTGCAGTCGCGTCATCGGCGCGGTTCGCTCCTCGTGTCGAGTGTCAGCACGGGCGGAGATTGTGGGTGACCGATCGAGGCGGCCCTCACCAGCCGCCGGGTCAGTTCGTGGCGTGGGTCGGTCATCACGGTCGCGGGTGGTCCCTGCTCGACCACGCGACCGGCGTCGACCACCAGGACGTGATCCGAGACCGCCGCGACCAGGCCGAGGTCGTGGCCGATCCAGATCAGCGCGGTGCCGCCGTCTTTCAGCTCGGTCAGTAGCTCGACGACGAGCGCCGTACCGTGATCGTCGAGCGCGGTGGTGATCTCGTCGCAGATCAGTACGTCGGGGTGGGCGAGGACGGCCCGGGCCAGCGCGGCTCGTTGCAGCTCACCACCGGAGAGGCGGCTCGGCGTACGGGCCGCGGTCATCGCGGAGACGCCGAGGCGGGCCAGGGTGGCGACGGCTTCGGCGTGGGCCTGCTCGGGGTCGAGACCGCGGAGACGTTGGGCTGTCCGGGCGACTTGCTGGTCGACCGGACGGCGTTCGTCGAACGAGCCGCGGACCTCCTGCCAGACGTACTGGACGCGGCGGGTCTGGGTGCGTGATCGCTTGCGCAGGACGGGTAGTGATTCGTCGTCGAGCAGGAGCCGGCCGGTGTAGCGCTCGTGCAGGCCAGCCAAGCAGCGGGCCAACGTGGTCTTGCCACTGCCGGAACGGCCGACGACGCCCACGCACGCGCCCGGGCGGACGGCGAGGTCGATCTCGTGCAGGATGGGGTCGCGGCCGCGGGGACGCAGCGACGCGGACAGCTTCATTGCCTGGAGCAACGGATGCCCGGTGCTGGTGGTTCCCGATCGCTCCAGGTCTGGTGCTTGCGGGAGTACGTCGGGACCGCCGGAGTCGATCACCTGGCCGGCGGACAGCACCACGACGCGGGTGGCGAGTGCGCGAACCAGGTCGAGATCGTGACTCAGCAACAAGATCCCGAGTCCGTCGGCGGCGAGTTCCCTCAGCTCATGGACCAACTGCAGCCGGGTGATCGAGTCGAGGCCGGTGCTCGGCTCGTCCAGCACCAGCACCTCCGGGCGGCACGTCAACGCCTGTGCGAGTGCGACCCGCTGCCGCTGCCCACCCGAGAACTGATGCGGAAACCGCCGCAACGTCTCGCGATCCCCCGGCAGCTGTGCCGCCCTGAGTGCTCCCGGGACCACGGATTCTCCACGATGATGCAGCCCCTCGAGCTCCCGCAACGTCGTACCGATCCGCCGCGCTGGGTTGAGCGCGCTCCCCGGATGCTGGGGCATGTACGCCACCACCCGCCCTCGAACCCTGGCAGCCGCCGTGGTCACCCCGTTGCCGTCAACAACAACCTCGCCCCCAACCTCCACGACTCCCTCCAGCCGAACCCCCTCCCCAACCTCCCCCAACAACGCCAGCGCCGAGGTTGTCTTCCCCGAGCCCGAAGCCCCCACCAACGCCGTAACCTCGCCCGCTACCACCTCGAACGACACCCCATCCACCAGCACCGCGGACCCGGCGTACGCCCCGAGCCCCATGACCCGCGCCACCACGCCCGGCACTGTCCCACCCGGCTCCGCCACCACCCCCAGCCCCGGCCCACCCGGCTCCGCCACCACCCCCAGCCCCGGCCCACCCGGCTCCTGCCGCGTCTGCTGGGTTGACCCAGCAGACGCGGGGTTGGCCAGCCGGATTCCGGGGGGCAAACCCACCGACGGGTGGGTCAGCCCACGAGATGGCGGATCGGTGGGCCGGTCGGCGGGCGGATCGGTGGGCCGGTCGGCGGGCGGATCGGTGGATGGGGTGGTCATTGGGTCGCCTCGGTGGGGCGGCGGGTGTGGTGGAGGAGGCGGTCGGCGAGGAGGTTGAAGCCGAGCGTGAACGAGACCAGGAGGAGGGCGGGGGCCAGGACGGACCACGGTTGGAGGAGGAGGCCCTCGCGGTTGCGGGAGATGCTGACGGCCCAATCGGGGGCGGTGGGACTCAGGCCCAGACCCAGGAAGTTGACCGAGGCAACCAGGAAGACCGCGAGGGTGATGCGGGTGCCGAGGTCGGCGGCGACCGGGCCGAGGACGGAGCGCCCGACGTACCCCAGGTTGATGGTGAACCAGGACTCGCGTTGCATGCGGAGAGCCTCGACGACCGGGCTGCTCGCAGCGTCCAGTGCGGCCGCCCGCACCAGCCGGGCAACCGTCGGAACGTTGACCAGGGCAACCGCCAGAGTGATCGCCAGTGCGGACGCTCGCCAGCCGACCGCGACCACGCTGATCACGAGCAGCGAAGGCAACGGAAGCAGTACGTCGAGCGGCCGGATCAAGCCTTCGTCCAACCACCGGTGCCGCGTCGACGCAGCCACCAGCCCGATCAAACCACCGATCACGTACGCGATCACCACCGCACCGATCGCCATCCCCAGCGCCGTCCGCCCACCAACCAGCAGGAGCTGCAGCACATCCCGCCCCAACCCATCCGTCCCCAAAACCCCCTCCGACGCATACGGCAACCCAGGCTCGGCCCGGACCCGCACCAGAGGCCCAAACACCGCAACCACCACAGGAACCCCAACCAACCCCACCGCCACCACACCCGACACCCGCCCACCGACCGCACGAGACCATCCGAGAACGGCGGCACGCGTACGCCACCGAGCGGCGGGTGCCTCGAGCCGGGCGGGCGAGGCGCCGAGCCGGCGACCATGAGCGCGGTTCATCGGAGTAGTTCCGTTCGGGGGACCAGGCGGTTGCAGACCAGGTCGGCGGCGAGGTTGAGGAGGAGGGCTGCTACCGCGAGGACCAGTGTCAGGCCCTGGACTACCGGGACATCGCGGGTTTCGACGCCGTCTACCAAGGCGGTGGCGAAGCCGGGGATCGCGAAGATTGCTTCCACCACGAGGACCCCGCCCAGCAACGTATCCCCGGTCCGCGCCAGCTCCTGGACCCCGGGGACCGCGGCGTTCGGCAGCACGTGCCGCAACAGCAACCGCCGTCGCGGAACCCCGAGCCGCCGCGCCTGTACGACGTACTCCGCGCGCAGCGCCGTGATCGTCCCCGCACGGACCTGGCGTGACAACAAGCAGACCGTCCGCCCAAGAAGTACCGCGACCGGCAGCACGAGCAACACCGGGGAAGCGAGCAATGACCCGCCGATCCACGTCGCCGGCAACCACCCGAGCTTCAGCGAGAACACCGCCACCAGCAGCACCGCGATCACGAAGTCCGGAATCGCACTCAACGCCAGCGTCACCGACGTGATCACCCGATCGAGCCGCCCGTTCTCCCGTGTCCCCATCACGATGCCGAGGGCAACAGCCAACGGTACGACGACTGCGAGCGTGGCCAGCGTGAGCACCAGCGTCGCCCCCACCGAGCTCTTCACGATGTCGACCACCGGTCCCCCGCTGATCAACGACGTACCCAGATCGCCCCTCAACACGTTGCCGAACCAATCGACAAACCGTTCCACCAAAGGCTGATCCAGCCCAAGCTCAGCACGCAGCCGCAAGACCTGATCCGGCGTTAGCGTCTCGGTGAACCGCATGTCCGCCGCGTCTCCAGGCAACAAGGCAGTGAGCACAAACACGAGCACCGAGAGCACAGCCAACTGAACGACGGCGAGCACGGCCCGCTGTCCGGCGTACCACCGCATTCAGGCCAGCCACACCTTGTCGAACCGGCCGGAGTCCAGGGTGTTCGGCGGCACCGCCTGCACCCCCTGCACCGTGGCCGACACCGCGACCAGGTAATCCGGCAGCCCCCACGCGAGAATGCCGCCCTCATCCCGCAGCGTCCCCTGGAGTTCGCCGTACTTCGCCGACCGCGCACCCTCGTCCGTCAGCCGCTGCGCAGCCGCAAACCCGACATCGAATGCGGGCCTGCGCCAATGCGTCACGTTGAACGGCGACTTACTCAGCAGCCGATCCGTGACGTACTGCGGAATCGGCATCGCGCCGGATCGATGGTTGCCGATGACACCCTTCGAGAGCAGGTCCTTCGCATACGTCTGCGCACTCCCCGGGACCACCTTGAGCTTCACCCCGGCCTCGGCGACCTGCTCCGCGAACAGCGTGGCCGACTCGACGAACCCTGCCGACGCATCCGCGGTCAGGAACTCGATCTCCTTGTTCACCAACCCGGCCTTCCTCAGCAGGTTCTTGGCCTCCGAGACATCCCGCCCCCGCTGCGCCAGGTCGGCCGGATAGTACTGATATCCCTTGCCGAACAGGTCGTTGCCGACCTCACCCCGCCCGGCCAGCACCACGTCGACCAGCCGCTGCCGGTCGGCGAGCAGCTTGAACGCCATCCGCGCGTCCGGGTTGTCGAACGGCGGCTGATCCACCTTCATGACGAACGCCTGCATCGTGCTGGCTTTGGCGGCCACGATCCGCACCGTCCTGCCAGCTGACGCGGTCCGCGCGAAGGTCGCGGTCATGTCGTTCGCGTACTCCGCCTGTCCGCCGTGTACGGCGTTCGCCCGGGCCTCGGAGTCGGCGGAGAGGATGTGCACTTCCTCGATCCGGGCCGGCTCGTCCCAGTAGTCGTCGTACCGGTTCGCGATCATCGAGCGGCCGGCCTCGAACGAGACGAACCGGAACGGGCCGGTTCCGACCGGTTTCGCCGGATCCTTGAATCCGTCCCGCACGATCTGGGTCCCGATTCCCGCCAGCAGGGCAGGGAACTCCGCGTTCGGAGCGGTCAACGTCAGCTCGACCGTGCGCGCATCGACGGCCCGGCTGCGCCGCAGATCCAGGGTCGCCAGCGACGACTGGGCGACACGCGCGGGCACGGCCGGGTCGGCGATCCGCGCGAGGCTGTAGAGCACGTCCTCGCTGGTCAGCTTGCCGCCGTCATGGAACGTCGCATCCCGGAGGCTGAACCGCCAGGTCGTCGCCTGTCCGTCGTGCTCCCACTTCTCGGCCAGCCGCCCCACTGGCTTCAGATCGGACCCCAGCTCAACCAGCTTCTCGTACGTCGCCTTGTGCCGCGCGATGTCCACGAACAGGCTCTGCACGTGCGGATCGAGGACCTCTTTGGCACCGCCACCGGCGTACACGGCCCGCAGCCGGCCGCCGTTCTTCGGTTGGGCAGCGGCCTCGCCATCTGCGCCGCAACCGGTCAGTCCGGCCAGTGCCGACGCACCGGCCAACCCCAGGAACCCGCGTCTGTTCAGAGCATCGGACACGCGCCACATCCTCACGTTAGTGAAAACGATTGTCAAATCCAGCGCGCATCCGAACCCGACGCCATCATTCTTCCGACACCACCCACCCACTGCCCTCCGTGACGGCGTGTCACTTCCGCATACCGGGAGTCACCACCAGAAAACGAGAGCCCGCCCCGGCGCAGAGCACCGGGGCGGGCGAGAGACGTGAAGTGTCAGACAGCGGCGGGGACTCGGACGCCGGCGAGGGCGTTGCTCCAGCTGATCACCTGGTCGAGCATGGCGTGGACCTCAGGCTCGTGGAAGTCGGCCGGGGCGAACTCGGAGTAGTTCTTGAAGTCGGTGGCCAGCGACAACGTGACCTGGTTGCGGACGTCGGCGACCTTGAGCTCGCCCATCACCAGACGCAGGTGCTCGACCGCACGGGCGCCGCCGACCGCACCGTAGCTGACGAAGCCGGCCGCCTTGTCGTTCCACTCCTTGAACAGGAAGTCGATCGCGTTCTTCAGCGCGCCGGAGGTGGAGTGGTTGTACTCCGGGGTGACGAAGACGAACCCGTCGAAGGAGGCGATCTTGTCGGCCCAGGCGTGCGTGTGCGGCTGGCTGTACTGGCCCAGCGACGGCGGCAGGGCCTCGTCCAGGTGCGGCAGCTTGTAGTCGGCGATGTCGACCAGCTCGAACTCGGCGTCACTGCGCTGCTTGGCGAGATCCAGCACCCACTGAGCCACGGCTTCGCCGTTACGGCCCGGGCGCGTGCTGCCGAGGATGATCGCGATCTTGGGCATGACTGTTCCTTCACGAAGAGAGGGCGCCCGAAGGCTCTTTGGTGATGCATCACCAAAGTAGCCGATCGAGATGACATGTCAACCCAAGGGTCGCAACTCTCACCTGCTGGGACCGCCGGGGTGATCTATTCCTCGCAGTCCGGTGTCGCGCACGGGTTCGCGGGCACCGCAGTGAGGACGCGTTCGAGGAGGACGCCGAGCTGGCCCTGCTCCTCGGGACTCAAGTGGTCGAAGAAGTAGCTGCGGACGGCCTCGACGTGGTCCGGTGCGGCCGCCTCGATCGCCTTCCGGCCGAGGCCGGTGAGCCGAATCATCGAGCCACGGGCGTCCGACTCGCACTCCTCGCGGGTGACCAGGCCACGCTTCTCCATCCGGCTGACCTGGTGCGACAGCCGGCTGCGCTCCCAGCCGACCGACTTGCCGAGATCGCGAGTGCGCAGTACGCCGTCCTCCGCGACGGACAGCGGATGCAGCAGGGCGTAGTCGGCGCCGGACAGCCCGGAGTTCGCGATCAGCCGGGCCTCGAGGGCGCGCGTCAGCTCGCGATGCGCGTCACGGTACGACTCCCACAGACGCGCCTCACGCGCATCCAGCCACCGTGGTTCCGTCATCCACCCAGTGTACGGACATCTGTTGACATATCACCGAGTCAGCACGTCACGGCGTGCGCGAAAGGGCAACGGCCAAGCCCACAGTCCCGGCCATGATCAGCAGCTCGATAATCGCCAAGCGCCGGAACGCCGCCGGATCCCCGGCCGCCAACTCCGGGAGCGTTGTCCGCCGATGCCACCACCCGACCAGCACCAGCATCGCGAACGCCACGGTCTTCGCGAACACCAGAGCGCCGTACCCGCTGGTGACCCATTGCGTGATCAGCGCCCAGCCGTCGTCCCGCCCGCCGAGGTGGATCTCCGCGGTCAGCAACCCGGTGACGCCGATCGCCATCGCACAGACCAGTGCGAGCCGGCTGAACCGCTCGACGGCCTGCTGATCCCGGGCATACCGCAGTACGGCGCCCAGGCCGCCGATCCACGCCGTCGCCGCGAAGACGTGGACGACCAGTGAGGTGGTCGCGAGGACGGACCACACGTTCGTTCGCTCGATCGCGCCGTGTCCAGTGAGCAGCGGACCGGTCAGTGCAGCTGCGGTGAGCACCGCCGCGAACCGCGCGCCACGGACCGTCCTGCAGCCACTCAGGACAACCGCGAGAATCGCCGTCAGTACGACGGCCACCGCCAGAGCCCTGACTTGCAAGAGCTCCCCCGCCACGGACGCATGCTCGGCAAGGTGCGACAACGGGATCCCCAGGATCACCGCGCCCGAGGTGATCAGCCCGCCGATACTCGCCACCGCCCAGACCGCGGCCGCGATCGCCGCGTCCTGGCAGGCCCGCAAACCCTTCGGCGACAGTCTCCCATCAGTTGCTGGAAGCAACAGTATGACCGCTACGAGTGCACCGCCCGTCGCCACCGCGGCAGCATCGGCGACGAAACGCAGTACCGGAACCGACCAGGACAAAGGCATCCCGGCACCGATGAGACCGGCCGGCAACGGTTGCGGCGCACCGCCGGCCGCGAGCAGGGCGACGACCATCACCACGATGCCAGCGGCAACCATTCCGCCAGCGACGGCCGGCTTCGCCGACCTCATTGCGAGGCGGGCCGGCGGCGTACGATGACGATCGCGAGCGCCACCACGACCAGCATCACCAGGCACAGGGCCACGATCGTGACCGTGTTCGAGCCGCTGTCCTGACTGGCGGTCGGCGTACCGCCCGGCTGGGTGGCCGGGTGGCCGGCGTGGGTGACGGTGAATGATCCGGTGACGGTGATCGGGTGACCGTCAGCCGACACCACCCGGGCGTCGACCTGGTACCGGCCGGCGTCGACCATCGCGCCGACCGGCTGGGTCACGGTGTTGTCGATCACCTGCACGTCGCCGGTGGCCACATTGGTCCCGGACGGCGACTTGACCTGCACCTGCGTGCCGTTGCTGCCGACCGGCTCGTTGAAGGTCAGCACCACCTTGGTCGGTGGTGCGGACATGGACGAACCATCGGCCGGGGTCATCGACTCGAGCTTGGCGTGCGCCGCCGCCACTCCGGTGGACACCACCAGAGCGAGCAGCGACGCCACCAGTACTGCGATCAGTCGGCGCACGACTATGCCTTCTCGGATCCAGCCGGCTTGCGGGACCGGAGTCCCAGGCCCAAGCCGATCAGGCCCAGCAGCAGGCCGGCGCCACCGAGAACGCGAGCCAGCTGATCCGACGAGTCCCCGGTCTCCGAGGTCGTTGCCGCGACCGGCGTGATCGCTGCGGCCAGCTTGAGCGTCGGAGCCGGGTGCTCCGGCTCGTCAGCACCCTCCTTGGCGAGTTGGTCCCACTTGACCACCTCGCCATCGCTGTAGGACTGCACTGCGGGGAAGCTCAGCGCATCGACGCTGTCCGGAAGGCGCCCGACGGACAGGGAGAACTCGTCGAAGTTGCCGGCCGGGACACCACCGGCCGTGGCAGTCCAGGTCACGGTGGTGATCGCCTTGGTCAGCGTGACGTCGCCGATCTTGACCGGCGCGGGCAACTGCTCGGTCGTCTTCACCACCGTCCAGCCGGGCTTCACCTGCGCGCCGACGCTGGCGAACGGGTGGTCCTTGGGCAACGAGACGACGAGCTTCGTGGTGGCGGCCGTATCGGACTCGGTCGGCACGCGGAAGACCAGCTTCGCGTACCCACCGGGCTTGGCGTCCGGCGACGACACCGTGACGTGGGCCGACGCCGAGGTGGCGGCGCCGGCCAGCACCAGCGTGGACGCCGCCGCGATAGCGACAGCACGCAGGGCGAACTTCTTGGACATGGGAACCTTTCGCGGTCACACGGCACAACCCGGCCGCGAAGGCACGCGGCCGGTCAGGACATCGCTGGGATCGCCCGGATGACCGGCGGTCCGCGCCGCGAGACGTTCGAGGCGGGCCACCGCTGAACCAGTCGCGGTGACGGCGGTACGTCGAGCAGTACGACGGCGTACCGGCGTACTGGAGTCAGGATCGGCAGCCGCGGCAGGACGCGCGCGAAGATCCGCAGTACTCGGTGGACCCAGCGATGTGCGCCTGTGATCGCGAGGACGCCTGCGAGCAGGACGGTCAGGTGCGCGGCAGTCATGACGAGACTGCCGCCGATCCCCTGCGGCATGCCTCCGTGGTGCATTGGCATGGCCATCGGCTGGTGGGCCGCATCCAGGGTGACGTGGACGAACAGCTGGATCGCGGCGAGCACGACCACGGACAGTGCGCGTTCGCCGGCGAGGTACTCACCCAGCAGCCAGCAGACCGCGGTCAGGGCGAGCAGCGGCGAGACCAACTGGAGGGCGACGGTGCCGCCCGCGAGCGCGTGACCGGCTACCGCGACCACGACGCTCAGCGCCGCGACCACGGGCGTCGCACTGCTCTCGGCGTGCATTCCCCGATCCCCTCGAGTGTCACTCGTACCAGACACTCTACGGACAGGACTGCCGCGAGCGGCCCGCGCACCCTGCTGCTGTCAAGATGACCGGATGGACGTAGCGGTGCTGGAGATCGGGGGCAGTCACGTGACGGCGGCGGTGGTGTCGCCGGACGACTGGTCTGTGAACGTGGTGGAGCGGGCGAATCTCGCGTCGCAGAAGGCGGCCGAGGTGGTCGTCGCGCAGGTCGCGACGGCGGCCCGGAAGTTGCCGCTGGCAAACGGTCTGGCGGTGGCGCTGCCCGGTCCGTTCGACTTCGCCACCGGCGTCGCCTGGTATCGCGGACAGGACAAGTTCGACCAGCTGTACGGGTACAACCTGGGCGACAGTCTGCGCGCCGAGCTCGCCCTGGACCGGCTGATGTTCATGAACGACGCCGAGGCGTTCGCTGTCGGTGAGTGGACCGCGGGCGAGGTCCGCGGCGTCGAGCGGTGCGTCGGAGTCACCATCGGCACCGGCGTCGGTACGGCGTTCCTCGCCGACGGCCACGTGGTCCGCGAGGGCGGCACCGTCCCGCCCGGCGGTGAGCTCTACAAGACGGAGTACGCCGGCAAGCCGCTGGAGGACTCGATCTCCGGACGGGCGATCCTCCGCAGGTACTTCGCACGCACAGGTACCGAAGTGCCTGGAGTCAAGGAGATCGCCGAGGACGCGCGGGCCGGTGACGCCGCCGCGAAGGACGCCCTGCTGACGGCCTTCGGTGATCTTGCGACCGCACTCACCCCTTGGCTGGATCGCTTCGGGGTGACGAGGACCGTGCTGGGTGGCTCGATCTCGGGGGCTTTCGACATCGTGGCGGAGGTGTTCGGCTTCGACGTCGCGCCGACCGGTGACACCGAGCACTCGGCGCTGATCGGCGCGGCGGCGCACTACCTGCGCTCGAACTGAAGTGTCCACGGCTCTGGCTACGGTCACACCATGAAGATCGCCGCGCCCCGGCTGCGCACCCAGCTCGAGTCCGCCTCGCCCACGCCGGAGGACATCGAGGACGAAGCCAGGCTGCTCGACCTGTCCCTGGAGGACGTGGATCTGAGCGATCTCGTCGCCGAGCATCTCGAGCTGAGCGGCTGCCGGCTGACCCGCGCCAAGCTGGCCGGGTCGGACCTGGACAAGCTGATCCTGGTCGACGCGGAGCTGTCCCAGTGCGACGTCGCGAACGCCCGCTGGTCCGATGCCGCCCTCACCCGGGTGGCGATCAACTCGTCCCGGCTGACCGGGTTCGCCGGGCCGGGGATGAGCATCCAGCACGCCACGATCCGTGACAGCGTGCTCGACTTCGGCTCGTTCCGCTTCGCGAAGTTCGTGAAGGTGGAGTTCTCCGACTGCCGCCTGCAGAACGCGGACTTCGTCTCCGCGGACCTGACCGGCGCCGTGTTCCGCGGCTGCGACCTGACCGGGGCGGAGTTCTCCCAGGTCAAGGCGTCCGGGGCGGTCTTCGTCGACTGCACCTGGGACGCCGCCCGCGGCCTCACCGCCCTGACCGGTGCGACCGTGGCCGCCTCCTCCCCGATCGACACCCTGACCTTCACCAGCGCGGTCACCACGGCAGCCGGCATCACCCTTGCTCACCCGGACGACCTGAACGGAGCGTGAGCATGGACACGTCCGGTCTGGGCCGGGCGGACTGGCTATTAGGGTGGGGGCGGAGCTTGCCGACCTGAAGTGGAGCACGTGGTGACCGACTCGACCATCATCTACACCCACACCGACGAGGCTCCGGCGCTCGCCACGTACTCGTTCCTCCCGGTGATCCAGGCGTACGCCGGTCAGGCCGGGGTCGGGGTGGAGACCCGGGACATCTCGCTGGCGGGCCGGATCATCGCCCTCTTCCCGGAGTACCTGAAGGACGACCAGCGGATCGCGGACGCGCTGGCCGAACTCGGCGAGCTGGCCCGGACGCCGGAAGCCAACATCATCAAGCTGCCGAACGTCTCGGCCTCGATCCCCCAGCTGAAGGCGGCGATCGCCGAACTGCAGGCCCAGGGCTACGCGCTGCCGGACTACCCGGACGAGCCGAAGACCGACGCGGAGCGGGAGATCCAGACCCGCTACGACAAGGTCAAGGGCTCCGCGGTGAACCCGGTGCTGCGCGAGGGCAACTCGGACCGCCGCGCCCCCGCCTCGGTGAAGAACTACGCCAAGACCCACCCGCACCGGATGGGCGCCTGGTCGGCGGACTCCAAGACCAACGTCGCCACGATGGGCCAGGACGACTTCCGGTCCACCGAGAAGTCGGCCGTGATCGAGGCCGACGGCTCGCTGCGGATCGAGCTGGTCGGCGACGACGGCACCACGACCGTCCTGCGCGAGTCGGTGCCGGTGCTGGCCAACGAGGTCGTCGACGCGTCGGTGATGCACGTCGCCGCGCTGCGCGAGTTCCTCACCGCTCAGGTCGCCCGGGCCAAGGCCGACGACGTGCTGTTCTCGGTCCACCTGAAGGCCACGATGATGAAGGTCTCCGACCCGATCGTCTTCGGCCACGTGGTCCGCGCCTTCTTCCCGAACACCTTCGCGCAGTACGGCGACGTACTCGCCAAGGCCGGCCTGACCCCGAACGACGGGCTCGGCGGCATCCTCAACGGCATCGCGTCGCTGCCCGAAGGCGCCGAGATCAAGGCGTCGTTCGACGCCGAGCTGGCCGCCGGACCGGCGCTGGCGATGGTCGACTCGGACAAGGGCATCACCAACCTGCACGTCCCGTCCGACGTCATCGTCGACGCGTCGATGCCGGCCATGATCCGCACCTCCGGACACATGTGGGGACCGGACGGCCAGGAACACGACACGCTCGCCGTACTGCCGGACAGCAGCTACGCCGGGATCTACCAGGTCGTGCTCGACGACTGCCGCGCCAACGGCGCCTTCGATCCGTCCACCATGGGCTCGGTCCCGAACGTCGGCCTGATGGCGCAGAAGGCCGAGGAGTACGGCTCGCACGACAAGACCTTCGAGATCCAGACCACCGGGACCGTCCGGCTCGTCGACGAGGCCGGCAACGCCGTACTGGAGCAGGCCGTCTCGGCCGGCGACATCTTCCGCGCCTGCCAGACCAAGGACGCCCCGATCCGCGACTGGGTCAAGCTGGCCGTCACGCGGGCCCGGGCGACCGGCGACCCGGCGGTGTTCTGGCTGGACGAGACCCGCGCTCACGACGCTCAGATCATCACCAAGGTCCAGAAGTATCTGTTCGACCACGACACCGAGGGTCTGGACCTGCGCATCCTCGCGCCGGTCGACGCGATCAGGTTCTCGCTGGAGCGGATCCGCCGCGGTGAGAACACCATCTCGGTGACCGGCAACGTACTGCGCGACTACCTGACCGACCTGTTCCCGATCCTCGAGCTCGGCACCAGCGCGAAGATGCTGTCGGTCGTGCCGCTGATGGCTGGTGGCGGGCTGTTCGAGACCGGCGCCGGCGGTTCGGCGCCGAAGCACGTGCAGCAGCTGGTCAAGGAGAACTACCTGCGCTGGGACAGCCTGGGTGAGTTCTTCGCGCTGGCCGCGAGCTTCGAGCACCTGGCCCAGGCGACCGGCAACGCACGCGCCCAGATCCTCGCCGACACCCTGGACCGGGCCACCGCGACGTTCCTGAACGAGGACAAGTCGCCGACCCGTCGCGTAGGTGGCATCGACAACCGCGGCAGCCACTTCTACCTGTCCCTGTACTGGGCCCAGGAGCTGGCCAAGCAGACCGACGATGCCGACCTGGCGAAGGCGTTCGGCCCGCTGGCCGAGGTGCTCACGGCGAGCGAGCAGACGATCGTCGACGAGCTGATCGCCGTCCAGGGCAGCCCGGTCGACCTCGGCGGCTACTACCAGCCCGACCCGGCCAAGGCCGCCGCCGTCATGCGCCCCTCCAAGACGTGGAACGACGCCCTCGGCTCGCTCTGACGTCCGCGTCCGAGCGGACGCAACGACCCCCTCGGCTCGCTCTGACGACCGCGTCCGAGCGGACGCAACGCACCTGAACATCCGCCCCGTCACGCTGCTCTGTTGTCTCTCGCAACTCCCGGCGCCCGCCAGGGCGCCGGGAGTTGCTGCTTGTTAATGCGTGGCCGCTCCAGCGATCGCCTTCCTACACTGACCGGCATGACCGCAACCCGATCCGTGCTTGCCACTCAGGCCACGGACTTTCCCCGATGGTTCCAGGATGTGATTGCCAAAGCCGAGCTCGCCGACAACGGGCCGGTGCGGGGGACCATGGTCATCCGACCGTATGGGTACGGGATCTGGGAGCGGCTGCAGGCGGCACTGGACGAGCGGATCAAGGCTGCCGGCGCGGCCAACGCGTATTTCCCACTCCTGATCCCGGAGAGCTACCTGCGCCGTGAGGCCGAGCACGTGAAGGGCTTCAGTCCCGAGCTCGCCGTGGTGACGCATGCCGGAGGCAAGCAACTCGAGGAGCCGGCGGTGGTCCGTCCGACCTCGGAGACCGTCATCGGTGAGTACATGGCGAAGTGGATCCAGAGCTATCGCGACCTGCCGCTGCTGCTGAACCAGTGGGCCAACGCGGTCCGTTGGGAGCTGCGGCCACGGTTGTTCCTGCGGACGACGGAGTTCCTGTGGCAGGAGGGCCACACCGCGCACGCGACCGCCGAGGACGCCCGCGCGTTCGCCACCAGGATCCTGTACGACGTCTACCGCGACGTGATGGTGAACGTGCTGGCGATCCCGGTGCTGCCCGGCCGGAAGACGCGGCGGGAGCGGTTCGCCGGGGCGGTCAACACGATGACGCTGGAAGCCATGACCGGTGACGGCAAGGCCCTGCAGATGGGCACGGCCCACGAACTCGGCCAGAACTTCGCCCGTGCCTTCGACATCGGCTTCCTGTCGAGCGACGGGCAGCGCGAGCTCGCCTGGACCACCTCCTGGGGCAGCACCACCCGCATGGTCGGCGGGATGATCATGGTGCACGGTGACGACGCCGGGCTGCGCGTGCCGCCGGTCGTCGCGCCGACCCAGGTCGTCGTACTCGCAGTCAGGGACGAGACCCTCGAGGCCGCTCGGCGGATCGCGGACGAGCTGATGGCGGCCGGTCTGCGCGTCGAGGTCGACGATCGGACCGATCAGCCGTTCGGGCGGCGCGCGGTGAACTGGGAACTGAAGGGCGTCCCGGTCCGCGTCGAGCTCGGCCCCCGCGACCTGGACAGCAATGTCGCGACGGTCGCACGTCGGCTGCGGGGCTCCGGCAAGGAGACCGTCGGCCTGCCGGATCTCACGTCGACAGTGGTCGCGGCGATGGATGCGGACCAGGCTCTCCTGCTGGACGAGGCAGCCGCTCGCCAGACCGCGCGGACCACGGCCGTCTCCACCGTGGACGAGGCCCTGGAGGCGGCCGCGACCGGGTGGGCCAGCCTGCCGTACGACGTGGTCGGCGAAGACGGCGAGGACCGACTGGCCACGGCCGGCATCACCGTCCGCTGCCTGCAGCGCCCGGACGGCACACTCCCGACCGAGGACAGCGAGAGCGGCCTGACCGCGATCGTCGCCCGCTCCTACTAGCGCGGCACGGACCGCCAGGCCATCACAATCACGCGCCGGCGCTCGGCGCCCGCGGAGCACTGCCGCGAACAGCCCGTTGTGATGGCCTGGCGGTCCACCGGTCAGCGCGCCAGATACTTGCGGACGTCGTCGGCGACCTGGGCGCGATGGACCATGCCGTACTTGCGCAGGATCGCGCTGAGGTGGGTCTTGACCGTGTTCAGGCTGATCCCGAGCTCGGCCGCGAGCTGGTCGTTGTCCAGGCCGTCGACGAGCAGGACGGCGACGTTCTGCTGGGCCTTGGTCAGGCTGGTGAACCGGCGCTCAGGACCCTCGTCGGTGTCCATCAGCATCTCGATCAACTCGGACTGGATGTGCTCCGTCGCGTCGACGATGCGATGCAGATGGCCTTCCACCGCCACGGCCAGCTCGGACTCACTCAGCGCCTCGGTCGCGATCTCGCGGATCGACGCGACCCGGTGGGTCAGGTACTCCATCACGTGGTCGGAGGTGAGCAGGTTGGGTCCGGCGTCACCGGCCGGCAGCATCCGCAGCGCCTCCCGGTCCTCGCCCTCGCGGGTCAGCACCCGCTCCACCACGCCGCCCAGCCACTCGAACGCCCGGACGGCGTTGTCGTCGTAGCTGTTCGGCTCGTAGCTCTGCATCGACAGCATCCCGAACAACTGGTCCGGACCATCCTTGGACGGCCGGAAGATCGGCACCGTCACCGCGTCCTCGGACTGCCGTCCGACATCACCGATCGGTACGCCGGCATGGAGCGCGGCACCGTTGTCGTAGGCGTACCGGTACGTCTGCCGCCGCTTCAGCAACCACGCGGTCTGGCCGTTCGGACCGAAGTTGTGCGTGTCCGGGTCGACGTACCGGCCGTCGTCGTGGCCGTAGGGATAGCGGACCCGGCTGCTGCCCTGCAGGAAACCGACGAAGAACACGTCGACCCGCGCGACCTTGCCGGCCACCACCCGCACGTAGTCGTACAGGCCGTAGTGATCGGCCCGGAACAGCGCCTCGATCTTGTGATATGCCTCGCGCAGGATGATCGCGGTCTCCGCGTCGACCCTCAGCGGGGCGGACTTGTCTGCCTCCACGACGTCGACCCTTCAATCGATCACTCGACTATGACGCCGCCGCCGGGATATTGCCAGGTGCTAGTCCGCCAGGCGGACCCAGGCGGGCCAGACCGACGTTTTGTCCAGGTACGGCGCCAGCAGGACGCTCACCTCCGCATCGTCGGCGCCCCGCAACTGGTCGGAGGCGATCTTGCGGGTGATGCCGGCCAGGAAATCGGCGATCTGGATGCGATGGTCGGTGAAAGAGTCCACCTGCTCCAGCGCGGCGAATCCCTCGGTCGACTCCTGCAACCGGCCGACCCGCTCGGCCGACAACGTGGTCTGCCGATCGTGCGCGATCGCGACCGCCTGCCCGCCGTCGCTCCAGAACTCCACCGCCCGGACGATCGCCGGTATCAACGGGTCCAGCCGGGGGATCGGCGACTCGTCGGCGGCCCGGACGAAGTCGTTGGCGGCTTCCAGGAAGACTCGCGCCTCCGCGGTACGACGGCCGGCGTCGTACAAGAACCGGATCGTCTCGGATCGGGCGCCGAGGAAGTCGACCAGCCCGGAGACCAGGAAGTAGGTCTTGTCGACCAGGAACACGTGCGCGTTGCCCTCCAGCGGGCCGTCCGGTCCGAGGAACCAGAGCAGGACCGCGCGGTGCTTCGACCGGAGCAGGTGCCCGGCCTTGTACATGGTCGCGGGCGACTTGATCCGGGCCCGGAGTTCGGCGACGCACGCCGCCGCGGTCTGCTCGTCCAGTCGCACGCTCGCGTGCGCGAAGACGTCCGTCACGCCGCCGACGAGCTTCTCCCCCTCGTACCCGGACTCGTCACACGCGATCTCGACGGACCTGGGTTCCGTTGGCGCGGTGGTCGGCACGTCCCGACTCTCTCACCGCACGCAAGCACCGCGCACGCCGATTACACAGAGAAGTCGCGGGTGGTGGGTCCGAGTTCCCGAGTCGCCCTCCCAAGCCTCGGCCGAACTCCCCTCACCACCCGCGACCAGATCAGGACGCCAATTCCTGTGAGCCCCCGCGTCTGTCGATCTCACAGCCCCCTGTCAGATCGGCGACCCCCCGGCAGTTCTTCTGGCGTCCTCTCCCTCCCCCCGTTGACTACACCGTGCCACCTGGTATCGGGACCTGCCTATCGCCCACGGCATGAGGTTGTTGTGTCCTCAATCTCATCCCGGGGATGATGTAGTCGTTTACGAGTCCTGCGCCTCGGACAGAAACTTGCAGTCCTGCCTGGTCAGCGGGCCAGATAGCGGCGTACGTCGGCCGCCACCTCGGCGCGGCTCGCCAGCTCGTACTTGCTCAGGATCGTTCTGAGGTGGGACTTGACCGTGTTGACGGAGATGCCCAGCTCGGTCGCGATCCGGGTGTTGCCGGGGTCCTCGGCGAGGAGCAGCGCAACACTCTGCTGGGTCGGAGTCAGCAGCGCGAACCGTTGCTCGGGTCCGTCGTCCGCGTCGAGCATCATCTCGATCAGCTCCGACTGCGTCTGCTCGGCCTCCTTGATCAGCTTTCCGAGCGAGTCCCGCGCGGGATCGGCGACATCGGTCGACGCCATCGCCTCGTGCGCAAGCGCTCTCAGGATGGCGATCCGGTTCGACAGGTACTCCATCACCGAGTCCGAGGTGAGCACGTTCGGAGACTCGGCCCCGGCCGGGAGCAGCCGCAGCGCCTCCCGGTCCTCCGCCTCCCGGGTGAGCACCCGCGCAGTCATCCCAGCGAGCCATTCAAACGCCCGTACGGCGTTGTCGTCGTAGCTGTTCGGGCGATAACTGTGCATCGACATCATGCCGAACAGCTCGTCGGGTCCACCATCGCGGCCGGGCCGGAACATCGGCACGGTCACCGCATCCTCCGACCGCTTGGTCACGTCGCCGGCCGGGACACCTGCCTGCAGTACGGCGCCGTTGTCGTAGGCGAAGCGGTAGGTCTGACGCTGACGCAGCAGCCAGGCAGTCTGCCCGTTCGGCCCGTAGATGTGGCTGCCGGGATCGTCGTACTGTCCGCTGTCGTAGCCGTACGGGTACCGGACCCGGTTGGACCCGTGCAGGAAGCCCACGTAGAAGGTGTCGACCGAGGTGATCTTCCCGGCCACCGCGCGGACGTAGTCGAACAGGCCGTAGTGCGACGCCCGGTAGAGCGACTCGATCTTGTGGTACGCCTCCCGCAGGATGATCGCCGTCTCCGCGTCCACCCGCAGGACCCCCGGCGACCTGTCCTCCCCATCAACTGGCATCCGCAACCCACCCCAGGACATCGCATTGACGTCAGGTCACCGAGTATCCACCGTTCGGCCCGCCGGGGAGACGGGTCTCGGTGCGTCGGTCACCAGCTGGTGTCGAGGGGCTTGCCCTCGGCGTACCCGGCGGCCGTTTGCAGGCCGACGACCGCGCGCTCGTGGAACTCGGCCAGGTTCGCGGCGCCGACGTACGTGCAGGAACTGCGGATGCCGGACACGATCGAGTCGAGCAGGTCCTCGACGCTCGGCCGCTCCGGGTCCAGGTACATCCTGGCGGTCGAGATGCCCTCGCCGAAGAAGCCCTTGCGGGCCCGCTGGAACGGCGTGTCGTCGGCTGTCCGGGAGCGGACCGCGCGGGCCGACGCCATTCCGAAGCTCTCCTTGTAGATCCGGCCGTCGCTGTCGCGGTGCGGATCGCCGGGCGACTCGTACGTCCCAGCGAACCAGGAGCCGATCATCACGCTGGAGGCACCCGCGGCCAGCGCGAGCGCGACATCGCGCGGATGCCGTACGCCGCCGTCCGCCCAGACGTGCTTGCCGAGCTCACGGGCCCGTTCCGAGCACTCCAGGACGGCGGAGAACTGCGGACGACCGACAGCCGTCTGCATCCGCGTCGTACACATCGCGCCCGGTCCGACGCCGACCTTCACGATGTCCGCGCCGGCCGCGACGAGATCGCTGACGCCCTCGGCGGTGACCACGTTCCCGGCGACGATCGGGACCTTTGGCCCGAGGGCGCGGACCTGCTCGAGGACCTCGAGCATCCGCTCCTGGTGACCATGTGCGGTGTCGATGACCAGTACGTCGATGCCGACGTCGAGCAACGCCTTGGCCTTCTGCTCGGCGTCGCCGTTGATCCCGATGGCCGCCGCGACCCGGAGCTTCCCGTTCGCGTCGACGGCGGGCTGGTAGAGGGTGGCGCGGAGCGCGCGCTGGCGGGTGAGGATGCCGACGATGTTGCCGTTCCCGTCGACGACGGGCGCGAGCCGGTGCCGGCCGTCGTGCAACTGATCGAACGCGGCCTCCGCATCGGTCCCGGCCGGCAGGGTCAGCAACTCCCGCGACATGATCCCGTCGAGCTGGCTGAACCGGTCCACGCCCGCGCAGTCGGCCTCGGTCACCACGCCGACCGGACGGCCGTCGTCGACCACGATCACCGCACCGTGACCGCGCTTGGGCAACAGGTTGAGCGCCTCGCCCACGGTCCCGGTCGGCGGCAGCACCAGCGCGGTGTCGTGCACGGTGTGCCGTTCCTTGATCCAGGCAACCACCTCGGCGACCACGTCGACCGGGATGTCCTGCGGGATCACCGCCAGCCCGCCACAGCGCGCGATCGTCTCAGCCATCCGCCGGCCCGACACCGCGGTCATGTTCGCCGCGACGACGGGGATCGACGTACCGCTGCCGTCACTCGTGGACAGGTCCACGTCCAGCCGGGACGTGACACCGGACCGGTTCGGCACCAGAAACACATCACTGAACGTCAGGTCCCCCGCAGGCTCCCGATCATGATGAAACCGCATGGCACGACCCCTTCCGCCCGACAACAACCCCGCCAGCCTGACACGCGCCTACCCCACTCACAAGCAACTCCCGATCGCGCCTGGTTGCACAGAGTAAATGCAAATTGAAAGGTGCTTGAGCGAGGCGGATTGCTACGGCTCGGTGGCCCGCAGGTCCACTGCCCACTCGGCGAAGAACTCGCGCAAGGGCTCGACGTCTTCGGCGGCACACGGCAGCTCAGAATCGGTGAATCTGGCGACGGCGCCGGTCATTTCGGCGAAGACCTGTGCGCTGAATCCGGCATCTACTTCTGCGGCCCACGCCAGCAAGTCGCTCTTGTCGTACCGCTGAGCCAGGACGTAGACATCGGCGAAGTCCCTGGCTTCCGCTCGATCGAAGAGAGCGATGACCTTCCGGCCAGCGAGTTCTTCGAGGCCGAAGGTCGGCCCGGCGATACTCACCGTGGACGGACGGCTCGGCGCGGAATCCATCGCGAGATCGACGAGCAGGTCTTCGGATCCGAACACCACGATCCGGCAGAACGTTTCACTGTCGCGTACCCGCCGCACCGACCAGCCCCGCGCCGCTGCCGCGACTTCGAACGCGTCCCGGGCCGTCGGAACGTCGCCGCGGTCCGGTCCCGTGAAGAAGTCAAGATCCCTGGTAGGCCGTGATGTGAGCTGCTGTGCCGCTAACGCGGCTCCACCGGCGAGCAGGAAGCCAGAGCTGGCCGGCAGGCTGAAGAACATCTGTGCAACCTCGATCTGGAACGCTGTCAGACCGACTCGGTCGGGCGTCATGCGGCCGCTTCGACAGCGCTCTCGACGACTCCGGCCCAGGCGGCACGGACATCGCGCGGGAGCACCAGTTCCGGCCACAGATCGATCAGGAGCGCGCCGTCGACGTACGCGAGAACGTCCTCGGGACCGCCCTCCCGCAGAACGATCTCGTACACCCGTGCCCGCTGCACTCGATCGTGGAGGTTGAACCACCGGCCAGGCTCGGACCAATTCAGATGCAGTGGCAGTGCAACCACAGCAAATGCGCGGTCCACAGGTTGCCTGGGCAGCCGGGTGGGGACTGCAACCGTCCGGCCACGAGTCGTGATCTGCTCGACAAAGTCGATCCGCGGGCGAAGGCCCAACTCAAATCCCGCTTCGGCCAGCAGACGTGCGGCAGTGTCCAGCGTTGGCGACTTCCGGCCGTGCTCGTACGCGGACAGCGTCGGTCGAGACGTACCAGCGCGACGGGCAAGCTCTTCCTGACTTAACCCCGCGGCACGCCGAGCCTCTGCCAGCAAGTCTGCAGTGCCCTTCATGCTTCACCTCCATGTATCCGAAAGGATACACCCTGCCGGGATACCTGGCCGAACAGGACCGGCCCCCACCGGGGAGGTGGGAGCCGGTCTTGTTGTTGGGTTGTGGGTCAGGCGACGTCGAAGCGGTCCAGGTCCATCACCTTGGTCCAGGCGGCGACGAAGTCCTGGACGAACTTCGCCTTGGCGTCGTCGCTGGCGTAGACCTCGGCGACCGCGCGGAGCTCGGAGTTCGAGCCGAAGACGAGGTCGGCCCGGGTACCGGTCCACTTGGTCTCACCGTTGACAGTGGCCTCGAACGTCTCCTGGCTGTCGTCGACCGACGTCCACTCCGTGCCCAGGTCGAGCAGGTTCGCGAAGAAGTCGTTGGTCAGCACACCGGGAGTCTCGGTGAGGACGCCGTACGACGAACCGTCGTGGTTCGCCCCGAGGACGCGCAGACCGCCGACCAGGACGGTCAGCTCGGGCGCGCTCAGGGTGAGCAGGTTCGCCTTGTCCAGCAGCAGGTACTCCGCCGGGAGCCGGTTGCCCTTGCCGTAGTAGTTGCGGAAGCCGTCCGCGACCGGCTCGAGCGCGGCGAACGAGTCGACGTCCGTCTGCTCCAGCGACGCGTCCGTCCGGCCCGGCGTGAAGGGTACGGCGAGGTCATGCCCCGCACTCTTCGCGGCGACCTCGACACCCACGCCACCAGCGAGCACGATCAGGTCGGCCAGCGAGATCTTCTTGCCGCCGGTCTGCGCGGCGTTGAAGCTCTCCTGGATGCCCTCGAGCGTGCGCAGTACCTGCGCGAGCTGGTCGGGGTTGTTGACCTCCCAGCCGCTCTGCGGCTGCAGCCGGACTCGCGCACCGTTCGCGCCACCGCGCTTGTCACTTCCGCGGTACGTCGAAGCCGACGCCCACGCGGTCGAGACCAGCTGCGCCACCGACAGCCCCGAGGCCGCGATCTGCGCCTTCAGCGCGTTGACGTCGTCGGCACCCACGAGCTCGTGGTCCACCGCCGGCACCGGGTCCTGCCAGATCAGCGTCTCGGTCGGGACCTCGGGGCCGAGGTACCGACCGATCGGGCCCATGTCGCGGTGGGTCAGCTTGAACCAGGCCCGCGCGAACGCGTCCGCGAACTCGTCCGGGTTGTCCTTGAAGCGACGCGAGATCGGCTCGTAGATCGGGTCGAACCGCAGCGCCAGGTCGGTGGTCAGCATGGTCGGCTTGTGCTTCTTCGCCGCGTCGTACGCGTCCGGGATGATCTCCTCGGAGCCCTTGGCCACCCACTGGTTCGCACCGGCCGGGCTCTTGGACAGCTCCCACTCGTAGCCGAACAGGATCTCGAAGAAGTCGTTGCCCCACTGGGCCGGCGTCCTGGTCCAGGTGACCTCGATGCCGCTGGTGATGGTGTCCGGACCCCTGCCGGTGTTGTACGTGTTCCGCCAGCCAAGACCCTGGTGGTCGATCGGGGCGCCTTCCGGCTCCGAACCGACGTACTCCTCCGGGTCGGCCGCACCGTGCGTCTTGCCGAAGGTGTGACCACCGGCGATCAGTGCGACGGTCTCCTCGTCGTTCATCGCCATCCGGCCGAACGTCTCCCGGATGTCGCGCGCCGAGGCGACCGGGTCCGGATTGCCGTTCGGGCCTTCCGGGTTCACGTAGATGAGGCCCATCTGTACGGCGCCGAGCGGCTTCTCCAGGTCGCGGTCACCGGTGTAGCGCTCGTCGCCCAGCCAGGTGGTCTCCGGACCCCAGTAGACGTCGTCCTCCGGCTCCCACACGTCCGGACGTCCACCGGCGAACCCGAAGGTCTTGAAGCCCATCGTCTCGAGCGCGACATTGCCGGTCAGGACCATCAGGTCGGCCCAGGACAGCGCCTGGCCGTACTTCTTCTTCACCGGCCAGAGCAGCCGGCGGGCCTTGTCCAGGTTCGCGTTGTCCGGCCAGCTGTTCAGCGGCGCGAACCGCTGCTGCCCCGCACCGGCGCCGCCGCGGCCGTCGCTGATCCGGTAGGTGCCGGCACTGTGCCAGGCCATCCGGATCATGAACGGGCCGTAGTGCCCGAAGTCGGCCGGCCACCAGTCCTGCGAGGTGGTCAGCACCTCGGCGATGTCCGCCTTCACCGCGGGCAGGTCGAGGGTCTTGAACGCCGCGGGGTAGTCGAACTCCTCGCCCAGCGGGTTCGCGACGGCCGGGTTCTTGGCCAGGATCTTCAGGTTCAGCTGGTTCGGCCACCAGCCGCGGTTCGCGTTGCCGCGGGTCGGGTGGGCGCCCTGTCCGTGCGCTACCGGGCAGCCGCCGGCCGCCTGCGCGTTGTCTTCGCCGCGGCTCTCCTCACTGCCTTCGCCGGGCAGTGGTTCATGCTTCTCGGACATCGAATTCCTTCCAGGACTGGACGTTTTCAACAGGAAGTCAGGTACTGCGTGTGGACGAGCAATCGGCGCACAGGCCCCAGTAGATGACCTCGGCCTCGTCGATGACGAACCCGTGATCATCGGCCGCGGTCAGGCACGGCGCGTGCCCGACCGCACAGTCGACGTCGGCGATCGCCCCGCACGACCGGCAGACGGCATGGTGGTGGTTGTCCCCCACCCGCGACTCGTACCGCGCAACCGACCCGAGCGGCTGGATCCGTCGTACCAGGCCGGCCGCCGTCAACGTGTGCAGCGAGTCGTACACCGCCTGGTGCGACACCTCGGGCAGTTCGTTGCGCACGGCCCCTATGATCGAGTCCGTGTCGGAGTGAGGATGCGCGTACACCGCGGTCAGCACCGCCACCCGCGGCCGGGTCACCCGCAACGAGACGCCCCGCAACAGTTGCTGGAGCTCGTCGGTCGTCGGCACGTCGAGCAGTCTTGCGCCTTTTCTGGAATGAGTCAAGATTAGTTGATGTCGCAGAATGAGACGATGGTCGACGTACTGCACGAGGTCGAGCCCGACCGCCTCCCCGAGCTCCTGACGCTCTTCAACTCCGCCTGGTGGATGTCGGACCGGACGACTGAGGAGACCGAACACATCCTGCGCGAGTCCGACATCGTCGTGGCCCTCGCCGATCCCCCGTCGGACCGCCTGACCGGCTTCGCCCGTGTCCTCACCGACTACACCCACATCGCCCTGATCCTCGACGTGGTCGTCGCCCCGGAGCACCGCTCCTCCGGCCACGGCGCCACCCTGATGAGCACCATCGTCGACCACCCTCGACTGCAGACCGTCCGCAGCCTCGAACTGGTCTGCCAACCGGACCTCATCCCCTTCTACCGCCGCTGGGGCTTCACCACGGAAGTAGGCCAGTCCCTCCTCATGCGCCGTACGAACGACCCACGACTGACCCCCTGACATGTTGCGGGAGTGATGGGCCGCGGTGGGTAATCTGGGGGCATGCCTGTGGGTGGGCGGCTGTGGAAGCATCCGAGGGTGTCGATCGGCGTTGGCGTGGTCGCTCTCGCGGCGATCGCAGCCGTGGTCATCGCGCTTGTCAGCCGTGGACCTGAGACGCCGCAGACATTCGGCCCCTGGTATCCGTTGACCAATCAGAGCGGCGATCCGGCCGTTGCGGACTTCGAGAACCACGTGCCGTGCGCGATCGACGACCCGCCTGCAGCCGAGTGCCAGCGGGTGAAGCTCGGTGTCGTCCTGTACCGCGACGAGGCGACCGGAGCACCGTCGACGTACCTCATCTCTGTAATCCGGGTCGGCGTCGGAAACGACCGCGAGACCCACGAAGGAACCTGGACCGTCGCCCGCGGCACCGGGCTCGACCCGCAAGCCACCGTCTACCAACTCGACACCGGCGCTCCAGAACATCTCCGGCAGTACTGGCCGGTCGGTGACGACATCCTGTACCTCCTCGACAAGGACAAGATGCCGCGCGTCGGCGACGCCGCGTACGGCTATGCCTTGAACAGCGTCCCCGTAGGCCAGAAGGTCCAGGTACCAAGGTAGTCAGGGCCGGTGCGTGGACATCCAGTCAGTGGCGAAGTCGACGACTGCCCGTTGCGACATCAGCCGTGCCGTAGCCGCACCAACCATGCCGACCCGTGCTCCGCCCGCGGCCTCGAACGCTTCGCCGATCTGACCGAAGTCACCCTCGTCCTCGTCGACGTCCTCCCATTCCCGCCACACAGCGGTCCCGTCCGGCAGCCGCAACGAGGACCCGACAACGTGCCGAGGCGCTTTCGGGCTGCGCCACTCGGACAAGTGCATGGACGTGTTGCGCTCATGTCCGCACCCGAGCAACAGCACTGACCCATCCAACCGGTACACCGCACCCAACGGCGAAGACTCCCCCAGCCCATCATCAAGACGGTGTCCCTCGACGACCTCATCGGCCCGCGCCCCCAAGGCTGCAAACGAAACCTGCGGATGACTACTCCGCCGCGCCCCAGGCCACGTACGCACCAACTCCGACAGCCGCCCCAACGCCCGCCCGGCAGGCGTCAACGCCGGATCAAACCCCGGCGCCTCCTCCCGAATCACCGACCACCAGGCTTCCGGCACCGGCGGATTGACCCAATGCGCCGGATCCGTGTTGTCCGGCGTATGCGTAGGGACAACCAGCGTCCCCTCCACCCCCAGCACCTCCAACAACGCCTCCACCACAGCCTGAGGCCCCCCAGCCACAAACCCCAAACTCCGCAACGAAGAATGCATCAACAAAACCCCGCCGGCCCGCACCCCCAACCCCCTGAGATCCGCCACCAACGACCCCCGCGTCGCACACCCATCAACCATCCCGCGACCCTAAGCGCCAACCCCCCACCACGCAGCGCATTTAACTCTCCGCCATCCGCCAACCGGACGGAGGAAGCCACAACCGCACCACGAGGTCCTGCACCACAACCCCCGAGCGCAGCGAAGGCGCCTCCACCGCGGCGAGCAACCACCGCCGCCGAGCGCAGCGAAGGCGCACCCCAACACGCGACCCCAGCCACGGAGCCGAGCGCAGCGAAGGCGCACCCCACCGCGGCGGGCACCACAGCCGCCGTACCCAACAGGCGACCCCAGCCACGGAGCCGAGCGCAGCGAAGGCGCAGGGGGTGCGGGTGGCGGAGCCCCCGCTTGCGGCGAGCGGAGCGACGCCGCACAAACGACGAAGGCGACCCGCTCCGCGCTCTCCGCGGACACGAGTCGCCCATCGACTTCGTGGAGCTGAGGGGATTCGAACCCCTGGCCTCTTCGTTGCGAACGAAGCGCGCTACCAACTGCGCCACAGCCCCGAGTTGGTCGCCGGTTTCCTGGCGACCGCGAAACTCTAACACGCCTATGGTCGCGGGTTAAAACCGAGGTTGTCGAGTGGGTTTCAGTCTCCGACCGCGCGCTTGACCTCGGGTTCGGCGGGCTGCTCGACGGGCTCGGGGAGGGCGGGCTTGTCGGCCGGGTCGGTGGTGCGGGCGGAGGAGAAGACCTCGTCGTCGGACAGCGAGATGGTGCGGACGGTGCGGTCCGGTGCCTTCTCCTTCATGACGTACGTCGGCAGCGTCACCGGCACCGGATCCCACAGTCCCTCGGCCTGCGCGGGCTTCTCGACCGGGGGCTCGGGCAGCTTGACCTCGATCGTCAGCTCCTGGTCGGGAGACGGAGTGGGTGCCGGCTTCCCGGCCGGCCCGCGGTCGTGCCGCGCCTGGGCCTGCGCCCGCCGCTTGTCGGCCAGTCGGGCACGCGTCCGGGCCTGCCGTCGCAACTGGATCCGGGTGAGTACGACGAACCCGACGATCAGTGCACCCGGGATCGCGACGGTCCACCACAGCAGCATCCGCAGTCCCGCCAGCGCGGTGACCGACAACAGCGAAAGGGTCAGGATCGACAGCACCCGCCGGCGGCGCATGGCGGCCACCCGGCGGGCTCGGTTGGGGACGTACCGCGTCGGTGGCGGCAGGTCCTCGGCCGATCCCTTGTCGTCCACGGCACCTGCGGGACGTACGACGTACCGGGGCCGTGACGGGTCTCGTGAGAGTACGCGCGCATCGGCGGACGACGACACCGGGCGGCGCCGCGCCTCGTCGCCACGCTTGAGAATCATGGGGACGAGGTAAGCGGCCCACGCGGCGACGATCGCCACATAGATCAGCCCTGTCGTCCCCATGCGACGACGCTAAGGCGCACTGGGGGCCAGATGAGGTACGTGAGACGGTGTGTCGCAAGAAGACTCGTGTGACTGATGTGAACAGTACGCAGCGTAGTCACGGTAACCGCGATACGAGACCGGGCCCGACTTCCTCGATGTTCAACGCGAAGATGCGATGGTCGCGCCAGTCGCCGTCGATGTGCAGGAACCGCGGCCGCTCCCCTTCGTACCGGAAGCCGAGCTTCTCGACGACGCGCAGACTTGCCTTGTTCTCGGGGCGGATCGCCACTTCGATCCGGTGCAGCCCGAGGGTGAACCAGCAGTGGTCGGCTGCCAGCGCGACCGCGGTCGGGACGATGCCACGGCCGGCGTACTGCTCATCGACCCAGTAGCCGAGGTTCGCCCAGCGCGCCGAGCCGTAGGTGATCCCGGAGACGGTCAACTGCCCGACCAGCGGCCACTTCGACCGTGGCCCGACGCCCGCGGCACCGCCATACGTGATGACGAACGGGAGCATCCGCCCGTACCGCGCTTGCCGGTTCCAGTCTCGCGCCATCGCCCGGAAGGTCCGCGCACCGTCCTCCGCGCCGGGCGGCTGGGTGGCGTCCCACGGGCGCAGCCAGCTGACGTTGCGCTGGCGTGCGGCCGCCCACTCGCCGCCATCGCCTGCGCGCAGCGGACGCAGCGCGACCTGCCCGTGCTGGAGCTCCACAGGCCAGTGCACGATCGCCATCAGTCGGTGTCCGTCCTGACATGGTCGCCGCCGTGCACCTGGTCGACGGCGTGCCGCAGCAGCGGCTGCAGTACGGCGAGTCCGTCCTTCACACCGCCCCGGGACCCTGGCAGATTCACGATGACCGTCGCACCAGCCACTCCGGCGAGCCCACGCGACAGAGCGGCCGTCGGTACGCCGTTCGCCACGCCGTACGCCCTGATCGATTCGGCGATGCCCGGCACAACCTTCTCGATCACAGCAGCGGTCTGCTCGGGTGTCTCGTCGGTCGGCGAGATGCCAGTGCCCCCGGTTGTCAGCACTACGTCGTACGACGCTTCGACCGCGGCACGCAACGCATCACCGACCGGCGGACCGTCCGGCACGACCTGGGGACCGGAAACCTCGAAGCCCCATGACGTCAGGCGCTCGGCGATCACCGGACCGGTGGTGTCGGTGTAGACGCCGGCGGCGGCGCGGTTCGAGACGCTGATGACGAGAGCCCTCACGGCCGCTCCCAGTGCCCGGTCTTGCCGCCTTCTTTGAGCTCGACGCGGACGTCGGACAGAACGGCGGCCGGGTCGATCGCCTTCACCATGTCGATCACGGCGAGCCCCGCGACCGCGACCGCGGTCAGCGCCTCCATCTCCACGCCTGTGCGGTCGGTGGTCTTCACCGCGGCGGTGATCAGTACGGCGTCGTCCGCCACTTCGAGGTCGACCTTGGCTCCGGTGATCGCGATCGGGTGGCAGAGCGGAACCAGGTCAGGGGTCCGTTTGGCGCCCATGATGCCGGCGATCCGGGCGACGCCGAGCGCATCCCCCTTCGGTACGCCGTCGCCGCGCAGCGCGGTCACCACCTCGGCCGAGACAAGAACCTTGCCGCTGGCAACAGCCCGGCGATTCCCCACGTCCTTGGCCGAGACGTCGACCATCCGGGCGGCCCCGGTCTCGTCGACGTGGGTCAGCCCCGTCGGGTCCTCCGTCATCCGCTCTCCTCGTCCAGCAGCAACAGCTCGACCTGATCGCCGGCCCGGACCGACGTCACGTCCTCCGGCACCACGATCAGCGCGTTCGCACGGCTCAGCCCACCAAGCAGGTGTGAACCGTGCCCGCCGACTGTACTGGCCATCCAGCCCTGGTCGCCCGGCCTGGCCGCGGCGCGGACGAACTGCCGCCGTCCCGGCGGCGAGCTGAACGCGTCCAGCGACACGCCCTGGACCGTGGACCGCCGGTACGGCATCTGTCCCATCAGCTTGCGCAGCGCCGGCCGGACGAACACCTCGAACGACACGTACGCCGACACCGGGTTGCCGGGCAGCGTGAAGATCGGCACCTCGTCCTCACCGAGCACACCGAACCCCTGCGGCTTGCCCGGCTGCATCGCGACCTGCGGGAAGTCGACCGTGCCGGTCTTGCTGAGGATCTCCTTGACGATGTCGTACGCGCCCATGCTCACGCCGCCCGTGGTGATCACCAGGTCGGCTCGAACCAGCTGGTCGGACAACGTGTCCATGATCTTCTTCGGGTCGTCGTCGACAATGCCGACGCGGTAGACCACGGCCCCGGCGTCGCGGGCCGCGGCGGCCAGCGTGTAGCTGTTCGAGTCGTAGATCTGTCCCTCGCCCAGCCGGCTCCCCGGCTCCTTCAGCTCCGCTCCCGTCGAGACCACAACCACTCGCGGTCGCGGCCGCGCCTTCACCCGCGCCCGCCCGACAGCGGCCAGTACGGCGATCTGCCGCGGTCCGAGCACGGTGTCGCGCTCCAGGACCTGCTCCCCCACC
Source organism: Kribbella sp. NPDC050281 (assembly GCF_040655855.1). Taxonomy (NCBI): domain Bacteria; kingdom Bacillati; phylum Actinomycetota; class Actinomycetes; order Propionibacteriales; family Kribbellaceae; genus Kribbella; species Kribbella sp. NPDC050281. Next base: position 119,590 of record NZ_JBFAKS010000021.1, on the reverse strand, counting down.
CGCACGTCCTCACCGGCCCGGCGGACGGACATGCCGAGCGACGGCTGCTGAACGATCCGCACGTTCACGGTCCCGCCGTCGGTCCACTCCACCTGGACGACGCTGTCCGCACCCCGCGGCATCGGTGCGCCGGTCATGATGCGGACACACGTCCCCGGCGTGACCACGATCGGCTCGCTCCGGCCGGCTCTGATCTCACCGACCACCGGCAACGTGATCGGCTTGTCCTGCGACGCCCCGGCCAGGTCGGCGGCCTGCACGGCGTACCCGTCCATCGCCGAGTTGTCGAACCCGGGCAGGCTCACCCCCGAGACGACGTCCTCGCAGAGCACCAGCCCCAGCGCCTCCATCAGCGGCTGATCGAACGCCGGCAGGGCCGTCACCCTGCCGAGCACGGCCTCGAGATGCTCATCCACACTCCGTCTCACGAGCCCGACCCTAATCGGTACAGAACGACAGGAGGTAGTTGACGTCCCGCCCGGCCCCCACGCTCACGGTTGAGTCGGAGATGGCCGTCGGCGGCACTACCTCCTGTCGATATGCACGGCCTCCGGGTGGTTCCCCCAGGTCATCCGGATGTCCGGTGCCCGCTCCTCGTTCGCCGCGCCGTCGGTACGACGTACTTCGGTGAAGCCGTGCCGGGCGTAGAACGACTGCGCCCGGGCGTTGGTCTGGAAGGTCCACAACGCCAGCCCGCCGGGCCGCAGATCCTTCGCGAGCTCGACGAGCGTCGACCCGACGCCCTGACCGGCCGCGTCCGGGTCGACGTACAGCTGGTCGAGGTCGTCGCCGTCCAGCGTCAGGACCGCGACGATCCGGCCGTCGTCGAGCCCCACCCACGTCTGTGCGTCCGGTAGTAACACCTCCGCGAACCAGGTCGCGACCTGCTTCGCGGTGTGGATCGCGGGCGGCAGCAGCGAGGGCTCCGCGTGCCGCGAACGCCACCAGACCTGCGCGGCCTCGTCCGTGTCGTACGGCTCCAGCGGCCGGATCAGCAGGTCGTCCATCCAGTTCCCCCCAGCTCGTGGTGTCAGGCGCGGAGTTCGGCCCCGTCCGGGATCACCCGGCGCCGGCCGGCCGGTGACTCCACCTCGACGTCGCCGACCACCACCACATCCTTGCCGAAGGCAACGTCACCGCGCACCTCGAGCCGGTCGGCGCGGACCAGCGACGGCGGCCCGGCCGGGAACCGGACGTCGAAGTCGGCCAGGATCTTGAAGTACTCCGGGTCGAGGTCGACGTACGGCTCGTCGCCCTCGTGCGTGGTGGTCAGGTCGCCGGCCTCGTCCAGCTCGTAGACGTCGGAGCGCAGGACCAGCAAGTCGTTCGTGGTCTTCACCGGCTTGAACCGGCTGCGGTCGACCAGCACCGCCTGCGAGCCCTCGAAGGTCTCGATCGCGGTCCCCATCCCGGTCTCCAGCTGGATCACCTTGGGCGAGGACGGGTCGGCCGGGTCGACGGTCTTGCGGTTCACGATGATCGGCAGCCCGAGGATCCCGTCGTGACCCTCCATCAGCTCGGCCAGCCGGTCCAGGTCGATCCACAGGTTGTTGGTGTTGAAGGTCTTGTGCCGGGAGACGTCCTGGAAGTACTTCGTGTCCTCGGCCGCGACCTGTGCGCTGTCGCGCAGGATCAGCCGCCCGTCGGACCTGCGCACCGCAACGTGCCCGCCCTTGCGGTCGGACCGGGTCCGCCGGCAGACCTCCATCCCGAACGGTACGTCGTGCTCCGCCATCCAGGCCGCGATCCGCGGGTCCGCGGTCGCGCCGAGGTTGTCGGCGTTGGAGATGAACGCGTGCCGGAAACCGTGTTCACGCAACGCGTCAAGGGTGCCGGAGGCAACCAGTGCGGTGAACAGGTCGCCGTGCCCCGGCGGGCACCAGGCCAGCTCCGGGTCCGGCTCCCACTCCGCCGGCGTCAGGTCGTCGGCGAGCAGCTTCGGCTCCATGTTCTGCTGGAAGTCCAGCGGCAGCCCGTCGATCGCCAGACCGTCGTACTCGCTGAGGATCTGGCGCGACTCCTCCGTGGTCCGGAACGAGTTCATCAGCACCAGCGGCAGCGGAACGTCGTACCTGCGCCGGGTGCTGAGGATCTGCCGGGCGATGATGTCGAGGAAGCTCAGTCCGTCCTTGACCGGCAGTGCGGACTTCGGGCCGGTGACACCCATCGACGTACCGAGGCCGCCGTTGAGCTTGATCACCACCGTCTCGGCCAGCGCGGCCCGCTGCGCCGCCGAATCGGTGTCCAGGTGGTCCAGATGCGGCAGGTCCCCCACCGGCTCGATGTCGTCCTCGCGGATCGTGCCCTGCTGACCGGACTCGAGTAACCGGTAGTAGTGGGTGAAGACCCGGATCGCGACGTCGGCAGTGCCGGCCGCGCGCATCTTCTCCTGCGCCTGTCGTAGACCTGCCTCACTCATGTCCCAACACTAGGGGACGCGTGGTGATCACAGTGTTAACCGCGTCACGCCGCCTACGATCAGTAGGTGTTCGCGTCCAAGGCCGCTGCGCGGTCCCATTTCCTCGGTGCCCGCAGCAATCGATCGTCCGCAGGGGACTTGCTGGCAGGTGCCCGCTCGTTGGAGGCGGTGCAGAACGCCCGGCGAGTGGCTCTGTACGTGTCCAGGGGGCGCGAACCGCAGACTGGCGCCCTGATCGACTGGCTGCTGGCTACCGACCGTGACGTCCTATTGCCGATCCTGTACGCCGACAACGACCTCGGCTGGGGTGTGGCACCGGGAGCGGCCGACCTGGTCCCCGGCCGGCTGGGTCTGTCCGAGCCGCCCGTGGACCTGGGCCCGGACGCCATCGCCACCGCGGATCTGGTCATCTGCCCGGCTGTGGCGGTCGCCCGCGACGGCGTACGGCTCGGACGCGGTGGTGGCTCCTACGACCGGGCACTGGCACGAGTGCGGCCCGGTACGCCGATCTGGGCCGCGGTGTACGACGCCGAAGTCGTCGACAAGCTTCCAGCCGACGACCACGACCATCCGGTGCACGCGGCGCTCACGCCAAACCACTTGATCCTGCTGCGAGGATCTCTGGATGACTGAGACCGCGGTAGAAGCCGCAGCCACAGCCGGACGTGACCTCGGCCTGACGGTCACCGACCCGACAGTCCTGTACAGCGCCTTCTCGGTGGTAGTGCACCTCAAGCCGTCCCCCGTGGTCGCACGCGTGCCGATGAACCTGCCGGACTACCTGATGGAAAGAGAAGCCACCGCAGTACGTCAGCAGCGCGAGCTGGACGTGGCCGGGTGGCTGGTGGACCAGGGCAAGCCGGTGATGGCGCCGAGCCCGCTGGTACCACGGAAACCGGTGGAGAAGGACGGCCTCTCCATGACGTTCTGGCAGTACGTCGAGGAGGACAAGTCGGTCGAACCCGACTACGTCGCGGGGACGGTCCGGGCCGCCGAACTGCACGCCATCCTCGCGGAGTACCCGCGAGAGCTTCCGTGGCTGACCCCGCTGCTCGCTGTGCCGTCGGGCATCGAGTCGCTGGAGGCGGTGCCTGGGCTGCTCGAGCAAGAGGATGTCGACCGGGCGCGTGCCGAGTGGGCGGTGCTGGGACCGGTGCTGTCGAGCCGGGCCGCCTTCGAGGCGGTCTTCCCGTCGGCCACGATCCAGACGATTCACGGCGACGCTCCGTCGTACAACGTGATCCCGACGAAGGACGGAGTGCTGTGGTCCGACTTCGAGGACACGACGCTCGGCCCGACCGAGTGGGACCAGGCGGGGTTCGGCCCGGAGCTCGGCAAGGTGTACGACGAGGCGGCGGCCGCACTGGGACGCCCCCAGCTCGATGAAGCTGTGCAGCGGGTGATGGACATCGCTCGGGTCATGCAGGTCATCGTGTGTACGCCGCTGGTGCCGCGACTGCCGGACCTGGCGGACGGCATCCGGATGTTCGCCGCACAGTGGCGGGACATGCCGTTCGCTGGTGGACTGGGCTGATGCTCAGCGAGTACGTCGACACCGGTGTCCTCCCCGGTCTGATCTCACTGGTGAGTCGCGGCGACGAGACCCGGGTCGACGTACTCGGCAAGCTCGCGTTCGACGGTCCGGAGCTGCTCCGGGACAGCCTGTTCCGGGTCGCCTCGTTCACCAAGCCGATCGTCGCCGCGGCGGCGATGATCCTGGTCGACGAACTGCGGCTGTCCATGGACGCACCGGTCGCCGACCTCCTGCCGGAGCTGGCGGATCCCGTCGTACTGCGGCAGCCGGATGGATCACTCGACGACACGGTCCCGGCGGAGCGGCCGATCACCCTGCGGGACCTGCTCACGTTCCGCCACGGCCTGGGTGAGTCGGACCATCCGGCGCTGCGGGAACGCGAGCAGGACCTGGAGCTGCGCACGTTCGGGCCTCCGGTGCCGCGTACTCCGCTCGAACCGGACGAGTGGATGCGGCGACTCGGGACGCTGCCGTTGCAGTATCAGCCGGGTGAGCGGTGGATGTACTCGACCGGCTCACACGTGCTCGGCGTACTGATCGCGCGGGCGACCCGAGGGCCTTTGGAGACGTTCCTGCGGGAGCGGATCTTCGAACCGCTCGGCATGCGGGACACCGGGTTCACTGCGTCGGACCCGGCACGGCTCACGACGGCGTACCTCGGAGAGGACGTTCTGGACGCTGCGGCGGGCAGCCAGTGGCTGGAGCCGCCGTCCTTCCCTGATGCGAGTGGTGGGCTGATCTCCACGGTTGACGACTTCCATGCGTTCGCCCGGATGCTGCTGGCCGGCGGCGACGGTGTGCTGTCCCCTGCGGCGGTCGCGGAGATGACAACTGACCAGCTCACGGCAGGACAGCGTGCTGCCGCCGCCGACTTCCTCGGACCGGAGACCGGATGGGGCTACGGGTTGTCCGTCGGAGGAGGGCGGTACGGCTGGGCCGGCGGTCTGGGGACGCTGTGGTCGACGACGCCGGCCGACGGGACCATCTCGATCCTGCTGACCCAGCGTGCCCTGTGGACGTGGCCGGAGGCACTGTTCGCCGAGGCTAACGCTCCGGCTTGGTGAACGTCAGGAGATCCTTCCGGCTCTCCTCGACGGCGCCCTTGGTGTAGGCCCAGGGCAAGGTCTCGCCACGTGCCCACAGCTCGGTCTGGTCGGTGTAGTGGGACGAGAACGCGTGCCCGGACACACCGGTCAGGTTGATCCAGCGGGACTTGTCGAAGTCGGCCAGGTCGACCACCATCCGCATCGACGGTGTCGACGTCACCGTGTAGCCCTCGGCGGCATCCCATGAGGTCGCGTCCACGAGCGACGTACCGCCGCCCAACTCGTACGGACCACGGTTGAAGATCCGCTCGATCACGCCGATACCCGACGTACCGAGCGTCTGGTTGGTCAGCGTCAGCTTGTGCAGCTTGCCCCACTGCCAGTTCGCCGGCTCGCGGGCCATCTTCTGGGTGATCTCGGACCGGGCCTCGACCAGCGCCTCGCGCAGGATGTCGTCGCGGCTCTCCAACTGCGGCGTCCCGATCTTGTCCCACCACTTGCTGTTCGGCTGGGCGAGCAGTGTGTGGATCACTTCGAACCAGCGCGAACCACCGTCCGGCCAGGTGCTCTCCGGGAGCTGGTCGTGGAAGGTCAGCGCGAGGATGTTGCGCCACACCACGTTGAAGTAGGCCGCCGCCGCGGAGTCGGCCGGCTGGGTGAAGTCCCAGTTCTTGAGGGTGTCCTGGCCCTGCCGGTCGAAGCTGTCGTCGATGCCGATCCGGAGCAGATACGGCACCACCATCTCGGCCACCCGGTTCTTGGTGTCCAGCTGGATCGACGCCATCGCGTTCGCGTCCAGCTTCCCGGCCGCCTTGATCCGATCGGTGATCTGCTGCGACCGGTAGCCGTAGTCCCAGTCGTCGCTCAGGAAGTACTTGTACGTCGGCGGCACGACCGCCTGGTTCGCCGTGACGATCACGCCGCCCGCCGGATCGAAGTCACTCGGCAGCGAGTCGAACGGGATGTACCCCTTCCAGCGGAACTTCGGGTCCCAGCCCGGCACCGGCCAGTCGCCGCGGCCGGAGTTGCGGATCGGGATCCGTCCGGGCGCCTGGTAGCCGATGTGGCCGTCGGTGTCGGCGTACACCAGGTTCTGCGAAGGGACCTGGAACGACTTCGCCGCGGCCCGGAACTGGGTCCAGTTCTGGGCCCGGTTGATCGCGAACAGTGCGTCGGCGGTGCGGCCCGGGGTCAGTGCGGTCCACTGCAGTGAGACGCCGTACGCCTTCGGCTTTTTGCCGCGCTTGGCGACGATCTCCCCGATCTCGCGCTGGTCGTCACCGACGTCGGAGATGAGCGGACCGTGCCGGGTCTCCCGGACGGTGATCTTCACCGGTTCGTCCTCGCCGGCGACCTTGAACGTCTCCTCGCGCGTCGCCATCTTGCTCCACCGGTTGTTGTAGAGCACCTTGTTCCCGTTGACGCGCTCCAGATACAGGTCCTGGACGTCGGGGTCGAGGTTGGTGAAACCCCACGAGATCGCGTTGTTGTGGCCGATCACCACGCCGGGCAGTCCCGAGAAGCTGAAGCCCGATACGTCGTACGGACAGGCTCGGCTGACGTTGTTGCAGTGCAGGCCGACCTGGGTCCAGATCCCCGGCATGGTCGCGCCGAGGTGCGGATCGTTGGCCAGCAGCGGCTTACCGGTGGTGGTGTGGTCGCCGGAGACGACCCAGGAGTTCGATCCGATCCCGTCGCCCTGGCCGAGCAGTTGCGGCAGCCCCTTGGCCACCTTGTCCACGGTGTCCAGGGACTTCAGCAGGTCCTTCGTCAGCATCCCGCGCCGCAGCTCGGAGTCGACCGGCGCGGTGGTGAACTGACCGTCGCGACCGACGGAACCCGTCGCGAGGATCGGCTGGTTCCGGTCGAACGGATAGTCCGGGTAGAGGCTCTCGATGTTGCGCGCCGGGAACGACGCGAGCAGCTTGGTCTTGGTGATCTCGTCGTCCATGTTGCCGCCGAGGTCCCACGCCATCGCCTTCAGCCACGCCAGCGAGTCGGCCGCGGTCCACGGCTCCGGGCGATAGTCGGTGCCCTTCAGCGACAGTACGGCGTACTCCAGGCTCAGACCGGAGCCACTGTGCGTCGAGAGGTACGAGTTCACTCCGCGCGCGTAGTCGTCGAGGTACTGCCGGGTGGACGGGCTGAGCAGACCAAGCTCCTTCTCGGCGACCCGGCGCCAGCCCAGGGTGCGGATGAACTTGTCGGTCTCCAGAGCGCTCTCGCCGAACAGCTCGGACAGCCGCCCGGCGGTGACGTGCCGGCGGAAGTCCATCTCGAAGAAGCGGTCCTGCGCGGCCACGTACCCCTGCGCGGCGAACAGATCGGACGGACTGTCGGCATAGATCTGCGGGATGCCCTGGGCGTCGCGGACCACCTCGACCTCCGCGTCGAGACCGTCCAGCTCGATCGTTCCGTCGTAGGTCGGGAAGGAATGGCGCACGACGAAGACGACGGTCCCGGCGATCACCAGGAGGACCGTGGCGAGGGCGATTCCGCTGATGACGAGGACTCGAAGCAGGCGACGCACGGACCCAACCGTAGAGAATGCCGCCGTCCACCCCAAATGGGGTCCCTCACAACTTTGCGTTGCTCTGCGTTCCATCGCCATGAACACAGAGTTGGAATACGTCGCCGTCCCGGCCGCCGACCTGGACCGGATCCGCTGCAACGACCACGACGACTTCGGCAATCCGATCGTTCCGCTGACCTCCGGCGGTGGCGAACCGCTGCGATGCTGCCTCACGATCGCTCCGGCCGGCGACCGGATCGCGCTGGTCTCGCACCGGCCGATGACGGCCGGCGGACCGTACGCCGAGGTCGGACCGGTCTTCGTCCACCTCTCCGACTGCGGGGGCCCCGCGTCCGACGGCTACCCGGCCGACTTCACCGACCGACGGTCGGTACTGCGCCCGTACGACGCCTCGGGGCGGATGCTCGACGGGGTGCTGGCCGCGGCGGGGACCGGTGAGGTCGAGCTCAAAAAGCTGTTCGACGACCCGGCGGTGGACACCGTTCAGGTGCGCAACGTGATCGCCGGCTGCTGGAACTTCACGGTCCGCCGACAGGCCTGAGTTGGAATACTTCGGGCCGCTGGCGCATTATTAGCAGTCGAGTAGTAGGAGTGCCAGCGGCCTGAAGGGAACCGAACGTGCCGACGTATCAGTACCAGTGCACCGACTGTGGTGAGGCGCTCGAGGTGCGACAGAGCTTCACGGACGACGCGCTGACCGTCTGCCCGGCGTGCCAGGGCACGCTGCGGAAGGTCTTCAACGCCGTCGGTGTCGTTTTCAAGGGTTCCGGCTTCTACCGCAACGACAGCCGGTCGTCGGGCAAGACCACCGTGCCGGCCAAGTCCGAGTCCTCGACGGCCTCATCGTCGTCCTCGTCTTCGTCCTCCTCGTCGGAGTCGAGCTCCTCGTCGTCGGGTGGTTCCTCGTCCTCCGGCAGCTCGTCGTCGTCCAACGGCTCGTCTGGTGGTTCCTCGTCCTCTGGTGGTTCCTCGTCTTCGACGAGCACCAGCGCCGCCTGACCTGCTGCCTGTGGATAACTGAAGGGCGGCCGCCGGCGAAACTCGTATTTTCTCCGGCATGAGACTCCCCTCGCTCCTTCGGGACCTGTTGCGTGCCGCTCGGTGGCATCGCCGGCTTCTCGCCGGCGCGGTTGCCGCGGCCGCTGTGTACTTCGGCCTCGTCGCCCTGTCCCCTCCACCACCGCCGACCGTCGCCGTGCTGGCCGCTGCGCGCGATCTCACCGGCGGGGCCGTCCCATCCGACGGTGATCTCCGAACACTCGACCTGCCCGTCGGCGCCGTGCCCGACGGTGCACTCAAACCCGGCACGGATCTGACCGCGCGCGTTCTGAGCGGACCGGTCAGATCCGGTGAGCCGTTGACCGACGCACGCTTCCTCGGTCCTGGTTCCGTTCCACCGGGATCGCTGGCCTACCCGTTCCGCATCGACGACCCCGACATCACCGCACTCCTCCGCGTCGGCGATCGCCTGAACCTGTACGCCGCGACGAGCAGTGCAGCCGAGTCCGCGGATCTGCTCGCTCGAGCTGTGCGAGTGGTCGCGTTGCCGAGTCCGCGGACGACGTCCTCCGGCGCTCTCATCGTCGTCGCCACCACATCCGACGTCGCGAGCAGACTGGCCCAGGCCACAACCAATTCCCGCATCACCGTCGCGCTGACACCCGACACCAGCTGATCACCAATCGGGCAGGTGCCGGCACGAAGCGTGGCTGCCCCGGCGCGCTCCCTCGCCCTCGTGGCTGTGCGGTCCTACCTTGTCTCGGGTACATCACCTGCTTCGTGGAGGCACCCACATGCTCAAGGGCTTCAAGGAATTCGTCATGCGCGGGAACGTCGTCGACCTCGCGGTCGCCGTCGTCATCGGCGCCGCGTTCGGCCTGGTCGTCAGCTCGGTCGTGAACAACCTGATCAACCCCCTGATCGCCGCCATCTTCGGCAAGCCGGACATCAGCGGCGTCTTGACGTTCACCATCAACAACGCGGAGTTCTCGATCGGCGCGATCCTGCAGGCGGGACTCAACTTCCTGTTCGTCGCCGCGGCCGTGTACTTCGTCATCGTCATGCCGCTGAACAAGCTGGCCGAGCGCCGGGCCCGCGGTCAGGAGCCGGAGCCGGACCCGCTCACCACCGACCAGGAGCTGCTGACCGAGATCCGCGACCTGCTGCGTTCCCGTTCGGTCTGATCTCCGCAGGAGCGGGTAGGCGCACAAACCTCAGCCCCTGAGCTCGCCGGCGCCTACCTTCTCCCCGGTTTCGTCAGTCCCCGGCGTAGCGCATCCAGCGGTAGGCCACCGGCTGATCCGCGTTCCACTCGTCCATCAAGCCCGCCGGCACGTCCACGAATCCCGACCGCTGGTAGGTCGCGATCGCGATCGCGTTCTCCGGCCGCACCCGCAGAAACACCTCGGAGTACCCGGCTTTACCAGCCGGTCCGAGCAACGCCCGCACCAGCTCCGCCCCGATCCCCCGACCGCGGACCTCCGGGTCCACGATGATCCGCGCCAGCTCGACCTCGTCCTCCTCCTCGTCGAGCCAGACCTCCCCGTAGCCGACCGGTCGTTCGCCGTCGAACAGCAAGTACGACTCGATATCCGGGTCGTCGACCTTGCGCCAACTCGCCGTCAACTCCGCCGGGAACGGGTACTCGGCCCGCCCGGACAGCAGTCCCACTTCGTTCGCATCCACGGCCCAGCTCGCGACCAGACCGTCGTACCCGCTGGTGAACCCCCGAAGCTCCACGCCCGTCCCCTCAGTTCACGAACTCCACGATCGTTCGCACCAGTTGGTCCAGGTACGGCGGGAAGGTGGGCAGCGGTGGTTCCGCGCTACCGGCCAGCTCACGACTCCCCTGGATCAACCGCAGCAATGCGTCGACCGTCTTGCGCTGATGCGACGGATTCTCCGGCACCGACGGAAGCACCGCCACCGGGATTCGGGCCAGCCCGGTGAGTTCGGCGTCGGTCACACCCCGCAGAGTCTCCCCGGCCAGCAATCCGTCCACGACCTCAGGAGGGCACCCGAACTCGATCAGCCCCGCACGTGTACGCGCATCCACGGCCGCATCACCGCCGGTGGCCGGCCAGGCCAGTAGCAGCCGCTCGACGAGGTCCGGATGTTCCATCGCGAGCCGAGCCGCGACCGGACATCCGTTGGATGCTCCAACGATCGTCAGTCCGCTGTCCCCCGGCGGCAATCGGAGGTTCCGGAGACGTTCACCCAGCGCCGTGACCTCGGCGTCCCATCCACTCGGCCGCTTCAAACGGTCCGGCGCAAGCACGGTCACCCCGTGCGACGCCAGTCCGCCGATGACTCCCGTCGTACCCCAGAAGGCGTTCGCGTCCATGGCATCCCACAGGCCGCCGTGGATCAGCAGGACCGTGCTCATTCGTGGTGGGGCGGGACCTCGCGGAGGATGCGCTCGTCGTCGTCACTGCCGAAGTCGTTGTCGCCCCAGGTGCGCGGGTCGTCATCACGAGTCTGGTCCGGCAGCAGCGGCTCGTCGTCTTCGTACGGGCTCGTCATGCCCCCAAGATTACCGGGCCTGCGCACCGCCGCCCCTGGAATTCCGGGGATCCGTAGCGACAGCGGTTCAGGCCCCCATCGCAGCGCGGGACGGGCGACCAGCGCGTGCACGTTACAGATCTGCCTCGGTTGCCGAACGATCCGGCGGCGTGACCGGAACGACGCGCCGCCGTGATGTTCCGGCACGCATGACGTGACGCCGGTCGACCATCATGGGTGACCTTGCCAACCCGGAAGGACCGAGTCGTGAGTGCATTACGGACACGGGGCCTGATCGGTGCGACGCTTGTCGTGGCTGTACTCGGCATCACCGCCGCCTGCGGTGACGAGAGCTCCACGTCCCCGCCCGCCGCCCAGCCCAGCGATACGCCGACCACCCCCGGCAGCCCAACCCCGTCGCCCACCTCCAGCGGCACACCCAGCACCGACTGCCCCGACACGATCGCAGCCGTCCGCGCGGCCGCCGACAAGGTCGTGTGGGGCAAGGGCGTGGCGACGTCAGTGTTCCAGCCGGTCAGCGTGACGATCTGCCAGTACGACGCGGAGGCGTCCGGGCAGGCGTACGCGACCGGCACCACCCAACGCACAGCCAAGCAGGCGACCGACCTGTTCGCCCTGGTGAACGCACCGAAGCCCGTTGCCAAGAAGCCGGCCTTCTGCACGAAGGAACTCGGCCCGACCTACGTCCTGCGGTTCACCGACAACGACCGCGGCGTCCTGTCCTACACCGTGGAAGCCTTCGGCTGCCGCCGCCTGGTGGCGACCTCCTTGGAGGGCCAGGGCAAGCCGGGCGTGCTGCCGGCTCCACGCCAGGTGACACCCGAGCTGATCAAGTCGCTCGGCCTGCGCTGACCCCGCGCCGGACGTGCACCCCGAAGCCGTCCGGACCGGGGTCAACCCGCGCCTGCCTTGCGGGTCCCTCCCTGGGGCCGACCCGCAAGGCAGGCAGCGGCGGCTTGTCAGCGCTCTCCCGAACCTGCACGCTGTTCGTTCCGGGAGGGGTACATGCGACTGCTACGAATGCTGTGCGCGCTGCTACTCGTGTGCACGGCCTGCTCGTCGGAAACCCCTTCATGCGCAGGGGTTTCCGGCTTCACGTGTACGACGCTCCGCGTGCCTCTCGACCATCAACGGCCGGACGGTCCGTCGCTCGACCTGGCCGTGGCGGCCGCGGACAACGTAGACGCACCGCGCGGCGTGCTCCTGATGCTCACCGGCGGCCCCGGCCAACCGGGTGTCCCACTCCTGGCTCGCGCCCGTGCGTACCTCGCTCCCGAGGTGTTACGCGAGTACAGGCTGGTCATGTTCGACCAGCGCGGCACGGGCACGCCTGGCATCAATTGCCCTTCTCTGCAAAGAGCTGTGGGCGGCTCGGACTTCCTGACACCACCCGCCGAGGCTGTGGACGAGTGCGCGCAGCGGATCGGACCCGGACTCGGGTACTACGGCACGCCGGACACCGTCGAGGACATCGAGCTGCTCCGGCAGCACCTCGACGCCGACCGCCTGACGCTGGACGGTACGTCGTACGGGAGCTTCACGGCGGCGCAGTACGGACTGAAGTACCCGGACCGCGTGCAGTCGCTCGTGCTGGACTCGATCGTCCCGCACAAAGGCTTCGACCCGCTCGCCGTCGACCTGATGGCGACAACCGGTACGGTCCTGAAGGCCGCGTGCCGCCAAGACCCTGCCTGTACGACGGATCCCGTCGCCGACCTCGCCTGGTTGGTGCAGCACGGGGTGAGTGGCACCGACGTGATGGAGAGCTTGTCCGTCTCCAGCCTCAACACAGTGAACCCATCACTGAAGGGCATCCCGGCGATCCTGCACGCCGCCCGCAACGGCGACGATGCCGGCTTGAAGGAGTTCCTCCAGCAGGCGACCAGCAGTGGTCTCTCCTACGACACGTTGTCCGCGGGGCTGCACATGGCCACGCTCTGCTCGGACCTGCGCTTCCCCTGGACCGGCCAGTCCGTCCGCGGCCAGTCCGCGCGCGGCCAAGCACTCGAGACAGCGCTGCGCCGTCTGGATCCGAAGCGGCTGTATCCGTACGACCTGCGCACCGTACGCGAACAGCAGATGATCCAGGGCTGCCTGCGCTGGCCGGCCGCGCGGACGTCGACGTATCCGAAGGCGCAGGAGTTGTTGCCGCGCACACTGATCCTCCAAGGCAGCAACGACCTGTTCTGTCCGGTGGAGTGGGCCCGATGGGAGCAGGCGAATGCACGCTCGGCGCGGCTGGTCGTCGTGCCGGGTAGTGGGCACGGCGTGCAGCGCGATCCGCGCGGGCAGGATGAGGCCCGCAAGTTCCTGCTGGGCTAGGCGGTCTAGTCCAGCAGTCGCGGTGAGATCCAACTGTGTGTGAATGGTTGCAGCACCCTGAGCCACTCGATGCGTCTAATAGGTGTGAGGTGTTGTACGCCCGGCCAGGGAGCGGCGAGTGGAGTTCGAGGAGTACGTGTCCGCCCGCGGACAGGAACTGGTGCGGCTCGGTTTCACCGTTTCCGGCGACTACCAGCGAGCGGAGGATCTGGCGCAGATCGCGCTGATGCAGGCGTTCCGGGCCTGGCGCAAGGTGCGGACGGCGGACGATCCGCACAACTACGTCCGGCGGATCCTGATCAACGCGTACCTGTCGATGACGCGGCGGCGCTCGTTCACCGAGGCGCCGACGGCCGAGATCGACGCAGAGCACACAGTGCCCGACCCCGCCACCGGCATCGTGAACTCCGACGACCTCTGGCGCTCACTGGCCACGTTGTCGGCCCGGGAGAGGGTCGTGCTGGTCCTGCGCTACTACCAGGACCTGGACGACCACACGATCGCCGACCTGCTCGGCATCAAACCGTCCTCCGTCCGCGCGACCGCCAGCCGAGCGCTGGCCACGCTGCGACGGACCAGGCAGTCCCACCGTGTTGATGAGAGGTTGTCGTGAGCAACACCGATCTCGAGGATGACCTGCGGGCAACCCTCGACCGTGCCGCGGCCTCGGTGCCGCCGGTCACCGGCCTGACCGAGCGGGCCACCACCGGCGCCCGGCAGGCCCAGCGCCGTACCTGGATCGCCTCCGGAGCCGCCGCCGTCGCGGTGGCTGCTATCGCTGTCGTCGGATTCAACCTGGCCGGCCGGGAGGCGCCTTCTCAGCTGCCGGTCGCTGCGGACACGGCTGCGGCGACGCCAACCGCGACAGTCCAGCTCTCGCCCCAGACCGTGGCCGGGACCTGGCGACCGGTTGAGATGGACGGACTGAAGACGCTGAAGGCGGCGCGACCCGAGGATCCGGTGCTCGTGCTGCTGCCGGACGGGACCTGGAACGGGTCCGACGGCTGCAACGGCCTCCAGGGGACGTACACGATCGGTCAACGCGGCGAGTTCGCCGCCACGGTCGGTCCGCAGCGCATGGTCGGCTGCGAGAACGTGCCGCACACCGGCGTACTGAAGACGGCCAAGCGGGTCGCCCTGGACGCCGACACGCTCCGGTTCTTCGCCACCGACGGGCGTCAACTTGCGAGTTACGCTCGCGCACGGTAGCGGAACTTGCTTGCGGACGGTGATCGGCTATTGACTGAACGGAGTCCCGGACTGGACGATTTACGGAGGCCGTCCACCGATTGGGGAGCTCTGTGCGACTCACAGCAACCGTCCCGCTGCTCGCGCTTGGCTCCGTTTCACTCCTCGCAGTCGGTCTCACCGCGACAGCCACGCCTGATGCGGTGACTGCAGCGGCAGCCTGCTCGCACGCTCAGCCGAGCGCGAGTTCGGTCCAGTCCAAGCGCTTGGCGCAGCCGACGTCGTCGACCGACGCCCGCCCGCTCGGCGAGGCGCTCGGTGACGGCATCTCAGTCGCCGTGCAGTCCCTGGAGCCTCTGGACGCCACCGGCCGGCCGACGTCAGGGCTGCCGTACGGGCTGAGCGCCGGCGTCATCGGCGTGGTCGGCTCCGCCGCGACCGGCTACAAGGTCGTGGTCGACAGTTCGGTGCTGGACTCGAAGAAATACCAGGCCGCGATCGCCCGCAGCGTCCCCACGGCCAGCCAGGAGATGGTCGGCCTCGAGCGCAGCTGCCGCTCGGTCCGCGCGATCTCCGACGCCTGGAACGCGGTCGGCGCCCGCTCCTGGTCCTCCGATGCGAGCCGTACGACGTTCGCCGCCGACCTGGACCCGGTCACCGAGGACATCGTCGTGGAGTACGACGAGGCCAGCACCTCCCCCGCGTCACTCGACGGCTTGCGCGGACTGAACGGCGTACAGGCCGTCGCCAGCTCGCTGGAGCGGACGACGCGGCTGAGTGACACGCCGAACGGCGGCCACTGGGGCGGTGCCCGGATCACGTCGGCCCTCAAGAACTGCTCGGCCGGTTTCTCCGTCGTACGACGCTCCAACGGGCAGCGCGGCTCGGTCACCGCCGGCCACTGCGGCGGAGTCGGCACGGTCTGGAGGTCAGGCAGCAACTACTACGGCACCACGTCCGTGCGGACGAACTACCCCGACTACGACCAGTCCCTGCTGACCGGCAGCACGTACGGCCCGAAGATCTGGACCGACGGCCCCGGCGACCCGGTCGACACCCGCACTGTCACCGGCGGCGCCGACCCCGGTGTCGGCACGGCCGTCTGCCAGTCCGGCAGCTTCAGTACGTCGCTGTGCGGCCTCAGAGTCATCTCGAAGTCGGCCAAGTACTGCGACGCCGACGGCTGCACGACGTACGTCATCCGCGCCACTCGAGGCGGCCAGATCGCGATCATCGGCGGCGACTCCGGCGGCCCGGTCTACAACGCGCCCGGCCGCACCACCGCCACCATCCGCGGCATCACCTTCGCCGGATCCGGCTGCGTGTCCTCCCGCTGCACCACCCTCTACGCCGAGCGCTACGACTCGATCGCCGGGCACCTAGGCGTCCGCGCCCTCACCGGCTAGCCGCTGGGGCTCGTGCTGGGCGAGGTCTCCGTTTCTCGACAGGCTGATTGCGCCGCCCACGGCGAGGATGAACCCGAGTGTCGCGACCCACCCCCAGCCGGGCCTGGGCATGTCGCCCAACATGAGCAGGCCGACCAGAGCGGGTGCGACCGTCTCACCGACGACCAGCGGCGCCGTTGCCTGCGTCACGCTGCCGCGTTGCAGGGCCGTCGAATACGTGAGGAGCGCGACCCCGCCCGCCAGCAGCAGCGCATAGATCGACGGATCGGTGAACAACGTGCCGAGATCGCTGAAGAACGTGTCGAGATGGAGCGAGCCGGGCAGCACCCGGGCGGCCACCGCAACCGCCCCGAAGGCAAGGCCAGCCAACGCGCCGAGGGCGGCGGCACCCGGGGGGCCCTTGATCTGGGCCAGTGGCACCGCCAGAACTCCGAGTACGACGGCCGCCACCAGCACCCCCCAACGTTCCGCCTCGCTGACCGAGACCGCACGGTCCTCCGCCGCGGACAGGCCGACCAGCACCAGTCCGGTGAGGACAACCAGCAGGGCAATCCAGTCGGAGCGGTTCAGCGGCATGTGCAGGAAGATCGCGCCGAGAACCGCGGTGACCGCCAGGAAGCTCGCCACGATCGACTGCACGACGAACAGCGGCAGAGATCTGAGCGCCGCGATCGACAGCAGGAACGCGAAGGCGTCGAGCCCGGTTCCCAGCAGGTACGGCCAGGAGCGGAACAGCCGGATCGCCAGCCGCGGGTCGAGGCCCTCCACGGTCTCGGTACGGCGCGCGGCGACTGCCTGCAGTACCGATGCCACGCCGTAGCAAACGGCTGCTGCAAAGGCTCCGAGCAGACCGGCGATCATGTGCCGAGGCTACGCCGGAATTCCGCGGGTCAATACGTTCGACTAAAAGCACCGTCACCAAACGTGCTCGGGCGAGGTCGTTCGGGTAGGTATACGTCACCAACGGTCTCGTGTACCGTCGTGACCGGGGAAGCGATGCGCACTGTTGCATTGCTGCGTTGCACAGGGGTGGGCGATGAGCACAACGGTGGATACTGCTGCGCTGCCAGCAGAATCGCGTGCCCGGACTCGCTCGGTTGGTGTTCTCAAACCGCTCGACGACCGCTGGCCGGACCGTTTCGCCGCCGCGATGTTCGTATTCGCCGCGCTGGCCGCAATTGTGGCGCTGGTACCGCCGTGGCGGAATTATTTCGCGCGGGAAGAAGACATCGTTTCGATGCTCACGATTCCCATTGTGCCGAGCCTCGTTTACGCCGCATTACTCACAGCGATGGGTGTCGCACTGAGACGCAGGCTGCGCGCCGCGTGGTGGCTCCTGGTGCTGTGGTGGCTGATCCTCCCGGAGCTCGCGAGGATCGCCTCTCTGCTCGACGGCGGCTCGCTGATCCAGATCGCCGGCTTCGTGCTGATCGCCGGAGTGCTCGTCATCGCGTGGCGCGCCCGGCCCCAATTCGCGGCCAGACGGGTGCCGGGCAGCCTGCTGCTGGCGATCGTCTCGTTTCTGGTGGGCGGCGCGGTCGTGCTGTTCGGCGGCGCCGCCTTGGTCCACCGGTTCGGCGACGCGAGCAACTTCGCGACCGCGGCGCAGTACGTCTTCGTCGAGATGCTGACCGATGTCGGCTGGGCGGCTCCCGACGAGGTGGTGACCTCACCGTTCTGGGTGCACGCGGTGATCGGGATCTCGGGCGCATCCGTCGTACTGATCTCTGCGCAGCTGTTGTTCCGGGCGCCCAAGCAGACCCGGACGCTGGACGTCGCCGACGAGGCCAGGATCCGCACGCTGCTGCGGGACTTCGGCGACACCGACTCCCTCGGGTACTTCGCGACTCGCCGGGACAAGTCGGTCATCTGGGACACCGGCAGTCCGGCCTCGGCCCGGGCGGGTGTGTCGTATCGCGCGATCGGATCTGTCAGTCTCGGCAGCGGGAACCCGGTGGGCGACCCCGAGCACTGGCCGGCGGCCATCGCGCGGTGGCGCGAGGACGCGAGGTCGAACGGCCTGTCGCTGGCGGTGATGGGCGCGGGCGAGGAGGGCGCGGCCGCGTTCGCGGAGGCCGGGCTGACGGCGTACGAGATCGGCGACGAGGCGGTCCTCGACGTGCGGACGTTCTCGCTGAACGGGCCGGGCATGAAGGCGGTTCGGCAGTCGGTGTCTCGTTTGCAGCGTCGCGGCTACACCACGAGGGTCATGCGTCATTCGGCTCTGAGCGCCGACGAGTTCGCGGCCCTCAGTGTCGCGGCCGGCTCGTGGCGCGGCGACGGCGGGGACGAGCGGGGGTTCTCGATGGCGCTCGGCCGTCTGGAGGACTCACTCGACGGTGACTGCGTTCTGGTGCGTGCGGATGACGCGGACGGGAACCTGCGCGGATTCCTCAGCTTCGTTCCGTGGGGCCGGACCGGGCTGTCGCTCGACTTGATGCGTCGCGACCCGTCCGCCGACAACGGCCTGGTGGAACTGATGGTCACAGGCCTCGCCGAGCAGGGCGGCGCGCTCGGTATCGGCCGGCTGTCGCTCAACTTCGCGATGTTCCGGGAGGCGTTCGAGCGAGGCGAGGAGCTCGGAGCCGGCCCGGTTGCCCGGCTGTGGCGTCACGCGCTCCTCCTGGCGAGCCGCAACTGGCAACTGGAGTCGCTGTACCGTTCCAACGCCAAGTACCTCCCGGTGTGGCAGCCACGGTTCATGTGCTTCGAGTACACCTCGGACCTGCCACGGGTGGGGACGGCCGCGGGCAGTGCGGAAGGTTTCCTCACTCGTCCTAGCCTCTCGATGCTGCGGGGCAAGTCCGGGCAGAACGGCGAGACCGCTCTGGACACCGCCGACGCCGACCACGCCGCCGCGGTCACCGCCCTGATCCCCGCCCCGCCGGATCCGCTGGCCGAGGCGATGTCTTTGCAGAAGCTGCCCGAACAGGTGCGGGTACGGCGGGAGAAGCTCGAGCGGATCCGGGCCAGTGGCGTCGATCCCTATCCGGTGACGTACCCGCGGACGCACACGATGGCTGAGGTCAAGGCCGAGGCCGGAGTACTTCCGCCGGGAACGTCAACGGGTACCCGGGTATCGGTGGCGGGTCGAGTCATGCTCAAACGCGACCACGGACGGTTGGGTTTCGCCAAGCTGCGCGACGGAAGCGGCGACCTGCAACTCATGGTCGACCTCGCCGCCGTCGGCCAGGAGACCTTCGACTTCTGGCGTCACGAGATCGACCTCGGAGACCATATCGGCGTCACCGGCGACGTGATCACGACCTTGCGCGGCGAGCTCTCGGTGCGCGCCGAGTCCCTGCAACTGACGAGCAAGGCGGTCCGCCCGCTGCCGGACAAGTTCAAGGGAATGGTCGATCCGGAGGCACGGATCCGGGCTCGCTATGTCGACCTGATCGTTCGTCCGGCCGCTCGCGACATCGCGTACACGCGGGCGACCGTCGTACGGAGTGTGCGTGAATCCCTGCATGCGCGCGGATTCACCGAGGTGGAGACTCCCGTTCTGCAGTCGATCCACGGCGGCGCGAACGCCCGTCCGTTCGAGACCCACATCAATGCCTACGACCTCGATCTGTATCTGCGGATCGCGACGGAACTGCACCTGAAACGACTGCTGGTCGGCGGAATGGAGAAGGTCTTCGAGCTGGGCCGGCAGTTCCGCAACGAGGGCGTGGATTTCAAGCACAATCCGGAGTTCACCTCGATGGAGGTCTACGAGACGTACGGCGACTACAACACGATGCGGATCCTGACCCAGGAGATCATCCAGGAGGCTGCCACCGCCGTGTACGGCTCGCCGCTCGCACGCCGTACCGATGCGAACGGGAAGACGGTCGAGTACGACCTGTCCGGGGACTGGCCGGTCAAGAGCATCTGCGAGGCGGTGTCGGAGGCACTCGGCGAGGAAGTCACCGCGGACACACCGATCGAGGCGCTGCGCGGACACGCGGACAAACTCGGACTGGAGTACGCCGGCGACACCACCTGGGGACCCCTGCTCGAAGAGATCTACGAAGAGCTGTGTGAAAGCACCACGACGACACCTGTGTTCTACAAGGACTTCCCGAAGGAGAACGCGCCACTGACGCGGCCGCACCGGTCGGACCCACGGCTGGCGGAGAAGTGGGATCTGGTGATCTTCGCGGCTGAACAGGGTACGGCGTACTCCGAGCTGGTCGATCCGGTGGACCAGCGCGCGCGACTCGTCGCCCAGTCCTTGCTGGCCGCTGCCGGCGATCCGGAAGCCATGCAGGTCGACGAGGACTTCCTCGAGGCGCTGGAGTACGGCATGCCGCCGACCGGTGGGATGGGGATGGGGATCGACCGCCTCGTCATGAACCTGACCGGGCTCTCGATCCGCGACACCATCCTGTTCCCGCTCGTCCGGCCGAGCGGATAGGGCGTCGGGCCGTTGTGACCACCCGCCACGCAAGCGCAGTCCAGAAGGTCTCGGTCCTCACCCTGACCGGCATGGTCGTCGGTTCGATGGTCGGTGGTGGGGTCTTCACGCTCCCCGGCGAGTTCGGCGAGGCGACCGGCGTACTGGGTGCCGTCATCGCGTGGATCATCGCCGGTACGGGCATGCTCATGCTGGGCCTCGTCTTCCAGTCGCTCGCCGTACGCCGGCCGGACCTGGACAGCGGTGTGTACATCTACGCGAAGACCGGGTTCGGCGCGTACGCCGGGTTCAACGCGGCTTTCGGCTACTGGGCCAGCAACGTGGCGGGCAACGTCTTCTTCATGGTCTTCACGATGACCACGCTCGGCACCTTCTTTCCGGGCCTGGGGCAAGGAAACACCTTCCTCGCCGTCGTACTGGCGTCGGCGCTCGTGTGGTTGTTCCACTTCCTGATCGCGCGCGGCGTACGGCAGGCGACCGTCGTCAACCGGATTGTCACGATCGCCAAGCTCGTGCCGATCCTCACCTTCATCGTGATCGTGGCCGTGGCCTTCGAAGCGGGGACGTTCGCGGACAACTTCTGGGGCGGTGACGAGCGGTCGGTCGGCGCGGTGTTCGACCAGGTCAAACAGACGATGCTGGTCACCACGTTCGTGTTCCTCGGGATCGAGGGGGCGAGCGTCTACTCGCGCTTCGCCCGTCGTCGTGAGGACGTCGGGCGAGCGACGGTGCTGGGGTTTCTCAGCGTGCTGGCCGTGTTCGCGTCGGTGACGCTGCTCTCGTACGGCGTACTGCCGCAAGCCGATCTGGCGAAGGCGAAGCAGCCGTCGATGGGCGGCGTACTCGAATCCGTGGTCGGATCGTGGGGATCGACGTTCATCAGCATCGGCGTGATCATCTCCGTCCAGGGCGCGTACCTGGCGTGGACGTTGATCAACGCGGAGGTTCTCTACATGCCGGCGCGCGGTGGGGTGATGCCGAAGTTTCTGACCCGTGACAACGTGCACGCGACCCCGATCGCCGCCCTGCTCACCACGACCCTCGCCGTTCAATTGGTGCTCGTCCTGGTCCTGTTCGTCAACGATGCACTGGACTTCATGCTGAAGCTCGATACCGCACTGTCGTTGGTGCCCTACCTGCTGGCGGCGGCGTACGCGCTCAAGCTGACCATCACCAGGGAGACCTACACACCGGCCGACGAACCGGAGCGACGCAAACAACGGGCGATCGCAGCCGTCGCGGTCCTCTACTCGATCTTCATGCTGTACGCCGCGGGCCCGAAGTACCTCCTGCTCGCCTCGATCGTGTACGCGCCGGGGACCCTGTTGTACCTCCTGGCTCGCCGCGAGGAAGGCCTGCGTGCCTTCAACCGGGCCGAGGCCGTGGCGTGCGTGGTGCTGATCGTCGCGGCGGTGGTCGGTGTCGTGCTGCTGTTGACCGGCTCCAGCGATGTATGACGGGTGATGTAGGTGCACTGGTATCAGGACCTCGTCGACACTGGCCGGGCGCAGGCCGCCTGGGCGCTGTTCGCCTTCCTCCTCACGTTCACCGTCGCCCGGGCCATTACTCGCCGCATCCGCGCCAAGCAGGCTTCCGCGCAGCCCGGTGATGGTGGCCTGTCCGACGTGCACATCGGTGGCGTCCACATCCACCACCAGGTCTGGGGAATCCTGCTGGTGTTGCTCTCCGGGCTTCTGCAGTTCCGCTACGCCCCGGCGTCTCCCTGGGCTGAGGTGCTCGCAGTGATGTTCGGGGCGGGGGCTGCGCTGACGCTCGACGAGTTCGCGCTGTGGCTCCATCTCGACGACGTCTACTGGGGACCGGAGGGACGCAAGTCCATCGATGCGATCCTGCTCGGCGGGGCGCTGGGCGTGGTGCTCCTGATGCAGACCAGCCCGATCGGAGCCGAGCCCGAACGGGCCGGCGGTGGGCTCGCGCGGTGGGCCTACTTCGCGAGTGTCGGATTCCACCTCGTGATGGCGATCCTGTGCTTCCTCAAAGGCAAACTGGCCACCGGCCTGATCGGCATCGTCGTACCGCTGGTGGCTTTTGTCGGAGCGGTCCGCCTGGCCAAACCCGGCTCGACCTGGGCCGTACGCCGGTACGGCGAACGCAAGACCGAACGAGCCGGCAGGCGCTTCGGCCCCACCTACAACAAACGCTGGAACCGAATCCGCGACGCCCTAGGCGGCCAACCAAGCCGCCGCACCTAACAGCCAGCGCTCGGGATCCAGCCTCCTCGACCTCAAAGCCGCCGCCGAGATTCGCAGCCACGCCGTCGGCCCCGCCGGCGTGGAACACACTGCCGTGCTGGTACTTGCTCGGCACCGAGGACAAGGCCATCCCGCCGGAGCTGCAGCGGTTCATGGCCGAGCGCGCCAACGCGACGATCGTGGAGGTCGCGGCTTCACACGTCTCGTTCGTGTCCCAGCCCGAGGCCGCAACCCAGCTCATCCTGCTGGCCGCCGAAGCGACAGCCGACGCCGGCTGACCAGCGCAGTCATCACGACCTCCGGCCGCGTGATCGAGCCGAGCACACCGCCGCCTGTGCCAGCCACCTGGTGCAGAGTTCGGGGCAGCCCGCACCGACCCGGGCGGGCAGATGCTCGACGTCGCTGCGGCATGACTTGGCTCTATCGTTGCGCGGGTGGACGAAACAATCGCCGAGCAGATCGAGTACTACCGGGCGCGCGCCGGAGAGTACGACGACTGGTGGGTCCGTCGAGGACGGTATGCGCTGCCACCCGAGCTGGAGCGGCAGTGGTTCCACGACGTCGCCCAGGCGGAAACAGCGTTGCGGGATTTCGCTCCGACAGGACGGGTGCTCGAGCTGGCCTGCGGTACCGGGCTGTGGACCCGGCATCTGGTCGGACACGCCCAACACGTCACCGCCGTCGACGCCTCACCGGAGGTCATCGAGCACAACCGCGAACGACTCGCCGGGGCACGACTCAATATCGAATACGTGGTGGCCGATCTGTTCGACTGGCAACCCCCGTCGGCGGCGTATGACGTGGTGATGTTCACCTACTGGCTGTCGCATGTCCCCGATGATCGACTGGCAGAGTTCTGGACCGGGGTCCGGTCAGCGCTGAAACCCGGCGGCCGAGTCTTCGTCATCGACAGCGCTTCACTGTCACCCCAACCGCCCGGCGGGCGACCGGAGCAGCGCCAGCTGGCTGACGGGCGCCAATTCACCGTGCTGAAGCGGTACTGGAGCGACGACGAGCTCGAGTCCGACCTGCGCTCCCGCGGCTGGAGCCCGATGGTGTACACGACCGACAACCAGATGATCCTTGTCGCAACCGCAACCGCCGCCGCCACCGGTCCTGAGCGCGCTGACTGACTGAGTCGCCGTCGCGGCAGACTGCAGCAGCGCGGCTAGTCTCACTTCGGCTCGATACCCGCGACCCGCCCGGCCGCGCGTGCTTTCCGCAACTTCTCCTCCGTCCGCGCGAGCTCACGGTCCACCGATCCAGATAATCCCGGCTCGTGTACGACATGAGTCGCTCACCGCCACGACACCCTCGAGTCGGGGCCAGACCTCGACAGATGGTGCTCCGGGCAACGACCGAACACCCTTCACCCCAACAGAATTGACCTTCACCCAGCCATCTCCGCGGCCCGGCGTGTAGCGGGTGGCGGCGTCCTTGACCACCCAGCCCTTCACGCCCAAGGACCTCGAACCATTCGCGGGCCTCGTCGATGTCGTCGGCAACAGGGGTCAGATGCAGGGGCGGCACCCGGTGGCGTGCGAGCTGCTGCCGCCGGACGGTCCAACGCTGCGTGCGTAGATCCACCCCCCGGCCACGAGCAGGTCGAAGGCCGCGTGCGCCGGGGCCCGTGCCTGCGCCGGACTGGTCACCAGCCGCTGCTGGAGCGCATCGAAGCTCAGGCGGTCGCCCGCGCCGAGGATGAGCAGCTCACTGTTTATCTTTAGCCGGCAGCTGGCGTGTGCTGTACTGCTTGGCCGTGGGCGTCGTGGACATGTCCACGACGGCGTGGTTTCTGTGGTTGTGCCGCAGCTTTCTGCGCTGATCCCTTGGCGAGCGTCAGGTCTGGATCGCGTCGGCGGGTCAGCGACTACCGCAAGGGAAAGGAGTTTCGCGCGGCGACATGGATGGGACTTCTGACCTCTTCCGCTGGGCTCAATTACACGCTGGCGCGGGAGCGCTAACACAGGGCGTCCTACTGTGTCTGGCGTGTGCCCTGACATGGTTCGATCCGCTGGTTCGCCGAGATCGCACGACGGCCGGAATCGCAATCGGCGGATGGGTTTTCATGGCGGTCGTCGGCGGCTGGCGCTCTGCTTTCGTCGAGAACCCGAGCGGCGTAGTCGCTTGGGGAGTCGCCGGACTCTACTCGTTGATTGTCATCGCAACGCTTGGTCGACCGATGCTCATGTTGTCGGATCTGCTTGAGGAAAAAGAGGAGGAAGAGAAGGGATTCCTGCTGCCGAGGAACCTCCGGCGTAGATCTCGAGCGGCTCAAGCCATTGTGATCGCAGGAGTCGTCGGCGGCCTGTTCGCGGCGTTCTACCTATGACCCGTCACCGCAAGGCCTCTCGGTGATCCATTGCCAGCGGGTTGTCTGGGGAGGAATGTGGAGGGATCGGGAGGCTTGCTGCGACGTGGGGGGACCACATGGCAGATCGTCGGACCGGCATGCGCTGGCCGCTGCCGGCCGCAACCGCGCTCCTGGCCGTTAGCGGCTGCGGCATGACTGTCGGAGATGAGTCTGCCGGCCCTGCGGAAGAACCCAGCCCGAGTGTGATTGTCCCTGCGCTGCCCAGCACAATGCCTCGTCCCAGCGGTACTACGCGTCGCGGACCGCAGCCGGTCGAGGTCCAGTACCACCTCCACATCGACAACGCCGCGGACGATAGCCCGCTGGATGCGCGATACAACATCACTACCGACGGCGGCACGAAGGTTCGGCTCAAGATCTCTCTGTACGGGGAACCTGGCATCGTCACGGAGGAGTCCGTGTACACCTGGGACGGCGGCAAGATCCTGGCGTTCTCAGAACAGAACGAGCCGCCGTACCGTGTCTATGAGGCTCCCGACGAGCACCCAGACGAATCCCAACTGGTGACGCACTGGCCGCAGATCCTGTGGTCGGCACCCAAGGGTGCGCAATGCATCGAGCTGAAGTCCACCAAGACGATCATCGGCCGCGCCGCAGTGGGATACCGCTGCGTGACCGCCACTCCGCAGCCGGGAGAGCCCGCGACGGGTCAGCTTTGGCGCGACCAGGCAACCGGGATCCTGCTGACGGACGAGACCATGGTCGCCGAGAAACTGGTACTCGCCCCCACGATCGACGCGACGACGTTCTCCACCAAGCCGCCCGCCGGTGCCAGGTCCATTGTCATCGCGGCCAAAACCCCGTCCCCAGGACAAACGAAGAGAGCCCCTGACTTCACCCTGGACCTGATCAAGGGCGGCCGGATCGGACTGAAGGACCTGGCCGGCAAACCCTTCGTACTCGCGTTCTACATGTCGGACCTGGCCTTCGACGAATCGGGCGAGGTGTGCCCGGGCTGCCGTGAGGCACTGCTCGCCCTGCAGACCCAGACCGGCAACGGCGTCAAACCGAGAGTGGTCGGAGTACAGGTAGGTGACCTCGGGAAGCCCGGTTATCCCCTTGCCGTGCCGGGCGTCACGCTCACCCTCGCCCATGAACAGACCCCGATGGTCCAGAACAGCTTCGGGCTGACCGGAATGGTCAGCTTTGTCTTCATCCGCGCCGACGGCGCAATCGCCGCAGCCTACGACCACGCCCCGACCAACCAGCAGATCACGCAGAGTCTCGCCGCGCTCCACTGACACGAGCCGCGCCAGTGCGGTCGCGGCTCGCTTGGCGAGTTCAGTGAAGGTAGCCGTCCCACTTCACCTCATAGCGCGATCCGCCCGGCAGGGCATGCCGCATTCGGACCTCGCTCGGTTCAGTGCGTCGCCTGCGATCCGGAGCGATGGCGCTGGCGGCCCCCAGGACCCCGGCGATCGCCTTGCGGATCTCGGCGACAGGTCCGAATTTCCACGCGTAGACGCGCGTTACGATCAGGCAACGGTGGCGAACGGTGACCCAACCAGCCGCCCGGTCGGTGGGTAGACCAGGTGTGGCTCCAATGAGCGAGGCAGTGGATCTCGTGCCGGATATGCCGGATCACGAGCAGGGTTTCGCCGCTTGGGTGAGTCCGCACATGCCGGCGATGGCCCGTGTGGCGTCGCGGCTGGCAGCCGGTGCGGATCGCGACGACATCGTGCAGGAGGCGCTGGCCCGGGCTTCGGTGAAACGACGCCAGTTCGACCCGGCCCAGGGCGCGCCATCCGCGTGGCTGCTCGCGATCACGGCCGACCAAGCCCGGAAGGCAACGCGCCGGTCGCGTCGGGTCGCCGAGTTCGTCGAGCGGGCCGAACCGACACCGGACCGCGACAACAGCATCGATGTCGAACGCGCCGTGGCCAGGCTGCCGCGCCGGCAACGGATAGCTGTCGATTGCTTCTACTTCGCGGATCTGTCGATCGCGGAAACCGCGGCGGTGATGGGCTGTTCGGAAGGCACGGTCAAGTCGACACTTTCTGATGCCCGGGCCCGCCTGCGCTCGGAATTGGAGGTTGCAGGATGAGCACATCGGATCGCCGCGACGAGGTCGACAAGCTGCTGCACGCCGCCGGCGCGGCCTGGCGCGCGACACAGCCCGAGCCTCCTGAACCGGACCTGGCCCGGCTTCGGTCGCGTCGGCCACGCAGGCGATGGGCGCCGGTGCTGGCGGCCGCCAGTGTCGCCGCCATCGCGGTCGCAGTCGCAGTCACGGTGCTCCCAAACCGCTCGGGCCCGCCCGGGCCGGTGGCTGGTGGCGGAGGTGAGGCGCAGTACCTGGTCCGCGACGGTGACCGGGTCGAGGTCACCGGCATAGTGATCGCGGCACCCGAGCGACCGGTGGTCTACTGTCCGCCCCTATCGGCGCCCTCCTCTTCCGGCGACGATGCGCCAAACTGCCCCGCCGACTTCGCCGTGACCTTGACCGGCGTCGATCTCAGCCGGTTAGCCGAGCCAGGCACCAAGAACGGCATCCGCTTCGGCTACGCCCGACTGCGCGGGACCTGGCACGACCACACGATCACGGTCGCCGAGCAGTCGACGCCTGCCGCGAATGCGCTGATGGGTCCACCAGATACCGACCCCGTTCCGTGCCCGGAACCAGCCGGCGGGTGGCCGGTGCCAGATCCGACCCGCAACGACCTGCCCAGCACGGCGGCGGTGGAGCGTCTTGTCGAGCAGCAGCCGGAGCGCTTTGGTGCGACCTGGGTCGCGTTCGCGGACGGTACGGTGCGGCCCGCACGGGCCTGGACAGTGCCAGTCGTGCTCGTGGTGAACCTGCTCGACGGCGACGTAGACCAGGCCCGCCGCGACCTCCAGCCCCTGTACGACGGAAACCTGTGCGTCAGCCCAGGAAACGTCACGACTAGCAGGTTGACCGAGGCCGCCCACAAAGGAACCGCACTGGCCCGTGACACCCACAACGGAATCTGGGAGATCTCTGGCGTCGGACCCGACGGGGAGTACAGCGGAGGGCCAGTCAAAGTAGGCCTCGTCGTCGTCGACGAACGACTGTACGGCGAGTTCCAGAAGATCGGCCTCGACCTACTCAACCTGCACCCAGCAGTTCGGCCGATCCGTTAGCCCCGCGGTGAGCAGCGGCAGCGCTTGCCCACGAGCCGCTCACCGGCACACGGCCGCTGAACCAACCAAGCATTAGCAAGGAAAGACCACCGACGATGACCCAGCGACGACGGCGCGCCTGCGGCGCACAATCGACGCTAATGGCATACAAGGCGGCGCTGGAGCACTGGATGTCCCACTCCAGCCTTGGTGGATGCTCGCACGGCAGATAACACGCCGATGGCGACGTTTTGACGCCGATGGCCTGTCTCTGCAGGAGTGTTGGGAAACGATCGTTTCTCGACGCCTCCATCAGCTGGCCGGCCAGGATTTCGACACGCCGCGGACGGATTGTCATAAACGTATTGCAAAGTCGGAGTGTCCGAGAAATCCACGCTCACGCCCTTTTGCACAGTCAGCGGTG
This sequence comes from Kribbella sp. NPDC050281, assembly GCF_040655855.1. Taxonomy (NCBI): domain Bacteria; kingdom Bacillati; phylum Actinomycetota; class Actinomycetes; order Propionibacteriales; family Kribbellaceae; genus Kribbella; species Kribbella sp. NPDC050281. Next base: position 91,126 of record NZ_JBFAKS010000021.1, on the reverse strand, counting down.
AGACGGCTACCGATCTCGACCACCGCGCCGCGACCCTGGACAACGCGGAAGGCCAGGGGTTTGATGGAAGGCGGGCACAGGGGACAGACCGGATCAGCCTGACCTGGCGGCAAACTGCTGGGGTCGGCGAGGTCCAGTCGGCAGGTGCTTGGTACGGCCGGCCCGGCCCGTTGGGGGGACGTCATCGCACAGGGCAAACGGTCCGGCACACCCGGACGAATGGGCAGTGCGTGGCGGCGGGTAGCCGTAGCCGTAGCGGTGGCACTGGTGGCCATGACGGCCATGCTGGCCGGGGCTACGTCCGCGGTGGCCAAGCCGGGCGCCCCGGTGCTGGCGTTCGCCCCCTCGCCGTATGACTACGGGCGGGTCATCCCCGGAGAGAGCGCTTCCCGGGGCTTCACTCTGACCAACACGGGGCGGAAGGCCTCCGGCAAGCTGAAGGTGACGCTGTCTGGCGCGGCCGCGTTCACCGTTACCAGCGACCGGTGCAGCGGAACCCGGCTCCGGCCGGGCAAGTCCTGTGTGGTCATGGTGCGGTTTGCCCCCACCAGCGTGGCCACCGTAACCGCTACCGTGGCCGCGGCCAGCAAGGGCCGCGTGAGCGCCACTGTTGCCCTCAGCGGCACCGGGACCGGTCTCGGCGGGGCGCAGCCCGGCCAGCTCTATTGGTCAGGCGACGACATCTGGGCGGCCGACCTGGACGGCAGCAACCCTCACGACATCCTCTCCGCGTTTGAACCCACGTTGGGGGTGGCGGTCGACAGCAGCCATGTTTACTGGATCAACAGGAACACCGGCGCGGTCCGCCGGGCCAACCCGGATGGCAGCAACGCCCAGGACCTCGTCCCTGGGTCCAACGCCGCTCCCGGCACCGGTGGGCTGGCGGTCGACGCCAACCACGTCTACTGGACGAGTTACGCCGCGGGCTCGGCCCCAGGCACCATCTGGCGGGCCAACGTCGGGGACGGCAGCAACCCCCAGGCCATCGCCACTGCTCAGGCCACTCCCTTCGGGATCGCGGTCGATGGCAGCCACATCTACTGGACCAACAGTGGCGACGGGACCATCTGGCGAGCCAACCTCGACGGCACCAACGCCCAGTCCATCGTCCAGGGCGAGGGCCAGCAGAGCCTCTTTGCGGTAACGGTCGACGCCAACCACCTGTATTGGACCAACCGCAGCCAGAACACGGTCAAGCGGGCCAACCTGGATGGCACCAACCCCCAGACCCTCCTCAGCGGCCAGAACCTCCCGCAGGCGATAGCGGTCGATGCCCTTTACGTGTACTGGTCCAACCTCGGGGACGGAACTGGTGCGATCCGCCGGGCCAACTTGGCGGACGGCACCAACCCGCAAGTCTTCATCGCCAACACCTCCAGCCCCCAACTGATGGCGTTCACCCCGCCCCCAGCGCCGGCGCTGGGGTTCACGCCCTCCTCGCACGACTTCGGGGAGGTGGCGACCAAGCAGGCGGCCTCTCAGAGCTTCACCCTGGCCAACTCGGTCGGGCACGCCACTACCGGCCCACTCACGGTGACGGTGACCGGCGCGGCCGCCTTCACCACCGGCAGCGACACCTGCACCGGTACCAGTCTGGTTCCGGGGGCGTCCTGCACGGTCACGGTGAGCTTTGCGCCCACCAGCCTCGGCATCGTCACCGCCAACCTGACCGCGGCCAGCCAGACCCCCGCCGCCAGCACCACCGCCGCGCTCACCGGTACCGGGGTGGGCCACATCTACTGGGTCAATCAGGGGCAGACCATCGAGGACGGCTCGGTCAACGTGGCCAGTTCCAACGGCAGCAACGCCCAGGTCATCGACGGGTCCGGCCTCCCCAGTTTCCCGGTGGGCGTGGCTGTCGCCAACAGTGCCCTCCTTGTGGCCAGTCTGGGGGACTTGGCCACCGACCCTGACGTAGGGCCCGCCATCCATGACTACAACAGCCAAGCACAATACTGCTATTTTGCGGCCAGCGAAGGTCCGAACAAGTTGGCGATCAACCCCAACAACCCCAATGACATCTACTACCGGGGTCCTGTGACGGCGTCCGACCGACCGACGATCTGGCGAGGCACCTGGCCCGATTGCAGCAGCTTCCACCCCATCGTCACCACCCAAGGCCTCCCGCAGCTGGGTGGGCTGGCGGTCGATGCAGACCACGTGTACTGGAGCAACTACCGCCAACTCGAAGGCGACGGCACGATCATGCGGGCCAACCTGGACGGCACCGACCCCGTGCAACTCGCCCAAGGCCTGGACGCCCCACAAGGGCTGGCGGTCGACGCCAACTACCTGTACTGGACCAACGACGGCACCACGATCGTGCGCGCCAGCCTCAACGACGTTCCCTTCACGCCCGAGCCAATCGTCACCAACCAGACCGGCATCCCGGTGGCGCTGGCGGTCGACGCCACTCACCTCTACTGGACCAACTACAACGGAACGATCTGGCGGGCCGACCTGGACGGCACCAAACCCCAACAAATCATCGCCGGCCAGAACAAGCCGGTCGCCATCACGGCCACCCCGTAATACGTGGCACTGTCGGGGTCGCCCCGGATGATCTGACGAAGCATCTTCTGACCTTTCCTGAGTTTGTGGTGCTGAATTATCTCGTCCCGGCACTGACAAACCGTGACCCGCCCGCCCACGCTGATCCAGGCATCCGCTCGCCCACACGCTGCCAGCCCGGCTAGCATCCGAGAAGTACCCTTGGCCGGTGTTCTCGCCTCGTGGCCCGTCTCTGCGTGAACTGGCGATCCAGGCGCTGTCCTCGGTCGAGCGCGGCTATGACCTGCTCGCTCCGAAGTTCGACCACACGCCTTTTCGCACCCCCGAGAGCATTCTTGACGCGACCGCCGACGCGCTGCGTCCGCTCGGGCCGTTCGGCCGAGGACTGGACGTGTGCTGCGGCACCGGTGCGGGCATGCGGGTCCTGCAACCCCTGTGCCAAGGACGGATCACGGGCGTCGACTTCAGCACTGGCATGCTCGCGCAGGCGCGCAGTGCGCACCCGGACGCCGAGTGGGTACGCGCCGACGTCCGGGCCCTGCCTTTCGCCGAGGCCTTCGACCTGGCGGTCAGCTTCGGAGCGCTCGGGCACCTCCTGCCCGCCGAACGGCCCGCGCTGTTCGCCGGGGTGTACCGCGCGCTACGGCCCGGCGGGCTCTTCGCCTTCCCGATCGGCGCGCCGCCACCCATCACCTCGGGCGGGTACTGGGCGCTGCTCGGATTCGATCTGGCGATGCGAATCCGCAATGCCGTGTGGCGTCCCCGGTTCGTCATGTACTACCGCACATACCCGCTGCACGCGGTCCGCAACGACCTGACAGCAGCCGGATTCATCATGACGACGGTCCCCTTGGCGGCTCTGGGCCGACGCGAGGACGGCAGCCCGCGGTGCCGGCTTGTCCTCGCGCGCAGAACCAGCACGCCCTGACTGATACGCACGCCGCAGAAGCTCGGACCGCAACTCGGCATGCGGGGGCGCGATCTGCGGCTCGTAGACACCGTGACCTAGACGGAATGGATTCTGTGTCGTGCACTGTCGCGCTGAGGGGCTATTCGGCAGGTGTACGAAACTCTCTTGTGCGGTGAGGCACGGTGCTGGCGGTGGCGCTACGTTGGCGCTCATGTCAGATGTTGGCTGGGCCGCGGGAGGTCGGGTGCGAGCGTTTGCGGTCTGGCGCAGGCACGTAGTCCGAGGCTGTCGTCTGCCTCGCCGAGGACGTGCCATCGGCGAGGCAGACGCGGCGGACCTGTCGCCGCGATCAGGGTAGCGGCTCCGGTGTGTGGCGCGCCGGCGGCTACTTGCGGACGGTGGGGCTGGTGGAGCCCCAGATGGTCTTGGTGGTGGCGTCGTAAATGACGACGCGGTAGTCGCGTACCGCGCTAGTGCTGTAGGTGTAGCTGTAGGTGCCGGCCGAGGACGAATAGACGTCCTTGAGGCCGTGCCAGGTGGTCGAACCGGGGGTGCGGTACTGGATCTGGCCGCGGGCCCCGGACCAGCCGATCAGCTTGTTGCCGGCCTGCCACCAGCGGCCCGCGAGTGTCTTGACGTTAACCTTCGTACCGGTACGGGTGGGGGTGACCCGGCTGTAGGAGGCGAGCCGCACATCGGTGGTGGGGGTGTATTGGAAGACCGTGTTGTCGCTGGCGTCGAAGGCGCCCTCGGGCCGCCAGGTCCACACGCCGATCGGGTCGTCACCGAAGATGTCGAACGGCTGCGAGCGGTCGCTGTTCTCGTAGATGATGATGTCGATCGGGCCCTTGGTCGGGTGGGTCGCGCTCCAGGCGGCGTCGACGACGCCGGCGGCCGCGCAGTTCGGACCCTCGTTGATGGTGATGGTCCTGAACGGTGACCCGATCGCGATCCGGCCCGGGGCATACAGGCTGCAGCTACCCGCGGCCGACGCCGGCACCGGTACGGCAACCAGGCCCACGGTCAGCAGACCTGCGGCGGCGAGTAGGGATGAGACACGCATGATTGCTCCTCTGTCGGTTGGCGCGGAGAGGTCGCCGGCACCGTGCCGGCATCGTCCTGGCGCGCCCTGACAGCACAATCGTGGCGACGACCCCGGCCGTTACAACGTCGCACAAGCCAAGCGAGACCGCCGCCCACCGCCAACAGGGTCCGGCAGGCCTTGCGATCCGGCGCAACGTCTACGACAACTCTTACAACAGGCCCGTACGTTGGCGACTAAGTAACGTCAGGGTCGTGCCGAGCGTGCTCGTCTTCGGCGGATGGAAAGGGACTCTGGAGATCGACGGCGACCTCGCGACGATCGACAGCCTCGATCCAAGAAACAGCCAACGCGCGGCCAATGGCGCAGTCGGACAGGCTCGGGAGATCAAGTGTTGCCCGAGGCAACTGGGGCCATATGGGCGCACCTTCATCGTTGCTGCGCCCTACGCGCACCGAGCGGCCGACGGCAGGCTTGGCTCGCCCTGGTCGCCACGGTGACGTTCTCCTCGGTGCCGCGGCCGTGACTTCCGTTGCGATCTGGTGATAGCCGCGTGTCGAGCGACATCGTCGAAGAATCCACAGCCACCAACGCCTGGAGAGCCGCCTTCACTGGTCGCCGCGGCTTCGACCGTCAAGTAGCACCCGCCGATGGGCCAGGTCTGCACGGCTGGCCATCAGCGACACATGTCGCACACGCGAACGTTCGATACGACGAGCCTCTGACCTGGGAAGCTGCGCCCGGCCACCGAAACGGACAGGTCCCGACCCGAGAGAATGCACCTTGACCCAGGCGTCGCGGCGACCGGCGTGTAGCGCGAGGCTGCGCCTTTGACGACGAGTCCTTCGACCCCCATCGCGACGGGTAACACCTCGAACCACTCGGTGGCCTCGTCGAGGTCATCGGTGACAGGTGTCAGCTGCAACGGCGGGACCCAACCCTCGGACAGCTGCTCGAGTCGTTGCCGGCGGACGGTCCAGCGCTACGTGCGCAGGTCGACGCCGCTGACCGTGAGCAAGTCGAATGCGGCGTAGGAGGCGGGCAGCTCGGCCGCTTTGGCGCGGGCCTTCGCGGGGCTGGTGACGAGGCGCTGCTGGAGCGCGTCGAAGCTCAAGCGACCGTCGCCGCCGAGGATTGCCAGCTCACCGTCGAGCACCACGCCGTCGGGGACCTGGCGGGTCGCGGCGGCGGCGATGTCGGGGAAGCTGTCGGTGATGTCGTTGCGGTTGCGGGTCCACAGCCTCGCCTCCTGCCCGCGGCGGACAATCGCGACCCCGGTAACCTGTGACGGCGCGTTGTTCACGGCAAGGCCCCTATCGGGACACGCTCCGCCGGGACCGGTGCCAGCAAGCACCGCCCCAGACCACAGTCGACAGATCCAAGCCAGGACACACCGGTCTGCTCTCATACGGGTCAAACCGCGATCCCGGACGGCACACCATGATCCTCACAGCTCTCATAATCCCCAGCTCACGGGATCGCCCATCGTCGTTTGCCGCGAGTCAATTCAGCCGACGTAGGTCAGCCAGCCGCGGCCACCACATAACCGCATTGGCACGGCACAGTCAGCGAGCTCATCGACAAGCGCCGGATCCTACAGATACGGGCGCTTGCTCATGTCACGACCCCGGCGTCATCCCAGCAGACCGGCGAGACTGACTCCGAAGACAAGGAGACCCATCGCCATGCCGAACCACGCCACTCCGCGAAGTCGAGCCGCTTGAATATCACGATCGAGATCCGTGACCCGACCCGTTCGGACGAAACCGTCCACGATCCGATTAACGACCCAATCGCTCCTGGCCAGCGGTAAGAGGATGATTCAACCACTGAAATGCATACGACTCCGTAAGAGAATTTACCCCAATCGCCCGGATACCTTCGGATCCGGGCCCTCGTTCGATCGTCAGGGTTTCAGTCGCCACAACTTGGCGGCTGGCTGAGCAATCGTCGAGACCGGAAACCCGAAATCACGGAGCGCTCGAAGAATAGTATCGGTCTGGGCAGTCTTGAAGTAATACTCTCGACCGTCGGTGCGCCTGAACCCCACTCCGCGGAAACGTAGCCTCGATCGAATAAGAAACACTTCGGCAAGGTCGGTCGGCCCCACACGCAACGTCTCTGCGCGAGTCAGCCGAACAAGCGGTCCGCGGAGCCGCAACTCAAGCATGCTCGGGTCGAGGAGGAGTTCGGCGAAGAACTCCGTGGCATTGATCCGCCATCCACCCACCGTGGGCAGACTGGCTCCCCCGATCCACCGCCAGTGCGCGGACCGATCTCCAGGCATACTGCCATCACGCATGAGATTCCTAACCACGCTGGGAAGATTCCCGTGCAGGTCCGCCCTCGACGGTGAATGGCAGGACAATCAGGCCGGGAGCCCACCCTCCAGTAGCGACGCCGATTGTGCCACTATTCTGCGGGCGCTGACATCGACACGGTGGCTATCGCCGGCGTGGCCACGAACATAGCGGTGGAAAGCACTGCCCGAGCCGCCGCCGACCTCGGTTATCGCACCCTCGTTGTGTCCGATGCGTGCTCGACCACCTCCCAGGGCGCCCACACAATGCAACGCTAGAGTCCCTGACACTGCTCGCCGAAATTGTATCGGCAGATGATCTTCTAGCCACGCGTGCGGAACGCCTGCCGGGAAAGCTGACGGGGGATCCTCGACCTCGGATCCCTGAAGCCTGGGGAGATTTCGGATGAGCGGACCCGCCTTCGGGTCGCCAGGCGTGTCGCCGCCTGGCGGTCCAAAGTCATGGACCGGGGGTGTGCGGTGGGCATCGGTCAAGGTCGTCGATGTAGACAACGATTCGGTCGATCGCCAGGAGCTCGGTTAGTGACGGCGAAGGCGCCGATCTTGCCAGGGCTGACCTGTACCTCCTGAGCCTCGTCGCGATCCCGCTCCGCTGAGCCGGGCGAGAATGGCAGGGTCCTTGACTACTCGAGCCATCGCTAGTTGTTCGGATGCACAAGAGTTCGGCAGTGGTAACCGAGCGCGCAGCGGCGCAAGGTGCTGTACCGGGGTGCCGCAATCCGTCTCTGAGGCATCACTGGCGTGGGCTGCCCAGGTGCCGACAATCGCTACGCCTCCCGTGGGTTCTGAGCCGACGATCTGCCGTTGTCAGCTAGTTGGCGGCCTCGAAGGCCTCCCGAACCTTGGCCGGCACCCGCCCACGGTCACTGACCTCGTACCCGTTCGCCCGAGCCCACTCCTTGACAGTGCGAGCATCCGCAGCGATCTTGCTGCGGATGACCCGCCGGCCGCGCCCGTTCCTGATCGGGCGGCCCGCAGCGACGTAAGGCCGGAGCGCGGCGCGCAACACTGCCGCGTGCCTGGCGCGGAGGTCGATCTCATACGACCTGCCGTCGAGCGCGAAGGACACCGTCTCACCCTTGCCGGTAGCGATCTTGCCGCCGTCAAGGTCATCCGTCAGCAGGATCTCGACTCGTTGGACCATGGGTCGCCTCCTCGCGGTAGATGCAGGTGTAGACAGCATCGCTCACCACACCCACACCGAAGCGGCTTACCCGCCGAGAGAGTCCCCCGAAGGCGACTACCTGGCCCTGCCAAAGACCTCGAGAGCCGGTGCCGGCGGTGAACGCCGCGGGCTCGCCCCTCCGCCTCGCGGCGATGGCGCGCCTTGCCCCGGAAGAGTCCGATTGGGAAGCTCGCACGGCTGGGCGGCGGGAGGCGCCACTGCATCGGCCGAGGGATCAATCGTGGTGCGAAATGGAGTCGAACACAGTCAACGGGTGGGGGCAGAAGGTCCTCAACCTGAGGGCTCTGACGCCTAGAGAGACTGGCTGCTACGGCATCATTGGCCCTTTTAGTCCACTGGTTGCGAAATGGACTACCCAGTTGGCAAAACGCTGCAAGGTCATCTTGGCGGTTGCTTGACGACAATGGTTCCAGCGAGTTTGTCGTGCCAGCCCTGTCGACCTCCTGTTGAGTCCCAGAATGGAGAGAGGTAGAGAATTATTGAGCCGAATAATAAGCCTGGGATCCAGGCGATGAGTTGCACGACCCAACGCAAGAGGGACGGGCCCCAGCCGACTGGGCCACCGTCGAGACGACGGACGACCTTTAGTCGCAGCAGCCGCTTCCCAACAGTGTTGCCCCAGCGCGCGGTGAGCACGACCTCATACACGGCGAGCGTCAGAAGTGAGCCGAGGAAAAACAGAGTGTCAGCGAAAGTCGTGGGAGCACTCTCACCAGTCGGGGTCGGTTCGCTGGTAGGTACCAGGAAAATCAACGGGAGCAGGATCAGCATCCAGTCGATGAAGCGGGCGAGGAACCTTTCACCCATGCTGGCGACACGTCCGCGAGCGAGAATAGCGCCGACGTCGCGGTAGTCGGGACGTTCTGCGTGTATCGCGGCGAAGGTCTGTGCGGCGCCAACCCAGTCGCCGCGGTCCAGTTGGAGGCGTCCGGTGGTGTAGCGGTCGGCGAGTTCGGCCTCGGCCTTGGCTGCGGTGACCAGCCCGGCCGACGCCGGGTCAAGCTCCGCGAGTTGCTCACCAGCAGCGATGACGGCTGCCCACTCGCCGGCGGCATACAGGCGACGGAGGTTGGCCTGCGCCTCGGCCTGCCATTGCGCGGCGCGTGCCGACTCCAGACGGCGAGCGACGTCGCGGTAGTCGGGACGTTCTGCGTGTATCGCGGCGAAGGTCTGTGCGGCGCCAACCCAGTCGCCGCGGTCCAGTTGGAGGCGTCCGGTGGTGTAGCGGTCGGCGAGTTCGGCCTCGGCTGCGGTGACCAGCCCGGCCGACGCCGGGTCAAGCTCCGCGAGTTGCTCACCAGCAGCGATGACGGCTGCCCACTCGCCGGCGGCATACAGGCGACGGAGGTTGGCCTGCGCCTCGGCCTGCCATTGCGCGGCGCGTGCCGACTCCAGACGGCGAGCGACGTCGCGGTCGTTGGGGTGGGCGGTGAGAAGGTGTTCCAGTGCCGCCACAGCGTCGCTCCAGTGTGCCTGCTCCGCAGCTGCAGATGCGTCGGCGTCCCACTCGGCTTCTTGACGCTGCTGGCGGGCGTGAGCCAGCTGCTGGACGACTTGCGGATGGTTCGGATACCGGGTCGACACCTGTTCCAGCAGGTCGACAGCGGTGATCCAGCGCTGGGTGTAAAACGCGGCGAGCGCCGCGGAGTACTCAGCGTCATTCCACAGATCAGCCGCCGCGTCGGAATCCTCTGGGGTTGGTTGGCTGGGAGCGAGTTCAAAGATTCGCCCGTCATGGGCGCGCAGGTAGAGCACGGGGGTGCCCCACTCGACTGGGTTCGGTTCGTTCCGGACGGCCTTCCGGGCCTCGGCCATTGCAGCGTCGAGCGGGTAGCCGTCGGCGACCGCCTCGTAGAAGTTGTGCGCAAAGGTGATCGCAGCGGTGTCGGTGATTTCGAACTGCATGGCGACGACTGCCGGAATACCCTGACGGACGAGGCTCTGCGCGGTGCCCGAGTACGGATCGGTGCGGCCGCCGCGAGCGCCCTCACACGAGTTCAGCACCGCCAGCCGCAAGGTCCGGTGGTCGTGCAGGAGCATGCCGAGGTCCTCGCCGCTCACCGGCTGGCCCCGCCCCGAAGCGCCCTCGAAGACCAGGACGCCGTCCTCGGCCTGCTGGTCATAGCCGCCGTGCCCGATGTAGTGGAACACGTGATAGTCGGCCCGGCGCAGCTGCCGCTGCAGATCTGCCAGCGTCCCAGTCGAGACTTCATCGACCATCACCCTGCCAGCGCCTTCGAGATCTGCCAGCGCCGAGCGCAGCCTGTCCCGCTCGCCATTGACGTCAAGCGGCGGAAGGTCGGTCGGGCTGGCGATCAGGACCAAGACCCGCAGCGGCGGGCGCACCGAAAGTGGACGAACGCGTCCGGGAAACTGCAGGTAGCGCACGACTGGAGTCCATTCCGACAGAGCCAGGAACCGCCGGTTCTCACGGTCGTACAGGTACTCCCAGGGAAGGTCGACAAGCTCCGGGCAGTCAGACAGCCGCAATCGCACCCGCAGTCCGGCGTCATCGCCCTCGGCCTGATCCAGGCTGGTAGCCAGCGCTACGCGCAACTCGTCGTGAAAGACCGCCTCGAACAGCCGTCCACCGAAATCACGGACAACCGCGGCGTCTCTCGGAGGCTCCCCCCGCGCCGGGCCTCGTCGAGGACGACCGACCCGAAGTAGGAAGTTTTCTACCTCTAGCTCCGAGAACGGAAGTCTGAAGTCGATCGGCGCGGTCTCCCCCGCCGGTGACTCAACCACCCGTGCGCGGTATCCGGCCTGTCCGGCTGATTCGACCAGCAGGTCGAAGTCGAGGTAGCTCAGCTCACGCATCACGATCCAGTTCCAGCGCTATCGAGCTGCCGTTGCCGCGTCCACACCGGTTGGGCCGCCAGACCTTCACAACCGCTGGTTGGCGGGCGCTGGTCGACATAGTTGACGTTCTTGCATCGGCGCTGAGACGGACATCCAAAGCCGCCTGCGCCTCATCAGGCGCATCCGCAAACGCTCTCGACCTGGCCAGCAGCCCCCGCGCCGCGGGCCACACCCGCCCGGCACTCTGCCCAAAATCGAGCTGCTGCACCTCTCCCGTCACCCGCCGATCCCCTCACCCCGGCTGACACCCCACCAACCCGCGGCCAACTCGACTGACACGCTCTCTCGCCGGGCCTTCCTAGGCTCAACCAGTTCCGCACAACCCACCGAACCACTGAATCAGGCCAACGCAGCCGGTTTCTAACGCTTCAGGTTACTCATCTAATCAGATGTCGTCATACAAAGTCACAATCAAGCGAATTCAAGCCTTCATCGTCAGATTCCATTCGGCGCGCTCGCCTGAGCACCCCCACCAACGAACCGCCAGCCACCCGACAAATGCCGCCCGAAGGCCGGGGAGCACCAGGCGGACCGCCGCCCCAACGGGCATCAAACCTTGGACTGCGGAGTATCCAACTAGAGTCGGCAGTGGAAGACTGACTCCAAGCTACCGCCCGACAGCTCCAGGAGTCCCATGCTTGAATTAGTGGAGTACCCGCTCGACAGTGGCGGCAGTGTGCTTGTCGCCGTCGAGAAGACAACCGCGGACGGCGTCGTCACCCGCGGCTGGGGGGAGGATCGGCCTGTCCGGGTTGCCGAGCAGGCGAATCAGACGTTTGAGTCGGCGGTAGCCAAGGTGCGCCCGGCCGCTGACGCCCTGCTGGCTTCGCTCTCAGGACTGCAGTCGAAGCCGAGCGAGATCACCATCGAATTCGCGATCCAACTGACCGCCGAGGCCGGCGTCTGCATCGCAACGCTCGGTGCCTCCGCCAATTTCAAGATCGCTCTGAAATGGACGCCGCCTAAGTGATGCTGGAGACCCCGACGCCCGACCCAAATCGTCTGTGTTGGCGTGGGCGGCCGCCGGTCGAGTGTGCCGGTTCCTGAGCCCGTCGCCGACCGACTGGACGCGGATGTGGCCGCCGATCGCAGCTTTCCCCACGTGCCATCGGATCCGCGCAATCTACCGTCGGCGGTGCCGGCCTTGGCGCTCGGGTGCGTCGGGTCAAGCAGTGGCGCCCTTGGGGAGTATGCCCCCACCGGTCGAAGCCCGGCCAGCGAATCCCGAGGACGTCCGGAGGGTCAACGCCAAGTCGACCACCGGCGACCTTCGTGAAAGAGGCGCCAGTCAGTGGCGTCTTTGATTCCGGTCAGCATATCTGGTCGACGCTCCGACCAGATTCGCTGCAGCTTGGCGTCGTCGCGAGGTTCGCCCTCAGGATGGTTAGCGCGCGCACGGCCAATGGCTTTGAGAGCGTCGTTCACGGGCTGTAGATTTGGAAGATCTCTACTAAATAGCGACATCAACACATCTGCCTCTCGGTAACCATGCGGGTCGCCTATAAGGCGAACCAGATCGCGCAGCAGATCCAGCTCGTATTGGGCCTTTCGCTCGATCATCGCGTCCCGTCGTTGACGCCACAGCGCAAACAGAGCAACAACGATCGCGACCAGCCCAAGAGCAGCTCCGAGGACTTGAGCCCAGTCGACCACCGTCTGGGGTAGGTCCCATTGCACAAAGGTCAGCTTGATCTCAACTCCTTGGAGCATGGCTCGTCTCCTCGCGAAAGATGCGGTGTAGACAGCATTGTTCACGACGCCTACAAGGAGACGGCTGTCCCGCCGGGAGTCGGCCTACAGGCATCTGACCTTGGCCCCCAACGGCGGCGTGGGAACAGTGACACGTCGACGCGGATCGAACTGACCGAGCGGTTGAGCTGATTCGGCATCACGCCTGCAGCTGCAGGCGTCGCGGCTATTCGTCGGGCCATGTGCCGGCCGCCACCAGCGACCCCCAACGGCAACCCGCTCTGCCGCTCGGCCGGGCTCAGCTGGATTAACGAGCGTGCCCTGTACGTGGCCGCGGCCACCTTCGCAGGCACACGGCCTCTCGGACTGCGCGGGACGAGGTGAAGCCACGACGTCAGGCAGGGCCTGCTGCCGAGCCCCTGTCGTGACATCTCTCGTGACGCCAAATCGGGTCAACCAGAGTGGACTAAGCAGGCGGGACGGGGGCAGGATCCGAACCCTTGACGCCTGAAGTTGACCGGTGTGGCAAGTGGCGGGGCTCTCATAATCCCCTGGCCCCGGGTTCGAGTTCTGTCGGCCGGTCCATCAAGCGAGACTGCGTTGGAACCGCCTCAAGATCCCGGGAGAATCCGCCGCCGCAATCGGAGTGTCAGTATCGGTAGAGGCCGTCAAACGAACTGCAGACAGGAACCGCGCGACAGTGCCACACTGCTGGGGCACTACTGCATTTGCGATGCGCAGCGGATAGGGGCTCTTGGCCAGCCGGCCGTGGGTCTCCGACTGCCTTCGGAGGTGAGCCACATGGACGCATTGCCGTTCGTGATGGTAGTTCTGCTGCTGATGCTGATCGTGGTCGGCCGCATGGACCGGTGAGATGCAAGGGGTCGGGTCGTCGTGTTTGACGGCCCGGCCCCCGCTCCGCCGTAGATGGCGTGGGCCGTCCGCAGAGCGCGCTCGCGGGGGTATAGGTTTACGTTGGGCGGGACACTGTGGCTGGGAACGCTAAGGTCCAGACCAGCATCCGAGTTCCACCGCTCGCGCTCACCGCCCTGTCGCGGATCCGGGCTTCACTGGGGGTGTCCCGCGACGAGGCGGTCCGTCGCTTGTTAGCCGACCACGTGTCCGCCCAACTCGCCGTACCCGAGGAGCGGCGGCTCACCCACATCTCAACGGTTCTGAGGTATCCGCCAAGCGGTCACTCCCTCGAGCCCCGGCGCTCCCGGCACCAGCAGCTAGAACGCCGGGAGGAAGCGAGCAGGACCATGTGGCCTGGGAATCCTCCTGGGAATCAGCCCCGGCTACTGGAGTGAACCGGAGTCGACGACAAGCGAACTGAAGTAGGCCAGAGTTTCGCTAGTTCAGGCGTGACAACGGGGTCTGTCCACCTTCTAATCCGTCGGCCGAGTTGGAATCCTCCCGAGCGCGGCAAGCAGTCCCGGCGCTCAGCGGCTGAGCGCCGACCGCCAACTCTGGTGCTGCACGCCCCCGCAACAGAGACAGACAGGCGGGCGACGCCAAGCCGCGGGTCAGCTTCAGTCGTGGCGACTCAGCTGGTCCGAACTAAGCGCCGCCCCGACCGCAACAATCCGGCGAGCGGGAGCGGGAGCGCGACCTACGAGGTTCTGACAAGCGTGAGCTCCTCGTCGGCTAGATGGACGCGGCTGGCCTTCCAACCGGCGTCGACGATGGCGCGAGCGACCGCCGACCCGTCGTAGCTGTGCCAGTGGGGCACATGCTGGCGACACGAGTTCGGCAAGGGGAACCCGAGCACCTCCTCGACCTCGCCGAATGTCAGCGTCAACGTGGACGCGCCCCGTGCGAGCAGCCACCGATACAGCGGCGCGTACTTCCCCGAGTGCCCGCGAGCCGCAGCCGCGGACGACTCTCGTGGGTCAGCGGCAGGCCGCTCCCCCAGTGAGGCCGCCGCGGCCACTGCGGATACTGAGGCGGTCACGTACGCCGATTCGCAACGCTCGGCGAGCGCACGAACATCCTCTGCGGTCCACACCAGCACCGTGGGGCCCGGCCGATCGACGAGCAGCTCGGCGAACCTCCGCAGCCCCTCGTCCTTCGAGTCGGTGCCCGCGAGCACGATGACGCCCAAGCCCACGCCGGCATCGTGCAGATTCAGCAGATCACCCTTCACGTGCTTGCGGGTCCGCCAGCTCGACTCAACCTCGAACCCAACGACCGGCACCGGCCGCTCCAACCCAGGAAACGGCGACGCCGGCGCCCATGTCCACACCACGTCCAGACGGCCACCTCGAACCGGGTACTCCAACACGATCTCGAAGCCGAACCTGCGGCCCGACTCAACCAGCATGCCAGTGAGCTCACGGTTCAGCTCCGACGCGACCCGGTCACCTGCGGTGCTCATGCCGGTGAGTATCGCGCCACCCACCGGCGACCACCAGAGGCGATGGGTCCCTACCTGGACGTTCGCTGGCCGGACGTCCGAGCGCCTAGAGGCGAGTCCCGCAGAGCTTCAGGAAACCGCACCCGGCTAGTCCGAGCTGGAGTCCCCCAGCTAAGGCCGCTTCTCGAGGAGGCGCTCGGCTGGCACCGGCCGCCATCCGTCGCTCACCGTGGGATCATTCGTGGTGCGAAATGGAGTCGAAGAGGGTTGGTTAGCGGGGCCAGAGTCCCTTCGAACACAGACTTCTGACGCTTATAGAGGCTGGTTACTAGGGCATCATTGCCCCTTTTAATCCGTTGGCCGAGGATTCGAACCGCCGTCGACACGGGTCGCGGGCAGTTCAACAGTCGAGCAGGAACGACAGCTTTCCCTGACAACCCGGACACCCAGAGCCGTTCGTCCGGTTGGAAACCAACGCTGCCCAACGGTGGCCGACTGCGCAATGCCAGATGACCACCTCGCCGGAGCGTGGCCTGTATCGAATGGGCTCAGCGAGTTTTGCCCATCCCACTCCCCCACCAGATGCGGATGTAGGTCACCGAGCGAGCGACCGGGTTCAGGCACTGACTGCTTGCATCGGCTCGCAGAGCCCTTTCCGAACAGCGCAGCTGGCTTGCTCGTTCTCCCAACGTTATCGGGCCGAGTCCTCCGGGTACAGGTGTCGACACCTCCCGCGACAACCCGGGCAGCCCGTGCCTTTCACCCTGTTGCCGATAGTTGCCACCCCCGCTCCATGAGTGCTGTTCCGTCTGCGGGCGCTAGGGCCGGTCGAGGAGGAAGGTCTGCATCGGGCCCTTTCCCTTGACCTCGATGGTGCCGCGTGGACGTACGGCGAACTCCGGGCCGAGGGCGGCGGCCACCCGTCCCGTGACCTGGATCTCGCCCGGTGGGCCGTGGGACTCCATCCGGCTCGCGGTGTTCACGGTGTCGCCCCAGAGGTCGTAGATGAACTTGCGCCGGCCGATCACGCCGGCCACCACCGGTCCGGAGTCGATTCCTATTCGGACCGCGAGCCAGTCCCGCCCGGGCAGGGCTGCGATCCGGGCGACCTCGTCGCGCAGCGCGAGCGCAGTACGGGCGACCGCTGCGAGGTGATCCGGCCGCGGCTTCGGTAGGCCGCCGACCAGCATGTACGCGTCACCGATCGTCTTGATCTTCTCGACCCCCTCGGCGTCGGCGATCCGGTCGAACGCGGAGAACACCTGGTCCAGCAGCTTCACGACGTCCGTCGCCGCCATCACCGCCGATCGCGCCGTGAAGCCGACGATGTCGGCGAAGAGCACGCTTACCGCGTCGTAGTGTTCCGCGATCACCCCTGGCTCTGACTTGAGGCGCTCGGCGATCGGCTCCGGCAGCACGTTAAGCAGGAGCCGCTCCGAACGCTCCCGCTCGGTCCGGAGGTCTCGATGGGCTCGCTCCCGCTGCTCGACGAAGTAGCTGAGCATCACGTACGCGCTCACCATGACGCCCGCGATGTTCAGCACCAGGAACGTGACCACGAATCCGGGTGGCAGCGCCGCCGGGGATTGTGCGAGCCGGGAATCGACCAGGGCGAGCGCGGCCAACTCAACGAAGAACGCCACCAGCCACGGCACGGAGCGCCGGATACCGACCAACGCGAGCGCCGCCAGCGGTGTGAACACCGCCCAGAGGATCATCGCGCTCGAGGCCACGAATCCGCCGAGCGAGACCTGCAGCAAAGCTGGCAGCACCAGGAACGCCAGCAGCTGCATGGTGCGGAACGTGGCGAAACGCCGCGTCCGGGCCAGGACGGCCAGCCCGATGACGGTGATCACCTGGTAGAAGCCTGGGATGGCCGCCGAGACCGGGTCGCCGTAGGCGAGGTACGTGGTCACCCAGATCGTGGAGATCGCCGTGATCAGCAGCGACGAGAATATGAGCGTGCCCTGTCGGAGCCGCTCGTCGTGGGTATCCTCCGGCCGAGCGCCGACATCGGCCAGCCGCTCCAACCAGTGGACGACAGCCCGCCCCGGGCCACGCCCGCGGTCGCGAGCCTGGAGCCAGGACCCGGTCACCTGAAGATCGTATGCGCGCAATCCCCTTGCGACATCCTCCGAACAGGCCCTTCGGCGCCGACGCGAGCGCGGCGCGCTGCCCTTTCAGCCCCGGTATGGCGTTCGCTCGCCTTCTCCCACGCGGGGTCGTTGGCCTGGGTGACATGCTCCTGAGGTGACGGTGGCGCTGGGCCC
The DNA here is from genome assembly GCF_040655855.1 of Kribbella sp. NPDC050281. Lineage (NCBI taxonomy): Bacteria > Bacillati > Actinomycetota > Actinomycetes > Propionibacteriales > Kribbellaceae > Kribbella > Kribbella sp. NPDC050281. The sequence goes on along the minus strand of NZ_JBFAKS010000021.1, from coordinate 73,980 downwards.
CGTGATGACTGCAAACCCAGGTCATCGCGGCGCGCGTCCATCAGTCCGTGGGCCAACTCAATGCCGCCACTCAGCACTGCAGTTCGGCGGGGGAATCAATGGCCGGCGTGGGGCCACTCGTGGGGCCGAGTGGAGTCAAATAGCGTTGGCAGAGTGGTCAGATCGGGTCGAGACACGAACTCCCGGAGCCTGAAGTAGGTCTCTGTGGCAACGGCTCATAATCCCCGGGCCGGGACTCGAGTTCTGCTCTCGACCGTGTGGCCGTGGGACCGCGCCGGCTGCTCGACCAGTAGCCAGTTTGGAAACCCCGGCCGACAGCCCGCCTAGACAGAATTCCCTACGCCTGAAACCCAACCCCGCAATACCCCCTGGATGCCCGGCAGAGACCACCCGTGAGGCACGTAGAGGGCAAGAATGTCAGCCAGCCCCATTCACTCAGAGCTGGCGCTCGGCCCGGACGCTAGGACCACGGCCTCCACCGGGTCGAGCACTTGGATGCTCACCTCGTCGCGCAGCGCCTCCCGATTCTTGAGCATGTTCTTGTCGTTGGTGACGAATGCATCGTTTCCAGCCATTAGGTGCGCGGTCAGGTGGTGCACATCGTGCATCCTCCTACCGGCCGCAACTTGGCCCTTCGCGAGTGGCTCGGGCAGAAGGATTGCTTTGATCTTCTCGTCGGCATCCGCCGTCGCGGCGTCCCCGAGGACGTCCTGACCGCCGAGCGGCGAGAGATCGAGCCGAAACGGCCCGGGCACCGCTCCGATGCATGGCCGGTCGGCGAGCCACTGGAGATTCACGTTGTACTTGTCAGCGGGCGCAGTCTCTTGATCGTAGGTAAAGGCCGATGTGAGCCACAGCTCGACATGGCCAGCTCGGGCCAGGTCAACCAGTCGGTCAACCTCCGCGCGGTGATCCCGATTCTGTGCGGCGACGATGACGCAGTACGTGTCGAGAGGAGTCGGAGCATGGGGCCATTGGAACGCGCCTTTGACCGCCCCACAATCCGCGGGCGTGGCAAGAAGACTTCCACTCCTGCCCGGTCCCCCTAGAGCTGCCGTCCGATCGATCGGCCAGGCGGACGGGTCAACCCAGGGTCAGACGCCAGAACGGCGGCTCGGGCCGGTTGGGCGCAGGGGTCAGGAAGCATGCTGCGCCTGGGCTCCGGCGAGGACGCCGCCCCAGCGCCGCCCGCAGCCAGGGCCGCGCGCCGAAGGCGCGCCCTTGATCCATAAAAGCCCGACGCGGCGGCCGGACTACCCATGGCCAGACTTGGGATGCACCGCCTAGTTGTACCTAGTCGAGTGACGTCCGGCGCGCCGGGACCCAGGACTCGAGACGCGAAGGCGGTCGGGTGCCAGGGCACGGGCCCTACTCTCACACTGCTGGCTGGTCATTTCAGCGGGGAACCGCCTGGGAACGAAAAGGTGTCAACCAGAGTCCAAACCGCCCGGATTGGTGGTGTCACGTGACGCTTGGAGTGGCGCATGTCGTCGGGACGCGTCGGTTTCCTAAACCGAGCATCATTCGCTGAACTGCGGGCCGCGCTGCCCGATCAGCCTCTGCGCTGTAGCAGCCGGCCAGAGTGAGATCATCGGTAGTCCACACGGCTCCGGATCATCAAAAGGTCGCCGCGCCACGTCCACGACCGCCACACCACGGCCTGCGGCTAGGTTCGCGCGTTGCGCACGGCCCAATCGAGCGAGTAGTCCGCCACCTCTTCCCAGCCGTCCTGGGAGAATGTGGAATGGGAGCGGTCGGGGTACTCCTTGAGCTCGGTGAGTGCGCCCGTCTTCTTCTGGATCTTGTAGGCGGCGCGGGTCGACACCGCGGGCACGGTGTGGTCCTTGCCGTTGGCCAGGAACAGCAGCGGCGCGCGGCTCGAGTTGTGCCGGTTAACCCTGGTCACCGCGTGGGGTGTGAAGTTGGCGAGCGCCGCCTGAAAAAGCGGGCGCCCCGGCCCCGGAACCGCGAGCCTGTCGTAGATCGGTCTCGACTCCTCGAGTGTGCGCGTGTTGGTGAAGCCGTAGTGGAACTCCTCCGGTGTGAGCATCTGAGTCCTGTGGCGGTTGGCCGGGTTCTTCAGCGCCACCGACGCGACCTTGGCCTGGGCGAGGGGCAGGGTGTATACGCCGTGGATCTGCGCCGGGCTGATCGCCACGGCCGAGGCGCCAAGGCCGCGGTCCAGCAGGAGCTGCGTGATGAGGCCGCCGAACGAGTGGCCCATGATGATGGGCGGGGCGTCGAGGCCGCGGATGATCCGGTCGTAGTGGTCGGTGATCTCCTTGATCCCGAGCCGCTCGTACTTGGAGGTGTTTTGGCGGACCTCCTCCACCGTTCCCTCGAGTCCCGGCCAGGCCGGTGCTAGCACGGTGTGGCCCTTCGACTCGAAGCGCTGCTTCCAGCCTTCCCAGCTGAGCGGCGTGAGCCAAAGACCGTGAATGAGGACGACGGTCGGCTTCTGCGCCGCCGGGGTGGCCTCGGGTGTGTTCGTGGTCATGAGGCTCCGATCCAGGGAAGGGGTGCGGGTACTGACGCGGGATCACAACACCTCGCGCTGACCTTCAGCATTCATTCGTGTTCCCTTGTTCACTGTGGGCGCTTCTCGTACCCCGCCGCAGCGCCCGGGTACGCCCAACCAGACTGGTCCGGTCCGCCAGGGCAGGCATCATCCGGTGCGGGTGAAGCGCCGCGCAACCCACGACCGTGACCACTGTCGGGTACATGAGGGCTACTTCCGCCCGATCGTTCGAATCAACAATCGATGTTCGCCGCCCTCGCGGTCTCACGCTGGATCGAGGACACCACCGGATGGTCGATCAAGAGGTTCGTCCCCACCACCCGCCGATACCACACCATCGAAATCCAGGCCGGCGCCCACATCATCACCGCCGCCGACCCACTACCCGACGACCTGCGCGAAATCCTGCGAACGATCCACGGCCGCGACGGTCGGCGTCGTCGAGCTGATCGCCCCGCTGGTCCGACACTTGACAACAAGGACCCCCGGAGTGCGGTTCCGGAGTCTTTGAGTATGCGGATGTGTTTCCGGACTTACCGCTTACGCGCCTGGTTGCGTTGGGCTTGGGCGATGGCTCGCTGCGTTTCGCGGATGCCGAACATGACGAGCTTGGCCATGATCTGCATCATTGCGATGGTCAGTTTCACCACGCCGCTGATGATGGCTACGACGATGTCCACCTGATGATTCCCCCCTTCTTCAGGTGATCGCGATTGGTGGGCCCGGCGTTACAGCTAGTTGGCGGCGTCGAAGGCATCCCGAATCTTGGTCGGCACCCGCCCGCGGTCATTGACCTCGTACCCGTTCGCCCGAGCCCACTCCTTGACAGTGCGAGCATCCGCAGCGATTTTGCTGCGGGTGACCCGCCGGCCGCGCCCGTTCCTGATCGGGCGGCCTGCATCGACGTAGGGCCGGAGTGCGGCGCGCAAAACTGCCGCGTGCCTGGTGCGGAGGTCGATCTCATACGACCTGCCGTCGAGCGCGAAGGACACCGTCTCACCCTTGCCGGAAGGGATCTTGCCGCCGTCAAGGTCATCCGTCAGCAGGATCTCGACTCGTTGGACCATGGGTCGCCCCCTCGCGGTAGATGCAGGTGTAGACAGCATCGCTCACCACCCCCACACCGAAGCGGCTTACCCGCCGAGAGAGTCCCCGGAGGCGACGACTTGGCTCTGCCACAGACCTCGAGCGCGAGTGCGGGCGGTGCATGCCGTGGGCCGGCGGCGATGGCGCGCCTTGACCCGGAAGAGTCCGATCGGGAAGCTCGCACGGCTGGGCGGCGGGAGGCGCTACTGCATCGGCCGTGGGATCAATCGTGGTGCGAAATCGCGTCAGAGAGAGTCAACTGGCGGGGCCAGAGTCCCCTAGAATGCAGGCTCCTGACGCCTAGAGAGGCTGTTTACGAGGGGATCATTGCCCCTTTTAAACCGCGCGTCGGTCGCTGAGTTGCGTTGCTCGCTCGGCTTGTGAACGCCGAGCGCACACAGTTTCAGCGTCCGCCAGCTCCGGATTCAGCGTGGGTGCGTTGGACGACGTTGAGGCCCGGGCCACGCTGCTCGTAAGACGGCCCGGCGCTGAATATAAGGCTTCGTCGGACGTCAAGTCGGGTGATTGCTTGGACAGTCGAAGTATGTCGAATGTGGTCGCGTTGTAGTGAAGCCCGGGGCGCTGGTCGTCTCGTCGTCGAGCACCCGGACGCCGGCGCCGAGGATCCGGCCGAAAGACGTGTCCGCTTGGATCAACTGAATCACTTCCCCTCGTCGTGATTCAGTCTAGAGAGCCCAGCACCTGACAACTCCGTCTGCCCACACACAGCTCCGCCGCCGCCCCGCCGGAAGCAGTTCAGGCGGGGCGGAGAGGGCTACCTGGCGCCAAGGGGGCGGGGTAGCGGGCGGTCGCCGGGTTCGCCCCAGCGGAATGCGGGGGTGCCGTTGATCCACCAGACGCCGGTCGAGGGGCGCCAGACGGCCAGGTCGGTTCGGGCGTCGCCGTTGAAGTCGCCGGTGAGGGGGATGTCGCCGTTGACTCCCCAGTTCTGGCTCGGGCGGCCGTTGATCCACCAGCCGCCGGTCGATGGACGCCAGACGGCCAGGTCGGTTCGGCCGTCACCGTTGTAGTCGGCCTGGACCGGGATGTCGCCGGCCTGACCCCAATGGATGGCTGCTCGGCCACGAATCCACCACATGCCGGTCGATGGGCGCCAGATCGCGAGTTCCATCTTGCCGTCACCGTTGTAGTCGCCCGGTACCGGCACGTCGCTCGGCCCACCCCAATCAATCTGTAGGACGTTACGCACGTACCAGATACCTGTACTGGGTCGCCAGATCGCGAGGTCGGTACGGCCGTTGACGCTGTAGTCACCCGGGACCGGGACGTCCCCGTTCCCGCCCCAACGGATGTCGAAGAGTCCGCGCGCCTGCCACATCCCGTCCGACGGACGCCAGCTCACCACGTCGGTCCGCCCGTCGGAGTTGACGTCCGCGGGGACCGGCAGGTCGGTGGCACCGCCGTACCGGGTGTTGAACAACCCAGGGTCGAACCAGGTCGCCGTGGACGGCCGGAAGACCGTCCGATCGGTGCGCCCGTCACCGTTGTAGTCGCCGTACCGACCGGGTACGAACTTGGCGTAGTGCGCCGTCAGGGTCCGGTCGCCCGCGGGCATGTTCAGCGTGTGCGTCTGCAGCCCGCTGTCGGACCAGCCCGTGAACACGGTGCTGCCGGCCACGCCGGGAGCGGACACCTCGTTGCTCGAGTTCACCGCGACCTTGACGCTCACCCGCTGGGCGCCGTTGATGAGCACCGGCGCCGGGGCCAGCACGGTGAGCGTGCGCAGGTCCGGCTCGGCGGAGTACACCTTCTCGGTCCGCACGCCGGCCTGGTCCACCACCGAAGCGGTGATCTGCATGCGTGTCTCGTCGCCATGGTCGTCGAACAGATCCGAGTAGGTCGGCCCCGTGCTGGTCTGGCCGGGATGGAGATGGCACCCGCCGCCTGTGTCGCAATGGATCAGGTCGGTTCGCCAGGACACCGGGAGTGCGCCATCCTCGATGTCATTCGCGGAGGCGCTCAAGGAGACGGTGTTCCCGACGGCGTACTTCTTGTCCGGCCCGGTCAGCGTGAGCACCGGCGAGTGGTTGTCCGGCACGACGGTGACAGTGGTGGTCGCCGCGGCACCGAGAGGATCCTTGACAGTGAGCGTCGCGCTGACCTTGCCCGGGGCCGCGTAGGTGTGAGCTGCGACCGCACCCGTTCCCTGGCTCCCGTCGCCGAAGTCCCAGGTGTACGTGAGGTCGTCGCCGTCCAGGTCGTACGAGGCCGAGCCGTCGAAGGTGACCGTCAAGGTGTCCGGGTTCACGGTGGTGCCGGCGCGCGGAACAGGCGCTCGGTTCCCGGCCGAGTAGCGCAGCCGGACCAGGTTGGACGAGAGGATGTCCGCGTAGTACACGTCGCCGTTCGGACCGGTCTTCAGCGCGACCGGCCCGCCGATACCGGTGGCGAAGGCCGCGGCTTCGGGGGTCCTTGTGACCCTGCCCTGTGCGTCGATCATCATGGTCCAGATCTTCTGCTGCGAGTAGTCCGCGAAGAAGTACGCGTCCCGGTATGCAGCCGGGTAGGACGTTCCCGTGTACCACGTACCGCCGGTGATCGACGACTGGGTGGTGGGCGACGCGTAGTTCCACAGCGGTCCCTGGACCGATTGCGTGTAGACCTGCTGGCACTGCGCGGTGTTGGCGTACCCCGGGTGCCGCCCGGGTCCCTCGTAGCAGGGCCAGCCGTAGTTCTTACCGGCGGCCAGCAGATTGATCTCCTCGTACTGCGTCCAGCCGACGTCGCCGACGAGTACCCGCCCGTTCCGCGGGTCCACCGACATCCGGAACGGGTTGCGCAGGCCGTAAGCGTAGACCCTGCTTCGCCACGACGACGCGGATGCCGCGTTGTAGTAGGGGTTGCCCGGTACTCCGGCGCCGGTGACCGGATCGATTCTGAGGATCTTGCCGTAGGGGCCGTCCAGGCTCTGCGCCCGCAAGGCCTCGGGGTTCGGGGAGGCGAGCGGCGCGGCGTTGTCGCCGATGCTGATCAGCAGCTTGCCGTCCGGTGCGACCAGAACCGTCCCACCGGCGTGGTAGACGCTGGTGAGCGGCGCCTCCAGCAGGACCTGTTCGGCGCCGAGCGTGGTCGGGTTGTCGACCGGCGCGGCCGTCCAGCGCGAGACGCGCATCACGCGGCTCCCGGTCGCGGTGGTCCGGGCGTACTGCAGGTAGAGCTGCCCCGTCGTGGCGTAGTTCGGAGCCAGCGTGAGACCGAGGGCACCGAGGTCACCCGTATGCGCAACGTTCGGAATCGTCAGGAGCGTCCTCGGCGGCGCATCGTCCGACACCACAGTCAGGCGGCCGTCCCGCCCGACCGTCAGCACCCGCTCGCCCTGCAGGAACTCGAAGTTCGTCAGGTTCGCGGCCGGCTGCCCGGTCGCGATCGGCACCGGCGTGAAACCCGCCGGAATCACCACCGCGGTCTCGGCAGCGTCCGCCGGGGGGAGGCTGACCACAACACCGGCGATCAGCAGGGGGACAACCAGAAGAGCCGTCATCACCTTCCGCCCCCCGCTGACCATGGGCGCGCCAAAACACGGCAACTCGAGCTTCATAACCGTTCCCCCACCACACATCGCCGGAAAGGCACCTACTGAGATGATGCGCGCTCAACCCCAAATGATGCGAATGGACTGCCCGGTCGAGCGTTTTGCTTGGCCGGCTGCTCCACCCGGCCCGGCCTTCTCAGTCCGTCCAGTCCAGTTGCGGTTCGGGAATGCCCAGCTCGCGGCCGTGGGCCTGCGCTTCCGCACGGCCGTGCCCGTTCAGGCGGTCCTGGCGGATGTCGTCGGCCAGATGCTGCTCCACGAAATCTGCGAGCGTCGTGTCTCACTGCGCACGGCGCTGCGGTCCGCCATAGGAACCGCCGCTGCAAAGGGCAACTACTTCCCACTGATGTACGCAATCTATGGGCCAAGCAATGTGCAGTTCCGCGCCCTGACTGACGACCGAGAGACCTGAGCCGAAGCTCGGATTGACTGCAGCAGGCTTGGCAGCTGACCAGGGACGGCCGTCGGCCCGTGTACCTGCCGGCCGATTCGACCACCGGATCGTCCCCGGCGCCGCGAGGTTGGCTGCCCGCTGACGCCAGCCGGTTCGAACCGTGATGGTGTCCTGCCACGGATTGGGCAGCCGGGGAATCTCAAGCCAGCCAGTACTTCGCCCGAGTCGACCCACGACTGATCCAGCGGAGAACGTCAAAGAGCGGGCTCCGGCGGGACACGCGGCCGAGGTCGTTTTCGAGGACACGAGCTGGCGTACGGCCTCCCAGTCGGCCGGATATAGAGGTCAACTCCACCTCTCCAAGCTATCCGCCACCACAGACAAGGAAGGAGCGACTTCGTGCTGTATCCACTGCAGGCAACACGAGTCGCCTCGACTTCGGCCCCACGTTTGGCCCCACGATCTCCGGTCCTTCATGGGCCTCTCTGCGCCCAATCATCCCCCCTGACCTGCAGGTTTGGTGGGTGCCCCCGGCAGGATTCGAACCTGCGGCACATGGTTTAGGAAGCCGTTGGACTGCTTAAACTGCGCTTATCTGAGCCATCGTTGGGCAACTCTGCTGCGCTCGGAGATTACTCTGGTTGCCTCTACTGGCCCCGAGTTCATCCCCAGATGCATCCCCAGCGGCGGGTCTTGCAGCGAACTTGCCGGGGCTCGACTGAAGATACGCCGAAGCCCAGCCATAGGGCATCTCGCACTCCCAGCGAAGCGATCTCTCCGGGCGGGAAATCAGGCCCACCATCACCCAGGCCGTGGCGCCAGGCAACCTTCTGATCCGTAGTCGAGTTCAGACCGTCCACGGCTGACCACTGTGTGCCTGGACGCGGTTGCCGTTCCAACGAAATGTCCAGGGTCGTCCGAGCCGATCCGAGGACGCTGTCGTTGCCATCGCTGATGCGGATGAAGTCATCTCCACCCATGTGGTCGCGGCCCTCGACGAACGATGTCCAAGGTGCTGGGCTAGCTGCTGCAGCACGCTGCTCGATCTCGTCGAGGTCGCCATCTGTCATCGGCGCCGAGGTGTTGTCGTGGCGTACCGGTCCCACGCCCGAGTGGGCGTGGGACCAGTGTCGCCTTTACTCAGGCGTGCGCCCGATCAGTGGTGCGACCGCATGCAGATCGAGGCCGGGGTGCTGGTCTTGCAGGAGTTGTCACGGAACACGATGTTCTTGCCAGACCCGTCCCAGAGGATGTCCAGGTCGTTCTTCTTGAAGAAGTTGCGCACGACCGCGACGTTCTCCGGGGCGTCTGAGCCGGCCAGCGCACCGTTGAGGACCGCGACGCCCGCTGACGGGATGTCGCCCGGCTTGGACGCGTTGTTGCCGATGATCTTGTTGCCCTTCACCAGCACGTGGTCGGCACCGAGCACGACGACGCCGTTGCCGGATAGAGCCGGTACCTCGGGTGGCTCGGCCGGGCAGAACCGGTCGTTGTCGGTGAGCAGGTTGCCGATCAGGGACCATGCGCCGCCCGGACGGTTGACCCCCTCCGGAGTGGTGCCGTTTGGTCCGGTGTCGAGAACCAGGGCACCGATGCAGTTGGCCCGCATCACGTTGTGGGTCACCAGGCCATGCCGGGAGTCGCGCATGAACATGCCGAACGCCCAGCCTTTCAGCAGGTTGTGCGCCACGTACGCCTTCGCATTGTCGGTGTCGCCGACATACAGGCCTGCCTCGCCGCCGTTGCCGAGCTCGGTGTTGTGGGTGAAGACGATGCCCGTGGACTCGAAGGCTGCCGCGCCGTACTCACCGTGCCTGAGCCCGGTGTGATGCGAGACCTCGATCCCGCGCTTGGCTTCGAACGCCACCACGCCGATGCCCGGGTGGCCGTTCGTGGTGAGGTTGCTGACCTTGGACTTGCGGTCCGGGCCCGCGAAGGCGAAGCCCGAGACCTCGGCCGGTGTCTCCCAGCAGTCGGTCTTCGTGAACTTCTTGGGTGGTTTGACGACCGTACGGCCCTGGCCGGCACCGATGATCGTGAGTCCCTTGCCGACGACGCAGACTGCGTCGTAGTACACGCCCTTCTTCAGCTTGATGGTGTCGCCTGAGCGGGCCTTGTCGACCACCTTCTGGATCGAGTGGCCCGGTTTCACCACCCAGGTGCGCGAGTGGTGCTTCCCGGTGGCTGACGCCGTCCCCGCGCTCGCGACGATCAGCCCGAGGATGGCGACCAACGTGACGATCAGGCGCCGACCTGCTCGTCCCGCTCGGACGCTACCGCGCGAGCTGCGACCTGTTCCTGCTGAAGATTTCGACCAAGGCTGAATGCGCATGGTCCCTCCCTGTGCCTCGATGGGCATGGTGGCCGACCAGGCCCGTGCCCGGTGACCGCAGACGGATAGCCGCATGCGAACAGGTGGCGACCCCCGCCATCGCCCGGCCATCGAGGCCGGGCGGAAGGGCGGGCACGGCCTACGCGTAGAAAGGCTGCAGTGTGCAGCCGAACAGTCTGACCCCCATCACCGCGCAACAGCTATCCGCCCCACCGGGGACATTACGCAGGGAGGGCGCAAAGTCAAGCCCTGAAGGGGTTCCGGCCCCGATGCGGTCGATGCGCACTGGGCGTGAGTGACTCTGTGCTGGCGCTGGTCCGGCAGGCAGTCACCCAGCCCGGGGCGCCGAGGCCGACTTCACCCGAGTTCGGCGGGCAGCTGTGGCTCATTCGCGCCGACTGGGGCAGTATCGGACGCTGGCTAAGCTAAGGCAGCGAAGGGTTGTAGTCGCCAACGCGCAAGCCGGGGCGGCCCGCAGCGAAGCGAGGAAACGCGCAAGCCGGGGCGAAGCTCGGCCGTTGAACCACAAGAGCCGGACGGGCAGGCCGTCCGCGCAGAGCAATCGCGCTTGCGCCGTAACACACCAGCCGGCTCGGCCGCAGATCATCTGCCCGGGGAGGGTGTGGATCACTTTGTGGAACGGGGGTCGGCTCCTGAGGTTCATGTCATGCCCTGTCAACACGATGTGGCGCGTGGGTTGTCGGCTTGGCCGAGGCCGGCGCGGCGGGCGCGTTCGATCGCCTCGCTGCGGTCGCGAACCTGGAGCTTGGTGAAGACGTTGCTCAGGTGGTTGCGGACGGTCTTGGGGGCGATGACCAGCGTGTGGGCGATCTGGCTGTTCGACAGTCCGCGGGCCAGCAGCTCGAGCACTTCGCGCTCACGGTCGGACAGTTCGGGGAACAGGATGGGGTCGCGTGCAGAGAGCGGCCGGGTGAGGTAGGCCAGTACGCGGCTCGCGATCGCGGGCCCGAACACCGCGTCGCCGCGGGCCACCGACTCCAGCGCCCGGAGTACGTCCTCGGTGTCGGCGCCCTTCACGACGTAGCCGCGGGCACCGGCACGCATCGCGGCGAACACCGACTCGTCCTCGTCCAGCATGGTCAGCACCAGGACCGCGATGTCCGGGTTCGCGCTGAGGATCCGGCGGGTTGCCTCGACGCCGTTGACGCCCGGCATGTTGAGATCCATGACGACGACATCGGGTACGAGCTGTGCGGCGAGGGCGACGGCGGCCTCGCCGTCCGCTGCCTCTCCGACCAGCTCGACGTTCTCGAGGCTGTCGAACAGCGCCCCTAGGCCTCGGCGGAACGTTGGGTGGTCGTCGGCCACGATCACCCGGGTCGGGGTCATGGCGCGCTCCGCAAGGGAAGTTCCGCTGTGACCGCAGTGCCGCCACCGGGCCGGTGCCCGACCGAGCAGGTTCCGCCCAGCTCGGCGGCCCGCTCGGCCATCGCGGACATCCCGAGTCCGTTGCCGCGGTACGCGCGGTCCGGTACGCCGTCGCCGTCGTCGTCGACTTGGAGCCGAAGGGTCGAGTCGTCGATCTCGAACGAGACGCTGGAGGTGCGCGCACGGGAGTGCCGGGCCGCGTTGGTGAGCGCCTCGACGGCGATCCGGTACGCCGCCACCTCCACCGCGGCGGGCAACGCAGGTAGGGCGGGCGCCGACACGGTCACCAAGAGGGCGCCGCGTTCGACCAGCCGGGCACCGTATTCCTCGATGGCCGGCACCAGCCCGAGTTGGTCGAGGGCCGGCGGCCGTAGGTCGTAGACGAGCCGACGTACGTCGGCGACGGACGTCTGGACCTCGGCCTTCAGTCCTGCCAGCGCGGCATCGGCCGCGGCCGGGTCGCGGGTCAGATTGTTGCGCGCAGCATCGATGCCGAAGGCGATCCCGGCCAGAGCGGGCCCGAGTCCGTCGTGCAGATCACGACGGATCCGGCGGCGTTCCTCCTCCCGCGCGATCACCAGCGACTCGCGCGAGTGCAGCAGGTCGCGAGTCAGCGCGGCCGCGTGTGCCGCGACCGCGATGTGGCGCGACAGGTCGGACACCAGCGCGAGGTCGCGCTCGCCGTACCGTTCACGTGGGCCGCGTGGGCCGACATGCAATGAGCCGACGTCGGTCCCGCGCACGGACAAGGGCACGATGATCTCGTCTCCGGTGGGCGTTCCCATCGCTGCGGCAGGCACGGTGTCGCCAGTGAGGATGACAGCGGCATACGGTGCGCGGAGCGCATGCGCAACCGAAAGCACCGCCTCGTTGAGCAACTGGTCGGGACTCGAGGTAAGTCGGCGGCCGAGATCGGACAGCGCCTCGTAGGGGTCGCCTCTGTCGCCGTACACGAGTCGGTCGACGGCGTGCTGGAGCCTGGTTCGCAGCGGGGCGAAGGCCACCGCGACCACACCTGCGGCGACGACGCCGGCCACACCTTCGGCACGCGCACCGAACAGCGCCTCTGCCACGCCGACGACGATCAAGAAGGCGATGAGCAGGACCACCGAGAGCAGGCCGTACACGAGCACCCGCGGAAGGAGGAGGCCGTCGCGGCGGGTGAGTGCCACGCCGAGTGCCACCGGGAGCAGGAGCGTGGCGACCGCGTTCAGCACCACAGCTGCTCCCGCGAGGCCGTTGGGAACGGGAAGCGCGATCGTCAGTGCGATGGCCCCGACCGTGACGACCAGCCAACGCAGCTGGGCTCGTACTGCGGCGTCACCGCGCCGGAACCGCCACACGACCGCGGCCACGGTGCCGATCGCGGCACACGCCAGCGCCACCATGCCGACAGACCCGACCACGCGAAGGGCGTCCGCCGCGGACTCCCAACCGAGCGGGTTCGCATGGTCGCCGGCGAAGTCGGTCATCGGCCCGGGCGCCAGCGCGACGCTGACCCACAGCGCGACATAGGCAACTCCCACCAACACTGCGACCACCCGCCACCGCGGTCCGGGCAGCTCGCCGGTCGGGAACAGCAACAGAATGAGGAGCAGCCCGGCCGGGACTCCGATCCACAACCAGCTGGAAACCCACGCGCTCGGAACGGCCAAGGGCGATCCGTTCCGCAGTGCGTAGTCGGCGTAGATGTGCAGCACGATGGTGGCGGCGCACAGCACCCCGAAGCCCAGGAAGAGCCAGGCGAGCCGATCCTGGTGCGGCGGCCGGTCCTGCTCGCCCCGGCGCAGGACCAGGGCCGCCAGCAACGGGAACACCGGCCCGGCGACGAGGTTGATCCACGACCCGGTGCCGACGATGTCGAGCTGGAGGTCGTTTGCGACCGCGACGCAGAGCGCGACCGCCACAGCGATCGTGTCGAGGACGGCGACCAGGACCGCGACCCGGACCCAGGTCGCGGAACGTTGCTCGGCGGTATCGGTCAGCACCGCTTCATCGTCCCGCGACCCGGCCCGGTTGGCCATGAGGTCTTCTTCAGGCGCCGGCGAGCGCCGGATCGGTCGACCGCCGCGCGGATCCCCGACGTACGCCGGGCCGCACCGCGAGCCGGACCGCCACGACCAGCAGCCACAGCATGCCCGCCAGGAACGCCAGCGGGTTCGCGCCCAGCGGATCCTTGAAACCGAGCACCGCGAGACCCACACCGACAACGCCCACGACCAGACCGACGTACGCCGTCGGTCGGCCCACCAGCCCGGCGACGTGCAGAGCCACGGCCAGTGACCCGACGAACACGGCGAACGGCAGCCAACTGACGATGAAAGCCGAACCGTTGATGTCGTTGAGGACCTGCGCGAGCTCCGGGGACAGATGGTCGCGATCCACCGAGAGCGCGATGATCGGGGCCGCCGAACCCAGCTTGATCGCAAGCATCGTGATCGCCGCAACCAAGCTCGTACCGGCGGCGATGTCCCTTCCGCCGCCTGTGTCCGGGCGCAGCACCCCCCACAGATAGCCGACAAAGATCATGAACAGCACGAAGCCGGCGATCTCCAGCACGAAGCCGACCGTCGCCGACGTACTCGCTGCGGCCCGCGCCGCGTCGCTGAGCACTTCCTGACCACTCGGGTGGCTCGACTGGGATTGCGCGGCGGTTGCCAGGCTGTTGCCGATGAAGATCGCGGCGACGAACGCCGCACCGGTCGCGGCCCCCACCCTCGCGCGGTACGTGGTGAGCATTTCAGGTCCCCTCCAACACCGGCGCGTTCGGCCGGCCTGACCCCAACCTCCTCGCCCCCGCGTCCCAACGTCATGGGCCCCCGGTCCCGACTTGTCCCGTCGACGCTTCGAACGCCCCCTGCGGGTCGACCCGCCGCCCTTCTCCTAGCTGGAGAGCTCTCCAAGCCCGCCGGGCACAACCAAGGCGACGGGCTCGCGGCCTGCACGGTTCACGCCACTAACTCGCGTCTACCCGCTCGGCCCACTTGCGCGCCGTCTTGGCAGCGACCATGAACATCTTCTTCGCCGCCGCCGCACAGGTCCAACCCTGATCGACCACCAGACGCGCCAGCCGCAGCCGCGTGCGTGGAGTCAGGGTCGCGTTAACGTGGGACACGAAGGCCTCCTGGTTCGTGAAGCGGTTCCTTAGACAGCTCCACTTCACAACCGGAGGCCTTCACCTGTCAGACCGACTGACCGCCACAACGCGGGACACCTCCCTGGACATCACATCTAGGCCGTTTCGGCGGTGCGGCCTGATGCGGGGACGTCGCTGTCGACGACGCCGTGCTCGACGCCTGGCGCCCGGTCCGGACTACTGCCACCGGACCGGTACGACGGCGATCAACTCAGCGCGAGCGGCTCCAGCAGCTCCGGGCCGTTGTTGCGGACCGAATTCACCGCCTTGGACACCGCGTAGATCTCCAGCTCGTCGACCGGCGGCGCCATCAGGCCGGTCCCCGCAGCTCGTCGACGTGCTGCTCGTCGACGACGAACCGCTCCAACAGGTTCGCCCGGATCAGGGCCGGGGGACCGAGTCCCAGGCCAGCTCGGTCACGGTGCCGTCTGAGGCGACGTTGTTCAGGCTGACCCGCACAGAGGTGGCACCGCCTACCACGTCGGCATTCACATACAGGTGGACCTCCTCACTCTTGCTGTAGCAGGTCACTTGGCTGTAGGTGGTGTCGAGGAGCGTCGAACCGCTATAGCTCTTGGCGATGGTCTGGCGGCAGCCGCTCGTCTCCAACGCCCGCTGTACGCCGTCCACCATCGCCGCACGGTTGTAGAACGTGATGGTCCCCTTGGTGTAGGTGGCGCCGTAGGGTGCCTCGTACGGGGCGGTCGGGTAGGCCGTCGAAGCCGCCTGGGCCGCCGAGGCGGTTCCAGCGACAGTCGTGAGGATCGCGAGCAATCCGGTACCAGCGGCGAGAGACTTACGCATCGAGTCCTGCTCCTTCGAGTCGTCCAGCACATCGTCGGGACGATTCTGCCCCGGCAAGCCCTGCCTAAGAACCCTTTTGCAGCTTGTGGCAGGGCGATCAGCTGGGTGGAGCTACTCCCAGGTGAAGCCGTCGGGGTCGATGAACTGCACGGCTCGGGCCTACCGCGCCGTTCTTGATTCGAGTTCCGTCCGCCGAGCACCGCAAGCCTGCAGATCAGACTGCATTTGCACAATCTCAGCTCGCGCTCCTGCCCGGCCGGAGGGATCGTCAGCGCGCCTCCTGCCGTCTGGTGACAGGAGTGTGTTCGGGGGATGGTCGGCTGGACGAGCGGGTGGACACTGGTGGGGTGGGGATCGCCCGTGTACGGCCAGCTTCTCTGCTCGCCGGTCGACCGATGGAGCAACAGTTGCTCGGGACTGCTCTGGAGCAGGCCGCGAGTGGTCATCCCCGCGCGGTCGTTGTGCACGGGGAGGCTGGCGTGGGCAAGACCCTGCTGGTCCGCACAGCATGCGACGGTCTGGGCGACGGAGCGCAGGTGCTGTGGGGAACCTGTGTGCACTTCGGCGAGGCGACAGTCCCGTTCGGGCCTGTGGCCGGTGCTTTGCAGGCCTGGCGAGCGCAGGCGGACGAGAAGTTCCGCATGGAGGTGTTGTCCGGCGCGGGTGATGTGGGCACTCTTTTGCCTGCACTGAGTGAGGCTGGAATTGCGAAGCCGGGACAACTGCTGCCTTTGATCGACACGGTTCTCAACCGTCTCGCAGATCGTGCACCGACCGTGCTGGTGATCGACGACCTGCAATGGGCAGACACCGCATCGCTCGACCTACTGGCCTATCTGATCACGGGTTTCCGCCAGCAGCGCCTGACGCTGCTGGCGACCTGCCGCGACGAGCATCGTGGCGACGGACATCCGCTGCACGGCTGGCTCGCGGACATGCGGCGAATGCCGCTGTTCACCGAGGTTCACCTCGACCGGATCGGTCTGGCGGCGACTGAGACGCAGATCAAGGCCTTGTTGGGTCGTGTGGTGGACATCGATTTGGCGGTCCAGGTGTACGAGCGTTCAGGCGGCAATCCTTATCTGACCGAACTTCTCGTCCGTGGCCTTGCCGGTACCGAGGCAGAGCTTCCGCCGACCGCACCGGCGGCGTTGAAGGACGCGCTGCTGGCCACCTGGCACGGCCTGTCCACCATGGCGCGGCACGTCACTCGCTTGCTTGCTGTCGGCGGTCGCCCGTCAGAGCTTGCGGTGCTTGCTGCGGTGGCGAGCGAACACGGCATCTCTCCAGTGCTGCTGTCCGGGTGCCTGACCGAGGCCCGCGATCACGGCGTGGTGCAGTCGGACGGCGAGGGTCGCTCGTGGTTCCGTCACCCGCTGCTCGCCGAAGTCCTGAACGACGGGCTTCCGCCTGGTGAGGCCGCGGTCATGGCGGCTACCTATGTCCGCGTCTTGGAGGCCCAGTCGGATACCGCGTCCGGAATCGCCGCCGACCTAGCTGCGCACAACCACAGAGCCGGAAGGTCCGACGAGACGTATTCCTGGTCGCTGGCCGCGGCGGACGAAGCCGCAGTACTGCATGCAGCGGCTGTGGAGGCCATCCACCTGGAGCGTGCCTGCTTCTTGTGGGACGAGGTGTCGCCGGACGTTCGCGGCTCGGCCGCCAGTCACGTGGACCTACTCCGCCGCACGAGCCGAGTCTGCGGCCGGGCCGGCCGGCTGGAAACGGCTGTCAGCCTGGCACAGGAAGCGCTGGACCTCGTCGATCCAGATTCCGCGCCGCTTCTCGCCAGCACGTTGATGCTTGCATTCTGGGAAGCGAAGTATCGCGACTCGGCTACCGAGAAGGTGCCACTCGCCGAGCTCGTCGAGGCTGTTCGCCTCACGCGTGCTGACCCGGATAGTGCCGAGCGTGCGCTGGCCTTGGCCGGCTTGGCGACTGGGGAGCAGTGGGAGGGTTTACACGACGAGGCCGTAGCCCACGCCGACGACGCCGTACGCGTCGGTCGGAAGTCAGGGTCTGAGCTCGCGTTGGCCGGCGCCTTGAGCACCCGCGCGTTCGTCCGTCCTCACGACTCTGCGCCGAAGGCTCTGGCCGACGCGCAGGACGCCATGCGGCTGGCGCGATCGTGCGGGTCCATGGAGTGGTTGGAGAACGCCGCGAGGTGGCAGTGGATCGCCTTGAGGTACCTAGGCAGAACAGATGAGGCCACGACCGAAGCGCGAGAAGTGTTCGAAGAAGTGCTCGGGGCCGGCTCAATATGGGCCTATGTTCTGGCCTCCAACGCCGCGGAGGGACTTCTTTGGCTAGGTCGTTGGAACGAATGTCGTGAGTTGCTTCGGACAGCATTGGCAGCACGCTGTGCCGGCATACCGGGAGCGTCGGTTCGAGTGACGGCGGCACAGTTGGCTGCCCGGTGTGGACGTGTTGCAGAGGCCCAGTCACACCTGGACCGGGCCCTGGAGCTGGTCTCTGAGGACTTCGCCGGACTCCACACAGACCTCAGCACAGCCGGTGCGGACGTCTTCCTGGCGGCGGGGCAACCAGAGAAGGCGCTGCGATGGCTCCACAGCCGGATCGCGGTGCCGGCGAAACCCAGCCGGACTGAGGATCTCCTCGTCGATTTTGCCCATGCTGCCGCTGAGACAGCGCGAGCTGCCAGGGATGCTGACGATGCCAACGGCGAGACGCAGGCCCAAGCCACACTTGATGACCTGATTGCCAGATGGCCATCGGAGCCATTCACGTCCGAGCGGACGGACTTGGTGGACATGGCGATGGCCAAGGCGCTCTACCGCGCCGAGGTGGCGCGCTGCCGAGGAGAGGCGGGGCAGGTTGAACTCTGGCGGCAGGCGATCGACAGCTGCCACGCGGCCGGGTCACCGTGGCCAGAAGCCACCTCGCGTCTGCGGTGCGCAGAGGCCATGCTGGCGGCCAGATCGCGCGCGTCCACGGTGAGCGAACTGTTACGGCAGGCCCACGCGACGGCTGCCGAACTCGGCGCACAACCACTGCAGGACGAGGTCGAATCGCTCGCGCGGATGACACGCATCATCCTTCGCGAGCCTGCCCCGATCGCGGACACGCCCCGAGCTCAGGGTGCACTGGCCGGCCTCACCGCGCGGGAACGGGAGATCCTCAGCTTCCTGGTCGCCGGCCGCTCAAACCACGAGATCGCCAGCGACCTTGTCATCAGCAGCAAGACCGTCAGCGTCCACGTGTCCAACATCCTGCGCAAGACCGGCACCTCGACCCGCGTGGAGGCAGCCGCACTCGCCAACCGGCTGACCCATCGCGACAGGTGAGACCCAGTTTCCTTAGCGAACGACGCCACGTTCACCAGCATCCGCGGGACCTAGTCTCAGTCGCGGCGTGGCCAAGCCATCCGGACGCCGACGACACCGCCGTAGGTCCGAACCGTCATCACTGCCGCCTGATCTGTCGATCGTCGCGCTGACTGTTTCGGCTGGACTAGGCAAGCCCGGCATGTCGCCGCCGCTACATCCAGACCGGCCATGTCACGCACCTGGGCGAGACGTGACGCGGCCCGGCGTTCTGGCAAAGCATCATGGCACCGGACCAAAGTTCCAGATTCTCGCCGCACACAGATACGGCGGCACTTACGAAATCTAAGGCCGCACAAGCCACTTCTAAGGCCCGGCACCCGATGTGACCCCATGGCCTTCGAAGCCACCGTGAAATCGGGCGGCCATCCGCGCCGCCCAAGTCCACACGGAGGAATCATGAATCGCACGTGCTCAGCCCTCGCACTGTCCGCACTGGCGACGGGCGCCGTCGTCCTCACCGCGACCGAAGCGTCGGCCGCGCTGAAAGACCCCGACTCCACCTCGACGTCTCAAAGCGTGCCCGCACCCCAGCCCGAGTGGCCGGACGAAGGGACCGGCTATCCGGGCAACGAGGCGAAGAGCCCCGAATACAACTACCCAAACTACGAACCTCAGTACGAGGTACCCCGCGTCGAGGACGCAACGATCAGCACCGCACCAAACGACAACGGGCTCGACGTCGTGCAAGCTGGAACGTCTGCGATCGGCGGCGCGGCAGTTGCCTTCGGTGCGATGTGGCTCTACCGGCGTCATCACGTGCCGACTACGTAAAGCCCCCACTCCATTTGGGACATCTGCAGGAGCCACCGGCCGATGCAGGCGACCGCTGGGCTGACTGGCGAGGTGGATCTGCTGCCCCGATCAGCCAGCCCCGCAGGGACGATGACGGGATCTGGAGATCGGTTGGAACCTTGGCGCCGAATCGATGCTGAGGTGATCTCGGTGCCGCGGGACCCACACCCCCACCCCGCTACACCGGCTCCAGCCCGACCCATCTGGCCCGACCGCACGCGATCGGGCTCCTGAGCGAGCCTCGCTGACGAAAGGTCGCCG
Source organism: Kribbella sp. NPDC050281 (assembly GCF_040655855.1). Lineage (NCBI taxonomy): Bacteria > Bacillati > Actinomycetota > Actinomycetes > Propionibacteriales > Kribbellaceae > Kribbella > Kribbella sp. NPDC050281. The sequence goes on along the minus strand of NZ_JBFAKS010000021.1, from coordinate 54,368 downwards.
TGGGATCAACGTGGTGCGAAATAGCGTCAAAGAGAGTCGTCAGACAGGGCCAGAGTCCCATCGCACCCGAACCTCTGACGCCTGGCGAGGCTGGTTGCTTGGGCATCATTGCCCCTTTTAAACTGCGGGTTGTGGGTTCGAGTCCCACGGGCCGACCAAAACCGCAGGTCAGAGCACGCATCGAAGCGCTGGAACCCGCGCGTCCACCGCTTCGCCACCTCTTTCGAGCCCGGATCCTGGCCCTAAGAACTTCTCAACATTCGAGCAGGGCGGATCCCCGGCGCCGCGAGGTTGGCTGCCCGCTGACGCCAGCCGGTTCGAACCGTGATGGTGTCCTGCCACGGATTGGGCAGCCGGGGAATCTCAAGCCAGCCAGTACTTCGCCCGAGTCGACCCACGACTGATCCAGCGGAGAACGTCAAAGAGCGGGCTCCGGCGGGACACGCGGCCGAGGTCGTTTTCGAGGACACGAGCTGGCGTACGGCCTCCCAGTCGGCCGGATATAGAGGTCAACTCCACCTCTCCAAGCTATCCGCCACCACAGACAAGGAAGGAGCGACTTCGTGCTGTATCCACTGCAGGCAACACGAGTCGCCTCGACTTCGGCCCCACGTTTGGCCCCACGATCTCCGGTCCTTCATGGGCCTCTCTGCGCCCAATCATCCCCTGACCTGCAGGTTTGGTGGGTGCCCCCGGCAGGATTCGAACCTGCGGCACATGGTTTAGGAAACCACTGCTCTATCCCCTGAGCTACGGGGGCCAACCGCGCGGAGCCTAGCGTATCGGACGCCGGCGTCGCTCCGGTCCACGCCGTGGGAGCATGCGTGGCGACCGGAGATGCACCGCAGATCAGGAGGCAGCATGGTCGAGCCCATCATCCAGCGCGGCATCAAGATCGCCGGCGAGAATCCGATGATCATTCTCTACCGCCCAGGCAGCGACGACATCGTCGTACTGGTGAGCATGTGGACTGCGCGCTACTCCCCCGTCGGCTCGGGTCGCGCGCTCCTGATCTGGGCCGATCCGGTCGCATCAGGACTCGGGTCCGACGCACCGATCGGGATGTACGCCGACAACCCGGAGCTGGCCGGGTACGTCTGGGAGCACTTCTACCGCGACTACGACACGATCCGCGGCCGCGGTATCGAGACGGCCCCACCGGTCCCGGCCCGCTTCGCCGAGGCCTCCGGCGGCGACCTGTTCCATCGCATCACCTGCGTCACCGCCACCACCACAATCGAACTCGAATGGCGCGACGTACTCGACACCTTCCAGGTCACAACCCACCTGAGCGGCTTCGAAACCTCAGCCATAGCCCGCCCCTGCGCCGCAGCCTCAGTCCGCGTGAACGGCGTCCCCGCCCACGGCGAACCCCACCACCCAGAAGGCTGGTTCGGCAGCTCCGCAGCCCTGGCCTTCGCCGAAACCTGGCGCGAAACCTGACCCGAGAACTCCTATGACGGTTTTGTGTAGACCCACAAGCCGTTCTCGCGGGTGAAGTGGCTGTTTTCTTTTTGGGTGTCCGGGGTGCCGTCGAGGGTGAAGTGGGCTCGGAACTCTACGGTGCCTTCGGTGTGGAACGGGCTGCCGGCAGTGGTGGTGAGGATTTCCAGGCCGGTCCACTCGATGTCGTCGGCGAATCGGAGCGTGGGCGGTCGGGTGTCGGCTGACCAGGTCTGGAGCAGGTAGCCGGCGTCGCGTACGACGAAGGCCGTGTAGCGGGATCGCATCAGCTGCTCCGCTGTGGCTGCTACTTTCCCTTGGTGAAGGGCGCCGCAGCAGTCGCCGTACGTGGCATCCAGACCGCATGGGCAGGGCGACGACTGAGACACCACGGGCTGACGGGTACGACGTTTGGCCATCCCCCGATTGTCGCCCCGTACGTGGACAGGCCGGTGGTAGGGGCACATGCTGAGGGCATCGCAGCGAGAGCGGAGCCGCATGGCCACGTCGATGGTTGGCAAGACGGTACTGATCACCGGCGCCACCGGAGGCATCGGGAAGGCGACCGCGCTCGGCCTCGCCACGATGGGTGCGCACGTCGCGATCATCGGCCGGGACAGTGCGCGGACCGACGACGCAGTACGGGAGATCCGCGCAGTGGGCCAAGCGGATGGCTTCGTCGCGGACCTGTCCGCGCAAGCGGAGGTACGGCGGGTTGCCGACGAAGTACTGCGGAAGCTGCCGCGGCTCGACGTACTGGTGAACAACGTCGGCGGCTACTGGGATACCCGGCATGTCACTGCCGACGGGCTCGAGTACACCTTCGCGCTGAACCACCTCGCGCCGTTCCTGCTCACCAACCTGCTCCTCGACCGGCTGCGGCAGAGCGCGCAGGCCCGCGTCGTCACGGTGGCGTCGAATGCTCAGTCGATGGGTCGTATCGACTTCGACGATCTGCAGAACGAGCGGGACTATTCCGGGTCCCGCGCCTACAACCAGTCGAAGCTCGCCAACGTCTTGTTCAGCTACGAGTTGGCCAGGAGATTACAAGGCACCTCCGTCACGGCGAACGCACTACACCCCGGCTTGGTAAGCACCGGATTCGGGGGCGAGGATCCCGGCCGCACGCAGCGACTCCTGGTACCGCTGCTGCGCCCGTTCATGAAACGCCCGGCTCAGGGCGCCGCCACCTCGATCTACGTCGCATCCGATCCGCAACTGGAGCACGTGACCGGCCGCTACTTCGCCAAGTCTGCGACCACGAAGTCCTCCGAGCGCAGCTACGACGAAGCCACCGCGACACGACTCTGGCAGGTGAGCGCCGACCTCGTTGGTCTCCACACGCCTACGCCACAGTGATGACGACCTTTCCGCGGGCGTGGCCGTCGAGCAGGTACTGAATGGCCTTCGGGACCTCGCTCAGCGGGAAACGCTGGTCGATCGCCGGAACCACCGCTCCGGATTCGAGCAGCGGCGTGAGGTCGATCAGGTGGTCGGCCTTCTCCGAGTTGATGAACGTCCGCAGGCGCTGACTGACGAACGGCGACAGCAGCACCGCCCGCATCTGGCGATCGGTGCCGCCGAGCCAGCGTCCACCGTTCTCGCCGCCCATGACGACGACAGTCCCCTTCGGCGTGAGCGCGCGCCGAAGTCGTGACAGCGAAGCGTTTCCAGCGATGTCCAGGATCACGTCGTACCGCTGCGGGCCCGCCGCGAAGTCGTCGCGCCGGTAGTCGAGCACGTGATCCGCGCCGAGCGACCGAACCAGATCCATCTTGCTCGCACCGGAGACGCCGGTGACCTCGGCCCCGAACGCCTTGGCCAGCTGCACCGCATAGGAACCGACGCCACCGGACGCGCCCGTGATCAGAACCTGCTGACCCGACGCGACCTCGCCCTGATCACGCACGCCCTGCAGGGCGGTCATCCCGGAGATCGGTACGACGGCCGCCTGCTCGAAGGTCAGGTTCGCCGGCTTCGGCGCGAGCTTGCGCTCGAGGGCAGTGGTGTACTCCGCGAAGGCACCCTTGCCGACCCCGAACACCTCGTCACCCGGCTGGAACCTGGTCACGTCGGCACCGACCGCCTCCACGATCCCCGCCACATCCATGCCGAGCACCTGGTTCTTCGGCGCCCGGAAACCGTACCCAGCAAGGCGAATCGGGTACGGCAGGCCGGTCATGATGTGCCACACCCCACGATCCACGCCGGCCGCGCGGACGCGGATCAGTACCTCGTCGGCGGCGATGGCGGGCTTGCCGATGTCGCGGAGCTCGAGAACGCCGGTCTCGCCGTACGTCGTCTGAGTGATGGCCAACATGTGTTTCCCCCTGCTGAAGATGCCGGTTCCGACCGGCTCGCTGCATACTTACAGTGTATGCTTACGTTGTAAGTTACTCCCATCGGCGGGTTTAGTCCAGAGGGGTAGGCTGGTGGGACTCCGGAACGATGGCATTCCAGGTGGCATGTCAGGAACCGGCAGGGGATGAGGCGATACCCGATGACGACTCCTGTGTTCGCCGGGATCTCGCGCCGTACGGCGATGGATCAGGACCTTCTGCACCTGCTCGCCGAGGTCAGGTCCGCCCGGGCAGCCGATCGAGTGACTCGAGGCGTCCCACGCCGCGGCAGCGCGCCCAGCAGCGACGCCAGCCGCCTCGCCGCCTCACTGACCGCCTACGCCAGAGCCCTGGAGTCGTACCGGCTGCCTGTGCCGCCGACCATTCGCGATGAGCTTCGCCTGCGCCGCGCTCTGCCCTGATGCCGGTGGCGGTTGAGTAGTTCAGCGCATGTGGCGCGACTGGGATGCGCTGACGATTGCCGCATGACGAAAACAATTCAGCCTTCGCAGACCGCCGCGTTCTACGGGCAGGCACTTCTTTCGTTCGGCGCCTCGCTGACGGCGATGGGGCTCGGGCTCGCCTACCTGCCCGCGCCAGGGTGGATCCGCGGGTTCCTGGCGATCGGCCTGCTGTACGTCGTCACGTCGACGGTGACCTTGTGCAAGGTGGTGCGGGATCGGCACGAACTGTCCGAGGTGACCACCCGGGTCGATCAGGCGCGACTGGACAAACTGCTGGCCGAGCATGATCCGTTCAAGGTCGAGGGCTGACGGGCGCTCAGTGGTAGATGAGGCCTGTGGCGAGGGCGGCCAGGGAGCTGAGGAAATACAACGACCACGGGCCGAAGTGCCGGTCGTGCGCTCGGAGGTGGGCAGCGAAGGCGCCGACGAAGTACAGGACGAGGCCTGCGGCTGCGAGTGTGCCAAGGATCGGTACGACGAACCCGGCCAGCAGGCCGACGGCGCCGGCCGCGAGGAGTGTGCCGAGCGGGAGCATCCAGGAGTACGGGACTCCGGTCAGGTCGGCCTGGGACTTCGGGTAGTCGTGGCCGATGAGGTTGGCGATGGCCGCGCTGCCGGTCAGGGTGGCGGCGAGAAGCGTGGCGGCGAGGTAGGCGGCGAACACGATGGCTCCGTTCCGTGGGGTGATTGGGCGCCCCACGGACGAGACAGCGCGTCGAGACGTGACAGTGAATCAGCTCACGCCGGTCAGCTTCTCCGGGTTGCTGACGACGTGGATGGTGTCGATCGCGCCATCCACCAAGTAGAACGTCGCCGCGACGACCGCCGTACCTCCTGAGGTGATCACGAAGCCAGGCGCCCCATTGACCTGACGGATCTCGACGCGGGAGCCCTCGGGGCGCCGCCGCGACAGCACGATGAACGCCTGCGCGACGTACGCCGGGCCGTGGATCGGCTTGCGTGGCGCACCGGTCAGTCCGCCGCCGTCACTGATCAAGGTGACGTCGGGTGCGAGGACCTTCATCAACGCCTTCACATCACCGTCGAGACAGGCTGCCAGGAACTTCTCCGTCACCTGCCGCTGGGTGGATCGGTCGGTGTCGTACCGGCGTCGGCGCACCGCGACCGCCTTGCGAGCGCGGTGCGCGAGCTGCCGTACGTCGGCGTCCTGGCGACCGAGGATGTGGGCGATCTCGGTGTGGCTGTAGCCGAAGGCCTCGTTCAGAACGAAGACAGCACGTTCGGTCGGCGACAGTGCTTCCAGGACGAGCAGCATGGCCGTCGACACCGAGTCGTTGCGTACGACGTCCTCGGCCGCGTCCGGGCTGGTGAGCATCGGCTCCGGCAACCACGGTCCGACATAGGACTCACGGCGTACCGCTGCACTGCGGAGGCGGTCGATGGCGAGGCGGGTCGCGACTCGGACCAGGTAGCCCTCCGGGTCGTCGACGGTCGCCGGGTCGACGCGACTCCAGCGCAGCCAGGAATCCTGTACGACGTCCTCGGCCTCAGCGACGCTGCCGAGCACGCGGTAGGCGACGGCGTACAGCAGGCCGCGGTGTTCGGCGAAGGTCTTGGCGGTCACGCGGGGAGGCCGGTGAGGTCGGCCATCAGGATCATGTGGTGATCGAAGTACTCCGCGCGGGCCTCGATCATCTCGTCGAGGCGGCCGAAGACTTCGAAGTTGAGTACGCCGTACAGATGCGTCCAGGCAACCAGGACGCGGTCGAGTCGTTCCTCGGGCATGGTGCCCTGGCGTTCCTGGATCAGGCGGCGGAGGTCGGCGCGGAGCGGTGCCGTGAGTGGCGATGCGGTCAGCGAGCGGAGGCGGTCGCCGGCGTCGGTCACGATGGCGGCGAGGAGCAGGATCACTTTGGTTGCCGGCTCGACGGTCTCCTGTGGCGCGGCGTACCCGGGGACGGGGCTGCCGTAGATCAAGCCGTACTCGGCCGGGTGGGCCAGCGCCCAGGTGCGGACACCGCGACAGACGGCGAGCCAACGGCCGCGGAGATCGTCCCGCGGTACGGCGGCGTCCGCGGTGGTCGCGGCAGCGGCGAGAGCGTCGTACGCGTCGATGATCAGCGCGGTGAGCAGGGCGTCGCGGCTCGGGAAGTAGCGGTAGAGGGCCGACGCGACGATGTCGATGTCCCTGGCGACGGCACGCAGGGAGAGGTTGGCGCCGTCCGTGGCGAGATGCCGGCGGGCGACGTCCTTGATCTCCTGGCTCATCTCCGAGCGGACTCGGGCGCGCAGGGACGGTGCGGACATGGGATCAGTCTGACACAGAATGGAGTACAGTGAACTCATTAGAGAACACTGTTCTCGCCCGCTTCATGATGAAGGGTTGTCCGCATGTCTCTGCATGTCGTTGTCGGCGCCGGTCCGGTCGGCTCGGCCACGGCTCGGTTGCTCGCTGCCAGGGGTGAACAGGTCCGCCTCATCACCCGCAGCGGTCGCGCTCCCCAGCCCAGCCCTTCTCAGGAGAACGACGAGACGGCACAGATCGAGCGAGTTGCGGCAGACGCGAGTGACGCCGAAGCCCTGGCGCGGCACACAGAAGGCGCAGTGGCGCTGTACTCGTGCGCGGGCCCGGCGTACCACCGATGGTCGACTGACTGGCCTCCGCTGGGAGCCGCCTTGGTGCATGCGGCCGAGGTCAGCGGGGCCGTGTTGGTGACGACCGGCAACCTGTATGCCTACGGCCAGGTCGACGGGCCGATCACCGAGGACACTCCCCTGCGGCCCAACTCCGTCAAGGGACAGGTCCGGGCCAAGCTCTGGACCGACGCGCTGGCGGCACATCAGGCGGGCCGGATCCGGACGACCGAGGTGCGCGGCTCGGACTACCTCGGCGCCGGCGCGGCCTCGCCGTTCAGCATTCTGGTGCTGCCCAAGGTGCTGCAAGGCAAGCGCGCTTCGGCGCCCGCCGACCTCGATGCGCCCCACAGCTGGACGTACGTCGGCGATGTCGCCCAGACCCTCGTCGCGGCTGCCGCGGACGAGGCCGCCTGGGGACGAGCGTGGCACGTCCCGACACCGGAACCGATGTCGATCCGCGCTCTCGCCACCCGCACGGCCGAGCTCGCCGGAGCACCGGCCGCCCGGATCTCCGCGATGCCGACCATCGCACTGCGCATCGGCGGACTCTTCAACCCGGACGCTCGCGAAATGATCGAAACGCAGTACCAGTGGCGTCGCCCGTTCGTCGTCGACTCCACCGCCGCAACTGTTGCCTTTGGCATCAAACCCACAGCGACGGACGACGCACTGCGCGAAACCATCGCCGCCAACGCCAACTGAATCCGCGTCCTGAACGTCGGCCACTAAGCTGTGCGGATCGACGGGTTCCGCCGTTGTCGGGAAGGGCAGGAATGAGATCCAGAGGACCGGGCCGCTGGTTGCGGCGGTTGGTGGTGACGGTGATCGTGCTGGGCGTACTGGCGGTCGCGGTCGACCGGGCGGCGGAGTGGGCCGCCGAGAACCGGCTGGCCACGATGGCCGAGAACCAGGCGGCGAACTACGACGTGGAGGCCACCGACACATCCGTCGAGGTGGGCGGCTTCGGATTCCTCCCACAGTTGGTCAAGGAGAAGTTCTCCTCGGTCACGCTGACGATGAAGCAACCGACCTTCTCGAACGACGTCGCCGCTGAGGATCTCGTGGTGGAGATGTCCGGCGTGCACGTGCCGCGAGCTCTGCTCGAGCAGAAGCCCGGTACGGCGGTCACCGTCGACTCGACCGCCATGCGGGTGCACCTTTCGCCGGACGAGCTGACCAAGCTGGCCGCCCGCACCACCAACATCAAGGGTCTCAGCTTCCGCATCGTCGACGGCAAACTGCACGCGCGGCTGACCGTCGGCGGCCTGAACGCGGACGTGGCCGTCACCCCGCAGGTGAAGGGCCGCCGGATCGCGCTGGGCGTCGAGGACATGTCCGACTCCATCCCGTCGGTGGTGCGCAACGCGGTGAAGTCCCAACTGGCCCGTGGATTGACTTTTCCACAGCTTCCGTTCGACGCATCCTTGAAGCAGGTGTCCGTCGAGGGTGACTCGCTGCTGCTGGTCGCCGCGGTGGCGGATCTCAAGCTCACGTCCTGAGCCAAGTCCCCGGGCTCGATCCCCTTGGGTTGCGATGTGTCGCGATATATCGTCGACGTATCGCATTCTCTCCTGAGGGACGGGTGGTCGGGATGACCGGATCGACGTACGCGGCGGGCTGGCCGTGGCAGAAACTCGCACAGCACTGCTCATCGTTCGACGCAGTGTTCGACGACATCAAGGACGAACTGCACGCGGCCATGACCGGGCGGCGCGGTCACCGCGGACACCACCAGCCGTTCTCCGGACAGTGGGGGATGTTCGGCGGCGGTGGCCAGATGTTCGGCCCGCCGTGGGGTCCGCCGCCGCGCTGGCGTGGGCCGAAGGCACGGCGCGGCGACGTCCGCGCCGCGATCCTCGCCGTACTGGCCGAGCAGCCGATGAACGGTTACCAGATCATCCAGGAGATCGCCGAGCGCAGCGGCGGGGTGTGGAAGCCCAGCCCGGGGTCGATCTACCCGACCCTGCAGCAGCTCGAGGACGAGGGCCTGGTCACCGCCGACGCCGAGGTCGGCCGCCGTACCTTCACGCTGACCGACGAGGGACGCGCGTACGTCGCTGAGCACTCCGACGAGGTGTCCGCGCCCTGGGAGGCGATGAGCGCACCGAGCGACGACGACGAGAACGGGCTGAAGCCGCTGCTCGGCCAGGTGGCGACGGCGATGTGGCAGATCCTCGCGACCGGTACGCCGGAGCAGCAGACGCGGGCGAAGGACGCGCTGGCCGAGCTGCGGCGGAAGTTGTACGGGATCCTCGCCGACGAGCGACCGGACGACGAGCAGGACCGGTCATGAGCTCGCCACTGCCGCAATGGCGCGATCCCGACTCGCGCGACACCGACCGGCGCGGCCGCAACCGCCGCCGCCACGACTGGCAAGACCGCGACTGGCGTGGACCCGACTGGGGCGGACCGGACTGGGGCAAGCTGGATCCCCGCGAGGACGATCGGCGCGAGGCCGCCGACCGTACGCCGGAGCGGCGCCGCGGCCCGCTCCGGATCGGCGACACCGAACGCGACCAGGCCGTGGCCGTGCTCAGCGACCACTTCGTTGCGGGCCGGCTGACGCAGACCGAGTTCGAGGAGCGCAGCGAGCAGGCGACCCGGGCGCGGTACGCCGACGACCTCGAGCCACTGTTCGACGACCTCCCGGACCCGGCCGGCCTCGAGGTCGCGCAGGGACCGTGGTCGCCGCGGACCGCCAAGCCGCGGCGGCGCCAAGGTCCGCCGCCGTTCGTGATGCTCGCCCCGATCCTGATGATCGCGCTGGTGATCACCGCGATCACCTTGGCCGCGCCGTGGCTGGTGTGGGGCATGTTCTGGATCATCCTGATCAGCGGAGCGCACCGCCGCCGCTGGCAGTACCAGAACCGGCACCGCTGACACAGACCAACTTCAGACGCGGCGGCCGCGCAGGCGCGGGATCTCCTGGGCGAACTCGACCACGAACCCGTCCGGATCCGCGACATGCGCGGTCCGGTGCCCCCATGGCCGATCGGCCGGCCCGCTGAGCACCTCGACTCCGCGGGCCGCGAGCCGATCGGCCCACGCGTCCACGTCGTCGACCATCAGCACCACCTCGCCGGCCGCCCCCGGCGAGACCGTCCGCCCGGTCAACCACTCCGCGCGCCGTCGCTCGAACAACGCGAACCGCGTCCCCTCGGTGCCGAACTCCGCATACCCCGCATCGGTGAACTTGTACGGCAACCCGATCACGTCCCGATAGAACTCCACCGACGCCCCGAGATCCTCGACGTACAAAATGACATACCCGATCCGCTCCACCACCCCACGCTAGACGCGTCCTATCAGGAACTGTCGGCGGGTCCGCCTAGCCTCCTGGGCAGGAGTTGGGAGGAGGCTGGGTGTTCGAGGGTGCGTTGATTTTGGAGAGTTTGCGGGTTGGGGTGGAGATTTCGGAGGTGCCGCTGGTCGTGCGGAAGATCAGTCGGTACGCCGTGGCGAGTGCGACGCCGAGTCAGGCGGCGGTGTGGTCGGTGCTGGAGTTCGGGGTCGAGGACGAGCGGGTCGAGGTGCTGGCGGAGACACTGGCCGGGGCGTTGGACCAGCCGGGGTGGTACGCCGACTTCCATGACGCTCGGGAGGTGTTCGTTGTCTTCCCGGGCCGCGTGTTCCGCTACGAACGCGGTGACACGGCGGCGCGGGCCGAGGCACAGGAATTTGGGCGGGCGTTGGGGATTCCGGGGGTCCAGCTGGATTGGACAGACTGAGCCGTGTCAAGACGGTCGGGGCAGTTCCGACCTGGGGGTGCAAGCAGAACCGCACACGGACTGAGGAGATTGTCATGGCAAGGGTTCGGGTCCACAACTTCACGATCACCCTCGACGGGATCGCGGCCGGCCCGGGTCAGCGGCTGGACGCGCCGTTCGGCGACGGCATGGACAAGTTGCACGACTGGATGGAGGTCGCGCAGCAGGACCAGGCCGCCGGCAAGAGCGGGCTCGGGGCGGACCGGATCGACGGGTACGCCGATGGTGTCGGCGCCACGATCATGGGACGGAACATGTTCGGCCCGCAGCGTGGTGCGTGGGAGGACGAGTCGTGGACCGGCTGGTGGGGCGACAACCCGCCGTACCATCACGACACCTTCGTCCTCACCCACCACCTGCGGCCGTCGATCCCGATGGAGGGCGGTACGACGTTCCACTTCACCGACGAGCCGATCGAGGTCGTGCTGGAGCGCGCGCTGAAGGCCGCCGATGGCCGCGACGTGGTCATCGCCGGTGGCGCCCACACGGTCCAGCAGTACCTGCGGGCCGGTCTGATCGACGAGCTCAACCTCGTCGTCGCGCCGATCCTGGCGGGCGCCGGCGAGCGCCTGTTCGACGGCGTGGCCGACGCGTTGGGCGCGTTCCAGGTGACCGAGACGGTCAGTGACCCGAGCGCGACCTTCGTCCGGCTGGAGCGTCAGTGATTGGATGACCGCATGACAGTGCTGCGGTACACGGCGTTCACGTCCGACCCGGCCGGCGGCAATCCGGCCGGGGTGGTGCTCGACGCGAGCAGGCTCACGTACGCCGAGATGCAGGCGATCGCCGCGGACGTCGGGTACTCCGAGTCCGCCTTCCTGACCAGCGGTTCCGAAGGTCGCGATGGGGTGATCCCGGTCCGCTACTTCTCCCCCAGGGCGGAGGTGCCGTTCTGTGGGCACGCGACCGTGGCCACCGCGGTCGCGCTGGCCGAGCGGATCGGTCCCGGTGAGCTCGTCTTCTCGACCCAGGCCGGGCTCGTGCCGGTCGTGGTCGAGGAGTCACCGGACGGACTGCGGGCCACGCTGACCAGCGTCGAGCCGCATGTCGAGGAGATCGACGACATCAGCGACGTACTCGAGATCCTCGACTGGCATGAGGACGAGCTCGATCCCGCGTTGCCGCCGGCGATCGGGTACGCCGGGGCGCGGCATCTCATCGTGAGTACGTCGACCAGGCAACGACTGGCCGACTTGAACTACGACTTCGATCGGCTGCTCGCCTACATGCTGCAGCGGGATCTGACCACGCTGCAGTTGGTGTGGCGCGAGTCCGCGACTGTGTTCCACGTGCGCGATCCGTTCCCGGTCGGTGGCGTGGTCGAGGACCCGGCGACCGGGGCGGCGGCCGCGGCGTTCGGCGCCTACCTACGCGAGCGCGGGCTCGTCGAACCGCCGGTCGTGCTCACACTGCACCAGGGTGATGATCTCGGTCGCCCGAGCCGCATCCAGGTTGAACTGCGCGCCGACGACACGAGAGTCCGGGTGAGCGGAAACGCAGTACCGATCACGGGACTCGGGTGAGCCACTCCTCGGTGCCGAACTTGGCGGTGACGCGCTCTTCGGCGAGGTCCACTGTGGCCTTGTCGATGCTGCCCGGCTTGAGGCCATAGCGGTTGCCGAAGGACGCGGCCATCCGGTCGATCACCTCCGCGCGGTCGAGGCCGGTCTGGCTGCGCAGTGGATCGACCCGTTTGTTGGCGCTCGTCGTTCCCTTGTCGGACAGTTTCTCGCGGCCGATCCGCAGTACCTCGAGCATCTTCCCGGCGTCCATGTCGTAGGCCATCGTGACGTGATGCAGGACGGCGCCACCGGCGAACCGCTTCTGCGCGGCGCCGGCGATCTTGCCGGCCGGCGAGGTGATGTCGTTGATCGGCTGGTACGTCGCCGCGATGCCGAGATCGTTCAGCGCGCCGATCACCCAGTCGTCGAGGAACGCGTACGACTCGATGAACGACAGCCCGGAGACGAGTGACTCGGGGACGTAGAGCGAGTACGTGATCGTGTTGCCTGGTTCAACGAACATGGCTCCGCCGCCGCTGATCCGCCGTACCACTGTCACGTCGTGCTTGGCCGCGCCCTCCAGGTCGACCTCGTTGCGCAGGGACTGGAAGCTGCCGATGATGACCGCGTTCGACGCCCACTCCCAGACCCGCAGCGTCGGCGCCCGCTCACCGGAACCGACCTGCTCGGCCAGCACCTCGTCGAGCGCCATCTGTAGCGCGGGCTCCCGCGGTACGTCGTGGACGAACTCCCACAGGTGATCGCGCCAACCGGTCGCGCCCGTCAGCGCCCGCCGTACGGCGACGGCCACGGCCTCGGGCGAGAACCCGAGCATCTCGACCCCATCCCCCAGTACGGCGCGCACACGAGCAGCCACCTGGGCCGCGGGCGTGGCGATCGGGAGACCGGCAAGAGCACCGTTGATCCGCTCCAGCGCATCGTCGGGCTCGAGGAAGAAGTCCCCACTGAGCTGCGCCCGCCGGACGTGATCGTCGACCACCTCCAGATCGGCAACAACCAGCTTGCCGCCCGGAACCTTGTACTCACCATGCATATCCAGCCACAACCGGTGAACGCCGGAAGATGTTCCCGGCCGACTCCCCCACTTCAAGCGCGCTTGACCCTACACTCCGAGCTATGGCTGAGATGAGCATGAACAAAGCGATTCACGCGGCGTTCCGCCGGGATCTGCAGCGGTTCGTCGACGCGTTGGGGGCGTTTTCCGCGGGGGATCAGCTGCGGGCCGAGCAGCTCGCGACGGCATGGGCGAACTTCGACGAACAGTTGACCCGCCATCACGAAGGTGAGCACGACATCGCCTGGCCGGCCTTGGAATCGGTCGGGGTGAGCCGCGATCTGCTGACCCAGATGGACGCCGAGCACGACACGATGGCGACCGCGTTGGCCAAGGCCCGCGAGGCGATCGCGTCCCTTCGCCGTACCGCGAGCGCCGAGGATGCGGCGACCGCACTGACCGCGATGCAGGAGCTGCAGCGGGTGACCGTGCTGCATATGGATCACGAGGAGTCGGAGATCGAGGGGGTGTACCTGGAGAAGCAGGACACCGCCGAGATGAAGGCGATGGGCCGGCAGTTCGCCAAGGTCAGCCCGGCGCAAGGCGGTACGTTCTTCGCCTGGGCCCTCGACGGCGCCGCCCCCGACGAGACCGCCGCCATCACCGGCACGGTCCCGAAGCCCGTCCTCACCATCATCAGCGGCGTCTTCGGCCGCAACTACCGCAAGTCGGTCGCCCCGGTCTGGCGCAGCTGACCTCGACAAGACGGAACAGCCGCGCGCTCGAACAGGCGCGGCTGTTCAGACACCCGGGATGGGGCGTTCGGCCAGGGTGAGGCGGTAGGCGACCTGGAGGACTCGTTCGCGGACCTCGGCGACCTCGCCATCGCCGTCGACCTCGTGCACCAGGCCGCGGTCGCCGTACAGCTCGATCAGCGGGACGGTGTGGTCGGCGTACACCTTGAGGCGGCGCCGGATCACGTCCTCGGTGTCGTCGGAGCGGTGCTCGATCTCGGCTCGCCGGAGCAGACGCCGTACCAGGACCTCCTGGTCGACCCGCAGGACGACGACCGCGTCGAGTCGGCGTTCCTGCGTGGTGAGGAGCTCGTCGAGTACGGCGGCCTGTTCGAGGGTGCGCGGGTAGCCGTCGAGGAGGAAGCCCGGCCGGGCGTCGTCCTCGGCCAGCCGCTCGCGGACCATCGCGATCGTCACGTCGTCGGGCACGTACGCACCGGAGTCGAGATACTGCTGGGCTCTCCGGCCGAGGTCCGTCCCGGCGGCGACCTGGGCGCGGAAGATGTCGCCGGTCGAGATGGCCGGTACGGCGGCTTGCTCGGCGAGCATGTCGGCGTGCGTGCCCTTCCCGGCACCCGGCGGACCCATCAGGACGACAGTCGTCACAGCTCGCCCCTCCTGACTCTCGGTAAGTTCAATCAGGGTAGGCGAGCCGGACGCTTGGCGGTACGTCGTACGTCACGTCTCGCTGAGCGAGATCCCAGCGAGACCCGCAGCCGTGACCCGAGTCACCGATTGAGCATGTCCCAGGTGGACAGACAGAAGGGGTGACCGGCCGGGTCCGCGAAGACCAGGCAGTGGTCGGAGTTGGGCTGGTGGGAGTACTTGGTGGCCCCCGCGGCCAGGACCTGGGACGCGGCGGCATCCAGGTCGTCGACGTAGAAGTCGAGGTGGAACTGGATCGGAACCGTCGGCTCCGGCCAGGTGGGCGGGACATGGGCCGGATCGCTCTGGAAGTCGATCCGGCCCCCTGGCCCGTCCATGGTCGCCCAGACGTGGTCGGAGTACGCGATCCGCCCACCGGTGATCTCCGCGTAGAACGCCGCCAGTTCGAGGGCGTTCGGGCAGTTGAGCGTCGGCGAGCTCAGGCGGATCGCGGGCATCGTCACATCACCGGCCGCAACTCGACGGTGTCTCCGGGACCGGCGAAGCGGGACGCCAGTTCCTCGGCCCGTTCCCGGGAGGCGACGTCGATCAGGAAGAAGCCGGCGAGTTGCTCCTTCGTCTCGGCGTACGGCCCATCGGTCGCCACCCGGCGGCCCTTCGAGCCGACCCGGTAGATCGTCGACGCAGTCGGCGCCCCCAACGCCTCGGCCGTCACGAACTCCCCCGACGCCGAGATCTCGGCCAGCATCTCCTCGAACTCCTTGTGCATCGCCGCCCGCTCGTCGTCCGGGATCGCCCGCCCCACCTCGGTGAAGTCGATCGTCGGGTGCCCCCACGGCTCCGGGTTCGAATAGATCAGAATCAGGTACTTCATCACAACCTCCTCCACGACGACGCACTGTGCGCCATCACCACGTAGGTCGGAACCCCAGATCAGCCCTCGACATTTGCCTGCGCATCCGAGTCTGGCCTAATCCGATTGCACACCAGGTCAGTGCACCGGCAGGCTGGCCGGCATGTTGGCCGGGGATGTGGTGAACGAATGGCGAACGCGCGGGTTTGTGATCCTGCCCGGGTTCTTGTCGGCCAAGGAACTGTCGCCGGCACTCAGCGACCTGCCGACGATGTTTCCGACCCCCGAGGGATTCCACGACGGCACGGACGATCGTCGCGTCAGGTACGTCGACGACGAGTTCGACGGAATCGACGCGTTTCCGTTCGCCAGCACCGCATTCAGCCTGCTCGCCGTTCACCCCAGGATCGTCGGACTCGCGGAGACACTGCTCGGACAAACAGATCTGCGACTCTCGTCGGCCGAGGCCTGGGCGAAGTACACCGGTGCCACGACGTACGACCAGGAGTTGCATCGCGACTACCTGAACCAGACGATCCTGGTGCCATCCACCGAGGATCGCTACCAGCACCTCGAGCTGTTCGTCTTCCTCGTCGACGTCCCGGAGGAACTCGGACCGCCGCACCTGGTGTCGTACGACCACACCGCGGACCTGCCGATGAACCCGAACTTCTACCCACGCAACGGCGGTGCAGGCGACTTCGTCTCCCCCGACGACAACACCCACTTGTACGACGCCGAGCAGTCCGGCTCCGCGCCCGCAGGAACGGTGATCGCGTTCAACACGCGTACCTTCCACCGCGGCACCGGTCTGCGGAAGCCTCGCGGGGCGCGGTACTCGATGCAGCTCATCTACCGGCCGGCTGAGGCCGATTGGGGCCAGCGCATCGCGTGGGCGCCGCGCAGCCACGAGCCGGCGTGGTACGAGTTCGTCCACAACGCAACTCCTCGCCAGCTCGAGCTCTTCGGATTCCCGGCACCCGGCCATCCGTTCTGGACCGACGAAACCCTGAGCGGCATCAGTCAGCGCTACCCGAAGCTCGACATCACTCCTTGGCGAACCTAGTTGCGCCCCCGACGACACCACCCACTTGTACGACGCGGGGGCCACTGGCGGGTTGTTTCGCCGCTGGCGTGGAAATAACCCGCCAGCCAGCACACTGCCCGCCACCCGCCGGCACCCGCGCGACCGCGAGGTCGTCACATCTGGCTCGCGGGGAACGTCAGAGGGGTGGGGCCCGGAGGTGGGTCGTGATGAGTGGAGGAACTGTGGGCGTGATGCTTGTGACGGGTGGAACCGGGACGTTGGGGCGGCTGGTGGTGCCGTTGGTGGTGGAGGCGGGGTGGAAGGTCAGGGTGCTGAGCCGACACCCCAAGGACGACGGGGTCGAGCATGTGGCGGCGGACCTGTTGCAGGGGGACGGGATCGATGACGCTCTGAACGACGTGGACGTCGTGATCCATCTCGCGGGTGGGCCGAAGGGGGATGACGTCGGCACGCGGAATCTCGTGCGGGCTGCGGAGCGGGCCGGGGTCAAACACCTGGTGCACATCTCGGTGACCGCGGTGGATCAACTCCCGCTGACGTACTTCAAGTCCAAGCTGGGCGCGGAACAGGCCGTGCGGGAGTCCTCGGTGCCGTGGACGGTACTGCGGGTCGCGCAGGTCCACGACTTCGCCTGGAACACCGCGCGCATGATGGCGAAGCTCCCGGTGCTGCCGATCCCCGGTGGCGTGCGGTTCCAGCCGGTGGACGGGCGCGACGTCGCGGCGCGGCTCGTCGAGCTGGCGCTGGGCGAGCCGGCCGGCCTCGTCCCGGACCTGGTCGGCCCGAAGGTGTACAGCCTGGGCGACCTCGCCCGCGACTACCTGCGCACCACCGGCAAGCACCGGTTGTCGATGCCGGTCCGCGCTCCAGGCAAGGCAGGCAAGGTCTACCGGGCCGGCGGAAACCTGACCCTGACCGGCGCCACCACCGGCCACCGCACCTGGGAAGCCTTCCTCGCCGAGCAATCCTGAGCGCCGCCGCCACCACTGGCGGGTTGTTTCACCGCTGGCGCCCAACAACCCGCCAGCCGGCACACAACCCGCCATCCACGCCCACCCCGGCCACCCCGGGCGCTAGACGGGGAGGTACGGATCGAGTAGCTCGGTCAGGGCCGGGACCGGCGTCGGGTCGGTGGCGAGCCAGCGGGCGATGCCGGCCAGGAAGTCTGCCGCCTGTACTCGCGGATCGTGCCTGGAGTCGACCTGCTTGAGGCTGAGGAGTGGTGGCGGTGCCGGCGCGACGGCCTCGGCCAGGTAGGCGCCGAGCCGCGCCATCCGACCTCGGGTGAGCGCGCTCTGCTCGTCGTGCACCACCGCGACCGACCGCTGCCCGGCGCTCCAGAACAACACCGTGTCGGCCACCGCGGGCACCATCGGTTCGAGCGGAGGCGGGATCGAACGATCGTCGTCGATCAACCGCAGCAGCACCTCCTCGACCCGCGCCCGCGTCACCTCGCGCAGAACCGGCACATCGGCCGGCAGCAACGCGAAGAACCGGTCGATCGCGGCATGGTCGAGCAGCCGCAGTCGCTTGGTCCGCGTCATCGTGAGGAACGCGTCCAGGAAGTCGGTCCGATCCCGGAACCGCGCCACGGCTTCCCCATGATCCCGGGCCAGCCGGGTGCCGTCGCCGTACGACGGCTCGTCGACGAGCAACTCGATCACCCGCCCGGCGACGTACGACGTCTTGTCGATGACATGGACATGGGCGTGCCCGCACAGCGTGGTGAGGAACCACTCCAGCGCGGGTCGCTGCTCGGGCCGGAGCAGCAGGTTGGACTTGTACTCCGTGGTCCCTCGACGGCGGAACCGGGACTGCAGGATGGCGACCAGTTCGGCGGCCTCCGGTACGTCGAGATCCACACTGGCGTGGGTGATCACGGGCGACTCGGGGTCCAGGAGATTGCTCCCGGAGAACCCCGACTCGTCACACGCGATCTCGACCGACGCCGATGATGACGTGGGGTGCATGAGAAGAGCTCCAAGGCTGGTGGACTGCACGCTGAAGGGGCCCGTCGCGTGGACGGGCGTGATCAGGCGGGAAACCGCGTGATCAGTGAGCGGCAGCAGCAGCCTGAGCAGACATGTGACCCATCATCGGTGCGATCCGGGTCGATCCACCAGTGAATTGTCAGGGCTTGCGCGCGAGAGCGACGTACAGCAGCAGGGCGGCGCCGGTCGGGCCGAGCTTCTGCTCGGCGGGCGGCCACCACCCGGTCAGGTCGTCGACCAGACCTGGCTCGATCAACTCGAAACCGGCCACGATCTCGGCGAGTTCCACGGGAGCGCGGAACGTGACGGCCGGGAAGGACTCCTTCAGCTTGTCCTCGACCGCGGTCGCGAACTCGCCCAGCCGGCTGCCGTTCCGGAAATTCACCGGATGCGTGATCGCCAGGTACGACCCGGGCGGCACCGCGGCCAGGTATTCGGAGACCAACCGCCGAACCTGTCTGGTGTCCGGGATCGCGTGCAGCACCAGCCCGAGGATGATCCCGACCGGCCGGTTCAGGTCGAGCGCCTCGGTGACGACCGGATGCTCGAGCACGGACTCCGGGTCGGTCAGGTCGGCGCCGGCGAAGAACGTGCTGTGGTCGTCGGCGAGCAGCGCCTGACCGTGTGAGATCGCCATCAGGTCGTTGTCGACGTACACGACCTTCGCCTGCGGATCGGCCTTCAGTGCGACTTCGTGGGTGTTCGGCGCGGCCGGCAGGCCGCAACCGAGGTCGAGGAGCTGACGCACACCGTCGCTGATCATCCAGCGGACCGCGTCGCCCAGCCAGCGCCGGTTCTCCCGGGCCAGGTCCGGTGCCTCGGGCGCGATCTCCAGGACTTCCCGGAACAGCCTGCGGTCCACTTCGTAGCTGTTCTTACCGCCGAGGAACAGGTCGTAGAGCCGGGCCTCGGAGGGCCGGTGGAGGTCGAGGTCGAGTAGCACCTGGCGGGCCTCGTTCCGCTCCGGCATGGCCCCGATCCACCTCGTTCCCGAATCCGAAAAGGTCGATTGCCGGAAGGCTACCGGCACCACCGGCCGTGATCGCACCGGGGCTGTGGCGCGGAACCCGGCCCCCATCCGTCCCACCCCACGGGAGATCTGGTCACCTCGTTGGCAAACGCTTGCCAGCGCAGTCGACCGCCCACAGACTGGGCAGCCACATCCGGATCCCGCCCCGAGTCACCCCCGGAGGACGCCATGCATCGCCGTACCTTCCTGGCCACCGCCCTCGGCGCCGGCCTGACCGCCACCGCCACACTGCCGGCCACCGCACTGCCAGCCACCGCGCTGCCCGCGACGGCCAGTCCCGGCACCCGGACACACACCCGGCCCGTCCGGGCCCGAACCCTCGACGAACTCCGGCAGGCGATCGCGGCAGCCCACCCCGGCACCGAGATCGTGGTTGCCAATGGCACGTACGACGTTCCCGGCGACGAGACCATCGCGATCCAAGGCAGGCACGGGAGCGGCGGCGCACCGATCGTGATCCGGGCCGAGACCGTCGGCGGCGTGACGCTGACCGGGAATCGTGGGTTCGTGTTCGGCGACTCGTCGTACGTGACGGTCAGCGGGTTCACGCTGAAGCAACGGACGACCTTCGAGGTCCCGACCACTTGTCACCACGTGACGATCAGCCGCAATGACCTTCAGCTCGCCGACATCGAGGGGATGCACTGGCTGATGGTCCGCGGCGACTCGACCACCGTGGAACGCAACCACTTCCACGGGAAGTCGACGCTCGGGATCTTCCTCGGCGTCGAGGGACCGGGGTCGGACGGGATGGCGCAGGGTGTGCGGATCGTCCGCAACTACTTCTCCGACCACACCTTCGCCGGCGACAACGGCGGCGAACCGATCCGGCTCGGCCTCAGCGGCCGCTCGCTGAGCGACGCCGGCGCACTGGTCGAGCAGAATCTGTTCGAGCGTGCGAACGGCGATCCGGAGGCGATCTCGGTCAAGTCGTCCGGCAACACGATCCGGCAGAACACCATCCGCGACAGCCTCGGCGGCATCGTGCTCCGGCACGGCAACCGGTCGCGGATCGAGGCCAACTTCATCCTTGCCGGGAGCAACGGAATCCGGATCTACGGCAACGATCACCTGATCGTGAACAACTACACCGAGCAGATCGGCGGCTCCGGAATCGTTCTCGGCAGCGGCAGCGTGCGCGACCACAAACCGGAGGACTCACCGGAGAGCCGCCAAGGCAACGACGCCCCGGACCGGGTGACGATCGCGCTCAACACCGTCCTCGCCTGCGGTACGGCGATCAGCGGGGAGTCGCAGCGGACCCTGCCACCACTGGGCTGCTCGATCACCGACAATCTGCTGATCGGCGACTCCGGCAAGCAGTTGGTGTCGATGCCCTACCTGGACGGCATCGCGTGGTCCGGCAACCTCTGCTGGGGCGCCGCGGCCGACGGCAACATCCCGGTCGATGGATTCTCCCGCAAGGACCCGAAGCTCGCGGCCGGCTCCGACGGAATCCGCCGCCTGACGTCCTCGAGTCCCGCGATCAACGCCGCAAGCAAGAGCTACCCGAATGTGCCGAAGGACCTCGACGGTCAGCCGCGCACCGGCAGGGCGGATGTCGGCGCCGACGAGTACAGCACGGCCTCTGCGATCAACCGCCCGCTCACTCCGTCGGACGTGGGCCCGGCGTCCCGATGAGTTTTCTCCTGCTCGCTCGTCTCAACAGGAACCAACCAACGAGCGAGCAGGAGGACCCATGGCGAAGGTGCTGTATTCGGTGACGATGTCGGTCGACGGCTTCATCACCGGCCCGGACGGCGACATGCAGTGGATGCGCCCGTACCTCGGCCCGAACCCGGAGGTCGACGAACTGATCCCCCGGATCGGCTCGATCCTGGCCGGGCGCCGGTCGCACGACGGGGACGACCCGCACAAAGGCGAAGCCGGCGAGGGCCAGGCATTCGGCGGCGGGTGGAGTGGCCCGCTGTTCGTGCTCACGCACCGCCCACCGAACGGTCCCGAGCCGGGCGTCACGTACGTCGACGAGTTCGCGAAGGCGCTCTCGATGGCGAGGGAGGCGGCCGGCGACAAGTACGTCAACGTGATCGGCGCGAACGTTGCCAAGCAGTGCATCGAGGCCGGCGAACTGGACGAAGTACTGCTGCTGTTCGTCCCGGTCATGCTCGGGGACGGCACCCGCCTGTTCGACCAGCCGGGCGGCCGAACCGTCGGCCTCGAACGCCTGAGCGTGACCGGCAACGAGCTCGCGACCAACCTCTGGTTCAAGGTGGTGCGCTAGAAGTCTGCGGCGGTCGAGTGCATCACCGCGCGGATCTCGACGGATCGCCCGGCGGTCTGGGAGTCCGGCAGTAGGCGGGCGAGCTCGACCGCCCGCTCGCGGCTCTCCACGTCGATCAGGTAGTAGGCGTCGATGGCGGCCGGAGCCGCTCGATCGGGCATGTGCACGGCCAGTTGTGGGTCGGCCAGCACCTCACCACAGACCAGTTCGCCCGCGTCGTACGCGGCTCGTTCGAACTCGTCGCGGCGCAGCGGCTGCCCGCCGTCGCCCTGCAGGATCACCAGGAATTTCATCGGCGCTCTCCTCTCACTGGTACGACGGAGCTGAGGGAGCGGATTTGACATGATGGCCGGATGTTGGTGCGCACCGAGCGGTTGAGCCTGCGTCGCTTCACCCCCGAGGACGCGGAGGCGTTCGCGGCGTACCGGTCGGATCCGGACGTTGCGCGCTACCAGTCGTGGGACGCACCACTCCCGCCGGCCGAGGCGCTCAAGACTGTCGAGGACTTCGCGGACGGCGATCCGATGAAGCCAGGCTGGTTCCAGTACGCCATCGACCTGGACGGCGTACTGATCGGCGACATCGGCCTCAACCTGCACGAGAACCTCAGGCAGGCCGAACTCGGCTTCACCCTGGCCCCCGAGCACCAGGGCAAGGGCTACGCGACCGAGGCGGTCCGCGGCCTCCTCGACCAGCTGTTCGTCGAGCGCAATCTGCATCGCGTCTCGGCCGAGTGCGACGCCCGCAACACGGCGTCGGCCCGGCTGCTCGAACGCCTCGGCTTCCGGCAAGAGGGTCTGCGACTGTCGAACAGCTGGTTCAAGGGCGAGTGGACCGACGACCTCCTCTTCGGCCTGCTTCGATCCGACTACCTCAGCTGACGGCCTTCGCGGCCCACGCGCGTGCGGTCAGCCGGATCGAACCGTCCGCCTCGATCGGCAACCGCGCGCGCACCGC
This sequence comes from Kribbella sp. NPDC050281, assembly GCF_040655855.1. Taxonomy (NCBI): domain Bacteria; kingdom Bacillati; phylum Actinomycetota; class Actinomycetes; order Propionibacteriales; family Kribbellaceae; genus Kribbella; species Kribbella sp. NPDC050281. Next base: position 31,719 of record NZ_JBFAKS010000021.1, on the reverse strand, counting down.
CTCCCGCAGCGTCTCCTGATCCGGCTCGGCCAGGCCGCGCAGGTACGCCGGCGCCGGCCCCTGCCCACCCAGGAACGGCTGCCAGTAGTCGTCGAACGACGTGAACTCCGTCGGTACGACGATCGCCCGCGTGCTGACCGTGGTGAACCCAGCGTCGGTGAACAGTCCTTCGAGGCCCTCAGCCGTACAGAACGGGAAGCGGACCGCTTCATCGTGTTCGCGATCCTGTGGACGTACTTCGATCATCGCGTCGAAGAAGTTCCGCATCAGCTGCATGCCTTCGGCGTAGTCCCAGACGTACGCGCCGACCGTCGACCCGATCTCCCGCATCCGCCGCAGCGCCTCGGCCCGCTCCGGGACGAAGTTGAGAACGAGCCCGGCGACCACCACGTCGTACGGGCCGTCCGGCAGTTCGGTCGCCGATCTGACCTCGAAGCTCGCACGCTCGTCACGGACCTGCTGCCGGGCGTACTCGATGAAGCCGGCCGACGGGTCGACGCCGAGCACCGAAGCTGGACCCGCCGTACGCAGGATCGTGCTGGTCAATGCGCCGGTGCCGCAGCCGACGTCGAGCCAGCGCAGGCCGGTGGGCTGGTCCAGCCAGCTCACGAAGTCGGCGGCGACCAGCCGGCTCCATCGGCCCACGTAGGACTCGTAGATCTCACCGCTCGACCACTGGGTCACTTGCGCAGGATAGGACCGTGATGCGGGAGCGCAACACCTGTGAGCTGCTCGGCCACGGACCAGAGCCTGGCGTTGTCCTCGACGTCGAGGGAACGCTTGGGTGCGGCGGCGAGTTTGGTGGGTCCGACCAGGCCGAAGAAGTTGGACGGGCCGTAGTACGCACCGGACTGGGCGTCGGGGCTGGTCGCCGCGAACAGGAGCGGCTCGGTGCCGATCTCAACGCCTTGCGACGGGAGTGGGTTGAGGCGGTGCGCGATCCGGGTGGCGAGCGGAAGCTGGTCACGACCCAGCGAGGCGCCGGCCGTCAGCAGGTTGGTCCGAGTGAAGCCCGGGTGCGCGGCGGCGCTGAGCAGGTTCCAACCACGGTCGGCGGCGAGCTTGGCCAGATGGTTGCTCATCATCAGGTCGGCGAGCTTCGACTGCGCATACGCCAGGTTCGAGCGATAGCGACGTTCCCACTGCAGGTCGTCGAAATGGATCCGGCCGTAGTTCGCCGTCCCGCTGCTCATGGTCGCGATCCGCGGGGCCGGTGCGGCCAGCACCAGCGGCAGCAGCCGCACGGTCAGTGCGAACGGGCCGAGAAAGTTGGAGCCGAACTGCAGCTCGAACCCGTCCTTGGTGAGGTTCCTGGTCGGCGGCGTCATCACACCGGCGTTGTTCACCAGCAGGTCGAGGTGCGACTCGTCCGCGCTCAGGCTGTCGGCGAACTCCTGCACCGACGCCAGGTCGGCGAGGTCGATCCGCCGTACCTCGAGCTGGGCGTCCGGGTGTTCGGCCAGGATCTCGGCCCGGGCGGCCTCGCCCTTGGCGACGGTCCGGACCGCCATCACCACCCGCGCACCGGCGGCGGCGAGACGCTTGGTGGTCTCCTTGCCGGTGCCGCTGTTGGCGCCGGTGACGACAGCGAGCCTGCCGGTCTGGTCGGGTACGACGTACATCGTTCCTCCATAAAAGACTGATGGTCTGTTATGGCTTCGACGTTATCAGCCCGGCGGTGCGATAACAACAGACCAGCGGTCTGTAGACTGTGAGCGTGACGACATTCCAGCGGGCCCGGAGCGAGGAGCAGCGGGCCGTCCGGCGGCAGGCGATCCTGGCGACCGCGGCGGCGATGCTGGCGGAGATGCCGGTCAGCGACGTCAGCCTGAACGAGCTGAGCCGTCGCGTCGGCCTGGCGAAGTCGAACGTGCTGAAGTACTTCGAGTCGCGGGAGGCTGTCCTGCTCGAGCTCAACAGCTCCGAGCTCGCGGCCTGGGTGGAGGACCTCGCGACCGCGCTCGCCGCCGTACCGCCGGCCGCGCCGCTCGCTGAGCGGGCAGCACTGCTGGTGGATGCCGTGGTGAGCACGCTGGCCGGGCGTCCGGTGTTCTGCGATCTGATCAGCACGCAGGCGTCAGTGCTGGAGCGCAACATCTCGACCGACACCGCGATCGCGTTCAAGCGCGCGGCGGCGATCGGCTACGAACGGATGGTCGAGCTGGCCGTCGGCGCGCTACCGGAGATGGGGGAAGCGGGCGCGCGGCGCTTCATCCCGCCGGCGAGCATGCTGGCCGGGGCGGTCTGGACGCACGCCCACCCCACCCCGGCCCTGCTCGCCGCCTTCGAGGCGGATCCGTCGATCTCGGCGCTGCGGATGGAGTTCGAGCCCACCCTGCGCCAGCACGTCACGACTCTTCTCGAAGGAGTACTGCCGCGCTGATTACGGCAGGTAGTAGTTCGGGTTCGGCAGCTTGACGGTGCGGTCGGCGAACCCACCCTTCAGGTCGGAGAACTGGTCGCCGAAGTTCGCGACGATGTCGTAGCCGAGCGACTCTATGTGCGCCCGGGTGGCGGACTTGTAGTGGATCGTCGTACAGGATCCGTTCGGGTCGTTCGCACAGGCCTGCTGCAGGTAGTCCGGGTAGTCGGTCACGGCCGGCTTGGTGAACAGGCCGTCCTCGCCGTCGCGCAACGTCGTCGGCTTCGGGAAACCGGCGTCGATGCCGACGCCGTCCTCGGTCAGGTTGCCCAGCGTCGCCGCCTCCTGCGCGGTGCCGCGACCGGTCAGGAAGAAGATCGCGTAGCCCTCCCGCTCCGCGGTCTTCACCAGGTCGACCATCCCCGGTACGGCGGGGAATCGCTGGTTCAGCACGTAGTCCGCATTGGTGGCCGGGTTGAACGCCCAGTTGCTGAAGATCTCGTAGTTCCAGGTCGCCAGCGAGGTGTCGTCGACGTCCAGCAGGATCGCCTTGGTCTTCTTGGTGTGGTGCGGCGCGGAGATCCAGCGCGTGCCGGACGCGGCCGCCGACGTGGCCTCCTTGGCGTAGTTGCTGTCCGCCGCGAACGTACCGGTGCCGAGCGGATCGCCGTAGTAGTTGCGCAACTGCTGCCGCAGTACGTCGATGTTGGTGACCTGCCGCTCGGTGCGCGGCGTCGACGTCTGAATGGCCGGCTGCTGCGAGGCGGCCCCGGCCGAGTACGCGACCCCGCCGACGACCGACGTGAGCGCGACGGCGGCGACGCCGGTGAGAACCAGCCGACGCGACGGCCGGCGCCAGGAACGGATTGCCATGGTGACCTCTCCAGGAACGGGAACGCTTGCCAAGGCAAACTAACTCCATTCGGAGCCGATACACCCGCCGTACACCCCAAGTGCAGGGGAATCCTCCGCGTCAGACCTGCTTGACGTACCGATGACACGGCACCGGAATCGCACGGTCTCCCACGGTGGCGGGGTAATCGAAGGCTCCCCCGTCGCTCCAGCCACCGCGCTCGTAGAAGCGTCGCGCCCGAGCGTTGCCCGCGGCCACGGCAAGCCACGCTTCGCCGTGTCCGTTGGCTTTCACCTGTCGCTCGGCTTCACTGAGTAGCGTCCCGGCTACTCCCGAACCACGGTGGTCGCGCGAGACGTACACCTGCTCGACCTCGTCCCCGGTCACCATCACGAACCCCGCGACCTCGTCCCCCACCACCGCGACGGTGGTGTCGGCCACCCGTTCCGCGGCACGGCTCCAGAACGTCTCCTTGGTCCGCACCGCAACCAGTTCGTCCGGCACATGCCCCAGATGCCCGTCACCCCAACCGGCGTACCAGACCGCGGCAACGGCCTCGACGTCGGCGGCGGTGGCGGGGCGCAGGGTGACCGTCATTCCGTCACTGTAGGGGAGTTCACGCCGGGTCGTAGGCCAGGTTCGGCCGCAGCCAGCGCTCGATCTCCTCGACGGACAGGCCGCGGCGTACGGCGTAGTCCTCGATCTGGTCGCGGCCCAGGCGGCCGACGCTGAAGTAGCGCGACGCCGGGTTGGCGAAGATCAGACCGCTGACGGCGGCCGCCGGGGTCATCGCGAACGACTCGGTCAGGCCCAGGCCGAGCTTCTCCGCCTCGAGCAGGTGGAACAACTCCTGCTTCTCGGAATGGTCCGGGCTCGCCGGATACCCGAGCGCCGGCCGGATACCCCGGAACCGCTCGGCGTGCAGGTCCTCCAGCACCGGCTCGGCGTCCGGCTCGAACCACGCCCGCCGCGCCTCCAGGTGGATCCACTCCGCGAACGCCTCGGCCAGGCGGTCGGCCAGGGCCTTCACCATGATCGCCCGGTAGTCGTCGTTCTTCGCCTCGTACGACGACGCGAGCGCCTCGGCACCGTGGATCGCGACCCCGAACCCACCGAGGTGGTCGCCGGACGGCGCGACATAGTCGGCCAGGCACCGGTTGTGCCGTCCGGCCGGCTTCTCGGTCTGCTGGCGCAGCATCGGGAACGACACGTCCAGGCCGTCGAGGATGATGTCGTCACCCTCGCTGTGCGCCGGCCAGAACCCGTACGCACCCTCGGCCGTGAAGGAGCCGTTGGCAACGATCTCGTCCAGCAGCGTGTTCGCGTCGTCGAACAGTTCGCGCGCCACCGGCTGGTCCAGGATCGCGGGGTACTTGCCCTTCAACTCCCAGGCCAGGAACAGGAACTGCCAGTCGATCATCGCGCGCAGCGTCTCCAGGTCCGGCGACACTCGGCGCAGGCCGGTGAACGCGGGCACCGGGAGTTCGCCGTACTCGACCGGCTCGGCGTTCGCGCGCGCCTGGGCCAGCGTGAGCAACGGGCTGCGCTGCTTGTTCGCGTGCTGCTCGCGCAGCCGCTCCTGCTCAATACTGTTGCTACGGGCAAGCTCTTGTGACCGCTCGTCGTCGAGCAGGTCCGAGACCACACCGACCACCCGGGACGCATCCAGCACGTGCACAGTGGTCTGCTCGTACGCCGGGGCGATCCGGACCGCGGTGTGCTGCTTGGACGTGGTCGCGCCACCGATCAGCAACGGGAGCTTCAGTCCGCGCCGCTCCATCTCGGCGGCGACGGCAACCATCTCGTCCAGCGACGGCGTGATCAGGCCGGACAGCCCGACGGCATCGGCGCCCTCGGCAACGGCCGTGTCCAGGATCCTTGCCGCCGGCACCATCACGCCGAGGTCGATCACCTCGTAGTTGTTGCAGCCGAGGACGACGCCGACGATGTTCTTGCCGATGTCGTGGACGTCGCCCTTGACCGTGGCCAGCACGACCTTGCCCTGGCCGCGCACCATCTCGGCACGGCCCTCCCGCCGGGCCTGCTCCTTCTCCGCCTCCATGAACGGCTCCAGGTAGGCGACCGAGCGCTTCATCACCCGGGCGCTCTTGACCACCTGCGGCAGGAACATCTTGCCGGCGCCGAACAGGTCGCCGACGATCTTCATGCCGTCCATCAGCGGACCCTCGATCACCTCGAGCGGACGGGGCAGCTGTTTGCGCGCCTCCTCGGTGTCCTCCTCGATGAAGTCGACGATGCCGTGCACCAGTGCGTGCGACAGCCGCTCCTGCACGGTGCCCTCGCGCCAGGTCAGGTCGACCTCGCGCTTGGTGCCCTTGCCCTTCACGTTCTCGGCGAAGCTGACCAGCCGGTCGGTGGCGTCGTCGCGCCGGTCGAAGATGACGTCCTCGACCAGCTCGAGCAGATCCTTCGGGATGTCCTCGTAGACGGCCAGCTGGCCGGCGTTCACGATTCCCATGTCCAGGCCGACCTTGCCCGCGTGGTAGAGGAAGGCCGAGTGCATCGCCTCGCGGACGATGTCGTTGCCACGGAACGAGAACGACAGGTTCGAGATCCCGCCGCTGATGTGCACGCCCGGGCAGCGTTCCTTGATCAGCGGCAGGGCGTCGATGAAGTTCTTCGCGTAGCCGTTGTGCTCGGACATGCCGGTGGCGACGGCGAGCACGTTCGGGTCGAAGATGATGTCCTCGGCCGGGAAGCCGATCCCGGTGAGCAGGTCGTACGCGCGGCCGCAGATCGCGACCTTGCGCTCGACGGTGTCGGCCTGGCCCTGCTCGTCGAAGGCCATCACCACCGCGCCGGCGCCGTAGTCGCGAATCCGCCGGGCCCGGTCGAGGAACTCCTCCTCGCCCTCCTTCAGGCTGATCGAGTTGACCACGCCCTTGCCCTGCACACACTTCAGCCCGGCCTCGAGCACCGTCCACTTCGAGCTGTCGATCATGATCGGGATCCGGGCCACCTCGGGCTCGGTCGCGATCAGGTTCAGGAACGTGGTCATCGCCTGCTCGCTGTCGAGCAGGTCGGCGTCCATGTTCACGTCCAGCAGGTTCGCGCCGCCGCGGACCTGCTCCAGCGCCACGTCGACCGCGGCCTGGTGGTTGTCGCCCTCGATCAGCCGGCGGAACTTCGCCGAGCCGGTCACGTTGGTCCGCTCGCCGATCATCACGAACCCGGTGTCCGCACCGATCTTGAACGGCTCGAGGCCGGAGAACCGGCTGGTGTGGTCGGTCGGTACGACGGTCCGCGGCGGGAGATCGCGCACCGCTTCGGCGATCTTCGCGATGTGGGCAGGCGTCGTGCCGCAGCAGCCACCGACGATGTTGACGAGACCGGAGTCGGCGAACTCCTGCAGCATTCCGGACGTCTGGTCCGGTGTCTCGTCGTACCCACCGAACGCGTTCGGTAGGCCGGCGTTCGGGTGCGAGGCGACGTAGGTGTCGGCGAACCGCGCGAGGTCCGCCACGTGCGGGCGCATCTCGGCAGCGCCGAGCGAGCAGTTGACGCCGACGACCAGCGGCTTGGCGTGCTCGACCGAGCTCCAGAACGCCTCGACCGTCTGGCCCGAGAGGGTCCGGCCGCTCAGGTCCACGATCGTCACCGAGATCCACAGCGGCAGCTCCGGCGCGACCTCGCGGGCCGCGGTGACGGCGGCCTTCGCGTTCAGGGTGTCGAAGATGGTCTCGATCAGCAGCAGGTCCACGCCGCCCTCGGCCAGCGCCGCGATCTGCTCGGCGTACGAGGCCTTCACCTGCTCGAACGTCACCGCGCGGTACGACGGGTCCTCGACCCGCGGCGACAGCGACAAGGTCACGTTCAGCGGGCCGATCGAGCCGGCAACGAACCGCCCACCGGCCTCGTCCGCGGCCTGCCGGGCGAGCTTCGCCGCGGCGATGTTCATCTCGCGCACGTACTCCTGCATGCCGTAGTCGGCCTGCCCGATGCTCGTCGCGGTGAACGTGTTCGTGGTGGTGATATCGGCGCCGGCCGCGAGGTACTGCCGGTGGACGTCGAGGATGACGTCGGGCCGTGTCAGGGCGAGCACGTCGGGGTCACCCGTGACGTCGTGGGTGTGGTCACCGAACCGGTCGCCCTGGTAGTCCTCGGGCTTCAGCTTCGCGCCCTGCAGCATCGTGCCCCAGGCGCCGTCGAGCACTGCGATCCGCTGATCCAGCAGCTCCCGTAGCGCAGTTTCCGTCATCTGCCGTCCCCTCCAGAGTGACTCCGGAGGCGCCCTTGCAGTCGAAGCCACCAGTCGAGCGTGGCGGACCCGGCGGTCCGTTGCAGCGCCTCTCGGACTGGCCGACCCATGTTAGCGGCGTCGTTCGCAGAAATCAGGGTCATTGCCCACATAGCGAGATACCTGTCCGGGAAACGACCTTGCCGCGCTCAGTGGATCAGGGCCTGGATGCCGGGAGCGTAGAGGTCGGCGATCGTGTCCGGCTCGGCGCTGGCGACCGGACCGGTCTTGTCGATCGACATGGCGGCGCCGAGGCCGAGGAGCTGGCCGGTGATCAGGCCGGCCCGGATGTCGATGTCGTCACCGGTGAGCCGGGCCGCGAAGCCGCGGGTGACCTGGTCGCGGAAGTGCTCGCGGATCAGGGCGCGCTCGTTGCCGCTGCCGGCCGCGAACACCACTCGGACCAGGAGGTCGAGGCCGTTCGTCCGGCGGTAGTTCACCAGCGTCAGCACGGCGTGCCGGCCGAGGTCCTCGTCGGGCGCGGCGAGCAGCAACTCGGCGGCCTCACTGAAGTCGGCGACCCGGTCGAACAGGGCTTCCTTGCTGCCGAAGTGCTTGACGATCAGCGCCGCGCTCACGTTCGCGTCGGCGGCGATCCCGCGGAGCGTGACCGCGTTGTAGTCCTGCAGTGCGAACGCCCGTCGCGCTGCCCGCAGGATCGCGATCCGCCCCGGATCGGTCACGTCGTACTCGCCGTCGTACTCGCCGATGCCTTGGCCGTGGTCTCGAGGTGGACCGGCGTCTGCCGCCGGGCCGGGATGAGCGTCACCAGACCGGCCGCGACCACCGCGGCCACCCCGGCGATGACGAACACGATCAGGTACGCCGACAACGCGGGCGCGACCTGGCCGTCCTTGGCGATCGTCACGCTCGCCAGCACGGTCGCCACGATCGTGCTGCAGATCGCGGAGCCGATCGTGCGCATCAGCGTGTTGAGGCCGTTCGCCGCGGCCGTTTCGGTCACCGGCACAGCATGCATGATCAAGGCCGGAAGTGCCGAGTACGCGACCGCGGTTCCGGCCGAGACGACGGTCGCGCCGATGACGATTCCCGCGATGTTGCTGCTGGTGAAGAGCCGGACGACGTACCCGGCCGCCATCAGGATCGACGCGATGATCAGGGTGAACCGCGGTCCGCGGGCGGACGAGATCCGGGCCGAGACCGGCGACAGCAGAACCATCGCGACACCGCCCGGCAGCAGGCACAGCCCGCTCACCACGATCGACGCGCCGAGGCCGTACCCGGTCCACTTCGGCTCCTGCACCAGCTGCGCGGTCGACAGCGAGTTGGCGTAGAACGAGAAGCCGATCAGCAGGGCACCGAGGTTGGTGAACAGTACGGCGGGGCGCGCGGACACCCGGAGGTCCACGAGCGGGCTGCGGGTCCGGAGTTCGAAGATTCCCCACAACGGCACGAGCACGACGGCGACGGCGTACAGGGCGACGACGGTCGTCGTACTCCACGTGCTGCTCTTCGACACGGCGAGCAGGAGACAGACGAGGAACGCACTCAGTCCAAGGGCGCCGGGTACGTCGAAGCGTCCCCTGGTCCGGACCGCGGACTCGGGGACGATCAGCAGTACCAGGAGGACGTCGAACAGGCCGATGCCGACGCAGATCCAGAACATGGTGTGCCAGTTCGAGTACTGCACGACCAGGGTCGCGGCCGGGATGCCGAAGGCCGCGCCGACGCCGAGGGTCGAGCTCATCAGCGCGATGGACGGGATCACCCGGCTCGGTGGCAACTCGTCGCGCAGGATGCTGATGCCGAGCGGTACGACGGCGACCGCGGCACCCTGGAACGCGCGGCCGACGATCAGCACCGTCAGGTCCGAACTACTTGCGCAGAGCAACGAGCCGATCACCATGGAGCCCAGCGCGATCAGCAGCACCCGGCGCTTGCCGTACATGTCGCCGGCCCGGCCGAGCAGCGGGGTGAACACCGCGCCGGTGAGCAGAGTCACAGTGATCAGCCAACTCACGTCCGAAACCGGACTATGGGTGATCCCGGGGAGCTCGGGCAGCAGCGGTACGACGATGGTCTGACTGACGGAGACGAGAACGCCACACGATGCGAGCGCGGCAAGAATCAGCCGCGGACGGGCGGCAGGACGAACGCTCAAGGCACTTCCTCACGGCGGTGAACCCACGTTTACTTAGCAAGACTAACGAAATCCCGCCCGCACCGAAAGTTGTTTTTCCCCAGACAACGAATGACCCCCACCCCTCAGGAGGAGTAGGGGTGGAGGTCGTCCTTTGTTGGCCGATCGGGCCCGGGCGCCCCAGGGGAAGGACGTTGCCGGGCCCGATCGTTGTCGGTCCGCCTAGAGCGAGGGGTTGCGTCGGCGGACCGAGTCTGTGGCCGGCGCGCCGGCCTTGCGGCGGCGCGCCGGGCTTGAAGCCAGTGCGCTGATCCTGAGGTCAGCGCACTGTCCTGGGGTCAGCGCACCGGGCCGGTGATGAGTTCGATCGTGGCCTTGTGCTGCTGGCCGGACTGGTCGGTCCAGCCGACCTCGACCTTGTCGCCGGGGTGCTGTTTGTTCAGAAGGCTGGACAGGGCGTCGGCCGAGTCGACCTCGTGGCCGGCGAAGGAGGTGATGACGTCGCCGGCGGCGATGCCGGCGTCGTCGGCCTTGCCGTCCGCGAACACGTCGCCGACTGCCGCGCCGGTGACGCCGGCATCGGTGACCACCGAGATGCCCAGCATCGGCGAGTCACCGATGTGTACGGCATCCGATGCCTTGCCGTCCTGGATCTGGTCCGCGATGTCCATGGCCTGGTTGATCGGGATCGCGAAGCCCTCGGTCGTGCTCTGGCCCTGCCCGTTCCCGCTACCACCGTTGCCCGAACCGTCGCCGAACCCGTTGCCGGAACCATTGCCGCCCGAGCCGTCGCCGGACCCGTTGCCGCCGGACCCGTCGCCGAAGCCGTTGCCGCCGCCGTTCCCGTTACCGAACGGGTCCTGGGATCCGTCGCCGAACGGGTCGTCGTTGCCGTTTCCGGTCCCGTTGCCGTCCGCCGTCTGAATCGCGGTCGCCGGGGTTCCGTTGGTCGCCGCAGCCTGGACCGCGGTCGTGGAGGCGCCGGTGGTTGCCGCCGCCTGGCCAGGCTGCCCTTGCCCGCCGTTGTTTCCGCCGGACCCAGCGGTGTCGACACCGATCACCTCGCCGGACGCGTTCGCGAGCGGTCCGCCGGAGTCTCCGGCCTGGATGTTCGCGTCGGTCTGGATCAGCCCGGTGAGGTTCTCCGGGTCCTGCCCGTTCTCGTCGGTCGCGGTGATCGCCTGGTTCAGCCCGGTCACCTTGCCGGCCGCGTGGCTCGGCGTACCGCCGGTACCACCCGCGTTGCCGATTCCGACCACCTGGTCGCCGACCGCCACCTTGTCCGAGTTGCCGATCTTCGCGGTCTCCAGCCCGGACGCATCCTTCAGCTTCAGTACGGCGATGTCGTGCTGATCGTCGTACCCGACGACACCCGCCTGGTACGTCTTGCCGTTCCCGATGTCGGTCACGGTGATGGACGTGGCGCCCTCGATGACGTGGTGGTTGGTCAGCACCTCACCGTCAGAGCTCAGCACGATCCCGGTCCCGGCGGCGCGAGCGCCTTCGAACCCGAGCACCGTGTTCACATCCACCAGCCCGGGCGAGACCTTCGCCGCGACTGCCGACGCGTCGAACTGCTGCTGCGAGAGCTGCGAACCGTTCCCGCCGGCCTGCCGACCGATGCCCCAGGCAACAGATCCGGCCACCAGTACTGCGGCCAGCCCGAGCGCACCCGCTCCCAGCAACCGACGCCCGCGCCGTCCCGGACGCGGTGTCTGCGGGCCGAACGGGTAGTACGGCGGCTGCCCATACGGCGGCTGTCCCGCGTAGTGCGGCCCGGGGTACTGCTGGCTCGCGTGGTGCTGCCCATACGGCGCCTGCCCAGCATGGTGCTGTCCGGCCTGCTGCTGCCCATACGGCGGCTGCCCCGCAAACTGCTGTCCCATGTGCTGCTGCACAAACGGCGGGTGGCCCGCCTGCTGCTGCGGTGCATTCTGCTGTCCCGGGTACGGCTGTCCGGCCTGCTGCGGCGCGGCATATTGCTGCCCCGGCTGCTGCTGCCCCTGGTACACCTGTCCCGGCTGCTGCGGCGCTTGCTGCGGCGCCTGCTGCTGCGGCACCTGCTGCTGCGGTGCCTGCTGCGGTGCCGCACTCTGTGGTTCGGACTGCAGCGGACTCGCTTGCTGTGGTTCCGCGTGCTGCGGGTCCTGCGGTGCCGCTTGCTGCGGACCGGCCTGCCAGCTGTCCGGTTGCTGCGTAGGCTCCTGTCCAGCTTCCTGCCGTTCCGCGCCCTCGTTCATTCCCCTTGCCCTCCTCAGCCCAGTTCTCTCTGCAGTCGATTAGAGCTCGCCAGACTGAGAGCCTCATTGGGCCAGCCAATGAATCAGCTGAGAATCTTTTCCACCGCCTCCACCACCGCCCGGCGCCGCAACGCCCGGCTCGGTACGCCGGTGCCGTACTCCGGGTTCATCGACGACCAGCTCGTCGCGATCGCCTGGATCAGCGAGAGCAGACTGACCGCCGCGAACTGCCCTGGCACGACCCGTCGCCGCTGAGCCCGCACGAGATCGTCCAGCCGGCTCCGATTGACCGCGAGAATCGCGTCCAGCGGATGCCCTTCCGGCCGCTCCAACCGGTACCAGACCGACAACCGCAGGTGCTCGGGATGCTCCTCGAAGTAGTCGAACACCCGCCCCGCGTACGCCGGCAAGTCCGTCGCGTCGAACCCCACCTCCTCGAGGTAGGCCTCCACCGACGCGGTGAAAACCGCATCGAACAGCCCGTCCTTGCTCCCGAAGTACGCGTAGAGCATCGCCTTGTTGCACCCGGCGACCTCGGCGATCCGCTGGACTCGCGCCCCGGCGATCCCCCGCGCGGCGAACTCCTCGGTGGCGGCCGCCAGGATCCGCGTCCTGGTCCGATCGGCGTTCCGTTGCTGCATGCCTCCAGCGTACCAACCAACCGGTTAGTTGATTTCTCGTAGATCGCGAGGTTAGCTTGGTGAAGTATCCAACCGTTTGGTTAGTTAGGAATGATCATGAGCAAGATCTGGCTGATCACCGGCAGCTCCCGCGGGCTCGGCCGCGCCCTCACCGAAGCTGTCTTGGCCGCCGGCGATCGAGTCGTCGCCACCGCCCGCAAGCCCGAGCAGCTCGACGATCTGGTCGCGAAGTACGGCGACCAGGTGCGGGCGGTCGCCCTGGACGTGACCGACGCGGCTGCGGCGCGGGACGCCGTACGGACCGCACTGGACGAGTTCGGCGGTCTCGATGTGGTGGCGAACAACGCCGGCTACGCGAACAGCGCCGCGATCGAGGAGACGCCCGACGAGGACTTCCGGGCGCAGATCGAGACGAACCTGTTCGGCGTCGTGAACGTGACCAAGGCCGCGCTGCCGGTGTTCCGTGAGCAGCGGAACGGGCATTTCCTGCAGTTCTCGTCGATCGGCGGCCGGGTCGGCGGTACGCCCGGGATGGGCGCGTACCAGACCGCGAAGTTCGCGGTCGAAGGGTTCTCGGAGGTGCTGAACAACGAGGTGAAGCCGTTCGGCGTGAAGGTCACGATCATTGAGCCGGGCGCGTTCCGGACCGACTGGGGTGGTTCGTCGATGGCGATCGCACCCGTCGGAGCCGACTACGACGCCACGGTCGGCGAAATGAACCGCTTCCGGCTGGAGACCGACGGCAAGCAAGCCGGCGACCCGGCCAAGGCCGCCCGCGCGATCCTCGACATCGTGGCGCTCGACACCCCACCCCTCCGCCTCCTCCTCGGCAACGACGCCCTCACCCACGCCGACCGAGCCTCCCGATCGCGTGCCGAGGAAGCCGCCACCTGGGCCTACCTCAGCACCTCAACCGACTTCGCCTGACCACTGCCCACTACCTCCCGGAGGCCGAGCCGCGGGCTCGGCGAACTGAGGCTGGACTTTGGAGCCGAGTACATGTCTACACTGTAGATATGATCTACAGTGTAGACACCACCGCGACCGAGCTGTACGTCGAGCGCACCGGGGCCGGCCCGGCCGTCGTCCTCGTCCCCGGCGGCGGTGGCGACGCCGCGATGTACCAGGATCTCGTGCCGGTCCTGGCCAGGCAGTTCACCGTCATCACCTACGACCGGCGCGGAAACTCCCGGAGCCACTGGAAGAACGGCCAACAGGACGTCGGTCTCGACGAGCAGGCGGCCGATGTCGTCGCGATCCTCGATCACGCCGGACTCGACCGAGCCTTCGTCTTCGGTTCGAGTTCCGGTGCCGCCATCACCGTCACCCTGCTCACGTCGTACGCCGAGCGCCTCGCCGGGGCTGTCGTCCATGAGCTGCCCGCCATCCGCGTGCTGCCCGACGCGGACCTGCAGCAAGCCTTCTTCGACGAGGTCGCACGGATCACCGAGCGCGAAGGCGCCTTGCCCGCGATGTTGAGGTTCGCCGCGACCACGATGGACAAACCGCCGCGGATGCTCGAGCACCGGCTCGGGCGGAGCGTCGGCACGGCAGCGATCAAGCTCGCCAATCGCGTCACCCCGAAGTCCAACGAGATGCGTCGGCTGTTCGGCAACGCTGACCTGTTGATGCGTTCCGAGGTGCCGTCGTTCGTCCGCTGGCAGCCGGACCTTGATGCCTTGCGCAACGTCGGAGTTCGATGGGCGTTCGCGGTTGGCGTGGAGAGCGTGGGGCGCTACTACAGCCGTCCCGCCCGGCAGCTCAGCGCGGAGCTCGGCGTACCGTGCCTGGAGTTTCCCGGTGGGCACCTCGGCTACCAGCGGCATGCGGAGGAGTTCGGCCGCCGGCTGGGAGAATTCCTGCATGGCTGACCGGACACCGCCGACGCGGAACGTGCTGACGCGCGACTACATCGCGACAGTGGCGCTCGATCTGATCGACCGGATCGGGCTGGGGAAGTTCTCGATGCGCAAGCTGGGCGCCGAGCTCGGAGCCGACCCGATGGCCGCATACCGTCACTACGCCGACCAGGAGGACTTGTACGACGGCATCGCCGAGCTTCTGTTCGACGCCCTGGAAACCGACGCCCTGCCCTGGGACGGCGATTGGCGCGATCTCTGCTCGGCGTACTGCGAACGCCTTCGCGACACCCTGCTACAGCATCCGCACGCCGTCACCGTTTTCGCTTCCCGCCCGGTCCGCTCCCCCGCGTCCATTGCCACCGGCAACCGAATGATCGCGAAGCTGCAGGACGCCGACTTCACTCCCGCAGAGGCGCTGCAGATCGCCCGCTGCCTGCGCGAGTTCACGATCGGCCACGCGTTGACCATGGCGGTCGTTGCCCTGGGCGCCGGCGACCGCAGCCGCAAGCCGGCCCCCGCCGACCCCACCTACAACCTCCTCGCCGAGGCCGCCGACGCAGAAGCCCAGTCAGACGCCGAGGCCGAGGCAGACGCAGAAGCCAAGGCCGGCGCCGCCCGAGCCGGCGCCGGCGGGCACTTCCGGCTCGGGCTGCAGGCCATGCTCGACGGGTTCAGCGCAGGTCGCGGAAGAAGTCGCGGACGTCGGTGATCAGGACGTCTGGGATCTCGAGGGCGGCGAAGTGGCCGCCGTGGTCCAGGTCGGTCCAGCGGGTGATCGTGTTGTCCCGCTCGGCGTAGCGGCGGATCGCGACGTCGTGTGCGGTGGCCAGCACTGCGGTCGGGACGCCGGAGTTCTCCTTGTGCGCTCCCCACGGCTCCTGCTCCGCGTACCCGACCAGCGCCGCGGAACCCGCCGTCCCGGTGAGCCAGTAGAACATCACGTTGGTGAGCAGCCGGTCCTTGCTGATGATTGCATCAGGCAAGGTTTCCATCGGGTGCGTCCAGGCGCGGAACTTGTCCGTGATCCACGCGAGTTGCCCGACCGGCGAGTCCACCAGCCCGTAGGCCAGCGTCTGCGGCCTGGTCGACTGGATGGCGATGTAACCGAACTCGTCCTGCATGAACTGGCCGATCCGCGCGATGCGGTCCTGCTCCAGCGGCGTCAGGGTCTTCAGTTCGTCATCGCTCAGCGGGAACGGCGGCAACGAGGGCCCGCCGTTGGTGTGTACGCCGACAACATGGTCGCTGGCCGCCCGCGCCACCTCGGGAGAGACCGCACCGCCGATGTCACCGCCCTGTACGCCGTACCGCTCGTAGCCGAGGCGATCCATCAACTTGGCCCAGGTACGGCCGATCTGCTCCCTGGTCCAGCCGCGCTCCGAGACCGGTCCGGAGAAGCCGAAGCCAGGCAGCGACGGGATCACGAGATGGAACGCGTCCGAAGCCACCCCACCAAAAGACACCGGGTCGGTGAGCGGCCCGATCAGGTCCAGGAACTCGACGACCGACCCCGGCCAGCCGTGCGTCAGGATCAGCGGAAGGGCATCCGGTTCGGGCGACTTCACATGCAGGAAGTGGATCTGCTGATCGTCGATCACGGTCGTGAACTGCGGATACGCGTTGAGCTCCGCCTCCGCCGCGCGCCAGTCGTAGCCGGTTCGCCAGTAGTCGACCAGGTCGCCCAGCCAGGAGACCGGTACGCCGGTGTCCCAGTCGTCTCCCGGGAGCGCGGCCGGCAGCCGGGTGTTCTCGAGGCGAGCAGTCAGGTCGTCGAGCGTGCTCTGCGGGATGTCGATACTGAATGGCTTGATCATGCTTCGACTCTCTCATCCAGTTAGGACAGCTTCAGTCCTAACCGGATGGCAGAATCCGATCATGCTGGAAACTTCCGCTCGACTGCTCAAGTTGCTGTCGCTGCTGCAGTCCCCACGGGACTGGAGTGGAGCCGACCTCGCCGCTCAGCTCGGCGTCGGCGTCCGGACCGTCCGCCGGGACGTGGACAAGCTGCGCAACCTCGGCTACCCGGTCGACGCCGTACCAGGGGTGGCCGGCTATCGGCTCGGGGCCGGCGCCGCGCTGCCGCCGTTGCTGCTCGACGACGACGAGGCGGTGGCGGTCGCGATCGGCCTCCGAGCGGCCGCGATCGGCAGCGTCGCCGGGATCGAGGAGTCGTCGGTCCGAGCGCTGACCAAGCTCGAACAGGTGCTGCCATCGCGGCTGCGGCATCGGGTCAAGTTGCTGCAGGCAATCGCCGTCATGCCGGCCGGCGGGGCCGCTGTGCAGCCGGAGGTGCTGCTCGCAGTGGCGGAGGCCTGTCGCGATCGGCAACGACTGCGGTTCGACTACCGCAGCCACGACGGTACGGCGGGTCGTCGTACGACGGAGCCGCATCGGATGGTGCACACCGGGCGACGGTGGTACCTGGTGGCGTGGGACCTCGACCGCGACGACTGGCGTACGTTCCGGCTCGATCGGCTGGAGCCGCGGATCCCGACCGGACCACGGTTCACCGCACGCGAGGTCCCGGATCTGGACGCGACGGCACGTGGAGTCGCGTCAGGTGGCTATCGGTACCAGGCGCGCTTCGTCATCGAGGCATCGGTGGAGGTGATCACGGATCGGCTGGCGCCGAGCGTCGCGACGGTGACGCCGATCGACGCGAGGACGACGCAGGTCGATACCGGCGCCAACTCACTCGACGAACTGGCGTTGCACATCGGCCTGCTCGGCTATCCGTTCCAGATCCAGTCGCCGCCGGAACTCGTTGCCCACATCCGCGAATTGACGACTCGCCTGGCTGCCGCGGTCCCGGCGGACTGAACGGTAGCGTTCGGTCATGGTGCTCGCCGGGGTGGAGGATCGGTACGTCGAGACCGTGCTGGGGCGGATCCGGTTGCGGGTCGGCGGCGAGGGGCCGGCGATGCTGTTCTGGCCGAGCCTGCTGATGGACGGCACGCTGTGGTCGGGCCAGGTAGCGCACTTCATCGACCGGTTTCAGGTCATACTCGTCGATCCACCAGGGCATGGTGGAAGTTCAGCACTGACGGGACCGTTCACCTTCGAGCAGTGCGCCGAGGTGATCCGCGCGAGCGTCGACGAGCTCGGCGTCGGGCAAGTACATGTCATCGGCAACAGTTGGGGCGGGATGATCGGCGGCACGTTCGCCGCACTCCACCCGGACCGGACCGGCATCGCCGTACTCATGAACGCGACAGCGTCACCGGCCGGCCCCAGGCAAAGGTTCGAGTACGGCGTGCTGACACGGACGGCGCGGGCGCTCGGTGGGATCAAGGGTCCGTTGGTCGGCCCGGTGATCAATGCGTTCCTGGGTCCGACGGCGCAACGCGAGAAGCCAGATGTTGTTGCCGCGGTCAACGATCTGGCGCGAAGGGTGGACATCACCTCCGGCCGGCACGCAGTCACCAGCGTGGTCCCGCGCCGCCCGGATCAACGGGAGTTGTTCGGCCGGATCCGCACGCCGGTCCTGGTCGTCGCGGGCGCCGAGGACGCAACCTTTCCGGTGGCCGAGACCGAGGAGATGGCGGACTCGATCCCTGGCGCGCGTTTCGTCGTACTCGAGCAGTCCGCCCACCTGGCCGCGCTCGAGTCCCCCACCGAGGTCAACGCCCTGATCGACGACTTCCTCGCCGACCACCCGTAGGCAACCACCCTTCCCGGTGGGAAGGGTGGTTGCCGAGGGTCAGTGGTTGCTGACGACTGCTCCGGTGTCCGGGTTCAGGATCAGCGTGTTCTTGCTCGGGTGCCGGAAGTCGAACATGCCGCTCAGGCTGCCGGCGCGCTGGTCGAACGAGTGGTCGCCGATCTGGCCGGTCCGCCAGTTGTCCTCGATGAACTTGAGGATCGAGGTCTGGTCGGTCAGCGAGTGGTCGACGTGGTTGGTCTTCGCGTACGGCGAGATCACCAGCAGCGGCAGGCGCGGGCCGTAGCCGCAGCGGTCGGCGTAGCCGCCGGACACCGGGGCCTTGCCACACAGGGCCGACTGGTCGAGCGCGGCGTCCTTGGAGCCGTTCACCGTCGGCGACTTCACGTGGTCGTACCAGCCGTCGGAGTCGTCGTAGGCCACGACGACCGCGGTCGACGACCACTCCTTGGACTTCTGCAACTGGTTGATCTCCTTGACCACGAACGCCTGCTCGTCCAGCGGGTCGGAGTAGCCGGCGTGACCGTCCTGGTACTCGCCGGCCTTCAGGAAGCTGACCGCCGGCAGGTTGTTGGCTGCCACGGCAGCGTCGAAGTCCGACGTGTCGTACTGGTGGTTGGCCTGGTCGGTCTGACCGATGGCCTGCACCGAGCTCGGCGGCAGGTGCTTCGGGTTCGCCGTCGACTCGTAGTACTGGAACGGCGCGTGGTGCGGGCTGTAGTCCAGCGCCGCGATGCCGCCGACGTTGGTGTGCTGCGCACCGCAGACGGCCTTGCCGTTGGCGGTACTGGTCGGCTTGAAGCCGCCCTGGAACCAGCCCCAGGTGACGTGCTTCTGGTTGAGCAGGTCACCGATGTTCTGGCCGTGCATCGCGGCCAGGTTGTTCGTCGACTTGCCGTTGCTGTTGGAGCAGTCGTCGTAGAACGGGTCGGGGTCGTTGGTGACGGTCCCGATGCCGTTCTCGTCGGGCGACTGCACGGCGTACGCGTCCGTGGTGGGCTTGCCGGTCTTCGGGTCCATCGCCTGGACGCCGTGGGTCTGACCGGAGATCAGGTTCAGCGCGCCCGGGGTGGACGGGCCGTACACCGTGTCGAACGAGTTGTCGCTCAGCGCGTAGTGCTGGGCGTAGTTCCACATCGCGGTGACGGTGTTGCCGTCGTAGTAGTCCATCACCAGGCCCGGCTCGCCGAACAGCACGGGCTGGCCGGTGCACTTGTCCGTCTCGGTGTTCTCGACGAACTTGTCCATCTTGCGGCCGTCGACGGCCTTCTGCTCCGGACCGTAGCCGTGGTTCTGGTCGCAGGTCAGTGCCTGCGACGGCGCCAACCGCTTCGGGTCGTAGGCGTTCGGGTTGCGGGTCAGCAACTGCTTGGACAGGCCGTTCACCTTGGGCGTGTGCCGGTCGGCCTTGAACGGCGTGCCGTCCTCGTTGGTGGCGTTCGGGTAGGTGCCGAAGTAGTGGTCGAACGAGATGTTCTCGCCGAAGATCACCACCACGTGCTGGATCGGTGTGGCCGGGTGGGCCGGCTTGTACGAATAGGCGGCGTTGGCCACCTGGTTGGTGTCGCCGCCGCTACAGCCGGCCAGCAACACGCTGGCCGCGGCCACGGTGGCCGTGGCTGCGACACGAAGTCTTGCACGCATGCCTTCTCCTCCTGAGTAACTCATGCGAGCAACGACCGCCCGAAGTGGTCGTTGCTGTCCCGTACACCGGGAAGCGCGAAGAAGTACCCGCCGCCGACCGGCCGGATGTAGTCGACGAGGGGCTCGTCGATCAGCCGGGTCTGCACGGCCTCGAACTGCCGGGCGATGTCCTGCTGGTACGCGCAGAACAGCAGTCCCATGTCCAGGTCCCCGACCGAGTCGGTGCCCTTGTCGTAGTTGTAGCCGCGGCGCAGGAACTGGCTGGCCGCCGTGTGCGCGGTGCGGGGGTTGGCCATCCGGATGTGGCTGGTCAACGGGATCGCGCCGCCGGTCGGGTCGGCCGGGTAGTTGGGGATGTCGCTCTCGCTGTTGCCGTCCAGCGGCGCGCCGGAGTCCCGCCGCCGGCCGAACATGTTCTCCTGCTCGCCGACCGACACCCGGTCCCAGAACTCGACCAGCATCCGGATCTGGCGCAGTACCTGGTAGCTGCCGCCCTCGGTCCAGGACGGCTCGCCGTTTCCCTGGCCCACCCACACGAGCTTGTCGTGGTCGGCCGGCTCCGGCTTGACGATGCCGTCCTTGAAGCCCATCAGGTTGCGCTGCGTGCCGGACGGCCGCGGCGGGCTCTGGAAGCCGTCGACGCGCCAGCGCAGCTGCATCGCGCCGCGGGTGTGCCGGGCGATGTCCCGCAGCGCGTGCAGCACGGTGTCGGTCTCCGACGCGCACAGCTGCAGGCTCAGATCCCCGTGGCACTGGCTGTCGTCCAGGCTGTCGTTGGGGAACTCCTTCATCGCCGTCAGCTTCGCCGGCTTGCGGTCCTTCAGGCCGTACCGGTTGTCGAACAGCGACGCCCCGACGCCGACGGTGATCGTCAGGTCGTCGGCGGGCATGTCCGGGCCGAGTACGCCGGAGTCGGCGGGCGGCGCGGTGATGCCCAGCGGCGGCAGCGCACCGCCCGCGGTGAGCATTCGTGCCCGGTCGGTCAGCGTGGTGAACAGGTCGGTGAGCTCGCCCTTGTTCGCGGCGATCACGTCGAACGACGCGAAGATCGCCTGCTTCTGTGGGTCGGTGGTGATGCCAGCCTGGTGTACGCCGTGGAACGCCACGGAAGTCGACGTCGCCGCGTCGGCGGACACAGTCAGCCCGGTCACCGCAGCCGCGCCGGCCCCGGCCAGCGCGCCGCGCAGGAAGGATCGGCGCCCGACGCCGGTCATGAGGCGCTCCTCCGTACTTCGCAGATGGCCGCGACGGGGGCGAGTAGCTCCAACAGTTCACCGACCGCGCCGTTGAGCTGTTCCCGGGTGGATTGGTCCAGCTGAGCGACTGGGGTGTTCCGGTGCGCGGTCAGCAGCGTGCGCACCCGGGCTTCCCACTTCCGCACCTGGGTCAGGTCCGGGTAACGAGGCTTGAGCACCGGGTCCAGGATGGTCAGCACCCTCGCCGTACCGTCCAGGTTGGCCAGCGCGGTGTTCAGCGACGTACCGCTGCCCTGGTCGTTCTCGCCGGTCAGCTCGAACTGGAGGGCGTTCTCCATGATCTCGTGGGCGCGCAGCCCGAGATCGTTCGGATCCACCTGTTCGTTCGGCAGGTCGTGCTGCAACCCGTGCACGTCGGCGGCCAACTGGTCCGCGATCGGCTTCAGGGCGGTAGCGGAAGCGTTGTGCCACAAGCCCTTTTCCAGCGGATGGAAGCCGGCGGATCCGTCGATCTTGTCCGCGAAGTCGCCGAACGCGTCGTAGGCCGCACCGAGCGAGTTGTACGCGAGGTGCGCAGGCAGCCAGTCGGCCCTGGCGGCGGCCAGGTTGCCCGCGTCCACCTCGCCGCGCAGCTTGTCCGTCTTGACTGCCAGATCGGCGACGCCGCCTGCGACGGCGGCCTCGTACTGCTTCACCAGCGGCAACATGTCGTTCTTGGTGACGGCGACCGCGGCCGGGCCGCCCTGCGCGTCGCCCGCAACAGTCACCGTCGGACCAGTGATCGCGTCGGTGTCCTCGATCAGGCAGCGGATCGCGTACTGCCCGGCGCCGAGCTGCACGTCCATCGGCGCGCTCGTGTTCGGGCCGAGGCCCTCCACCTCGCCGTACACCTTGTTGCTACTGACCTCGACGAGGTCGACCTCGGCGGCCGCGTCGCCGGTGTTGTGGACGACGATCGTCTGCCGACCCGTCGTCGCGCCGGTCCAGCCCTGGCCGCACTGGCTGCGGGACACGGTGATCTGGGGCGGGCCACCGGCCGCGTCGGCGGAGCCTGACCAGGGTCGCCACACCGCCACCGCTACGACCGCGCCAACCACGACCAGTGCGATCGCCGCCGGCAGCGGACGGGTAGTGCTCACGCGAGGGACTCCTGATGATCGGCAATTTACATTCGTGGGTGATGTTAATTGGCCGATCACGGGAATCGAGCGGTGTTGGTCCGCTCGTCATGCACTGTTCGTTTAGCGGCGGGACGGGACCGGGGTGCGACTGAGGTCGGAGGCGACCACGATCTCGCCGGAGAACTCGGCGGCGGCTTCCTCATGGAAGCGTTCGGGCTCCAGGTAGCGCTGGGAGAAGTGGGTGAGGACCAGCTTCCGCACTCCACACTCAGCCGCGACCCGGGCGGCCTGGCGAGCCGTGAGATGGCCGAAGCGGCGAGCCAGTTCCGTCTCCGACGACAGGTAGGTCGACTCGATCACCAGGAGATCGGCACCGTCCGCCAGGCGCAGGACGTTGTCGCAGAGCCGGGTGTCCATGATGAACGCGAAGCGTTGGCCCGGGCGCGGTTCGCTGACGTCCTCAATCCGGATCACCCGTCCGTCAATCTCCAGCGAGCCGGCCTGCTGCAACCGGCCGATCGCGGGGCCGGTGACGCCGGCGGCAGCAAGCTTGTCGGGAAGCATCCGGCGGCCGTCAGGCTCGATCAGCTGGTAGCCGAAGGACTCGATCGAGTGCTCCAGCCGCCGTGCCCAGAGCTGACCGAACGACCCGACGGACAGCATGCCGTCGTCCTCAACCGGTTCCTCGAGCAACTCGGCGCGCTCGAAGAACGAAGCGGCGTACCGAAGTCTGGTGAAGTACGTATGCCCCGACGCCGGGTAGTGGGCGTGGACCGGATGCTGCACGCCGTCCAGTGACAGGCGCTGCACGATCCCCGGTACGCCGAGGCAGTGGTCGCCGTGGAAGTGCGTGACGCACAGCCGCGTGATCGCCCCGGCCGCGACCCCGGCGTACAGCATCTGCCGTTGGGTCCCTTCGCCCGGGTCGAACAGGAATCCCTCGTCGTCCCAGCGCAGGAAATACCCGTTCTGCGTGCGTTCGCGGGACGGCACCTGGCTTCCGGTGCCCAGCACAACGAGTTCACGCACCCGCCCAAGCTAACGCAGCGCCGCCTCGAATGCCGACAGGAATACCTCCACGTGCGACGACTCCCAGATCAGCGGAGGACGGATCTTCAGCACTCCCCCACCAGGCCCTGTGGTCCCGACGAGTACGCCGTTGTCCCGCAAACGCTCGGCAAAGTCGCTGGCACCCGGCATCTCCACCCCGACCATCAGCCCCTGCCCGCGCACCGGCAGATCCGGCACCAGCGACTCGAGTCCGGCCCGCAACTGCGCACCGACCTCACCGGAGCGAGCGACCAGGCCGGTCTGCTCGATCACGTCCAGCACGGTCAGCGCGGCGACGCACGAGACCGGGTTCCCGCCGAAGGTGCTGAAGTACTCGTCGACCTCGACGAACGCCTCCGCGATCTCCCGCCGGGTGATCAGCGCCGCGACCGGATGCCCGTTGCCCATCGGCTTGCCGAGCGTGACGAAGTCCGGCGTCAGCCCGAAGTCCTCGAACCGCCACAGATTCCGCCCGCCGCGACCGAACCCGGCCTGCACCTCGTCGGCGAGGAACAGCCCGCCGGACGCCCGCGCCTCGTCCTGCAACCCGCGCATGAACGACGACCCCGGCGTCAGGATCCCCGCACTGCTGAACACACTGTCCACCGCAAGCAATGCCAGGTCGTGGCCCGCTCGCCCCAGCTCACCACGTGCGCTCCGGACTCGCTGTGCACCCGCCATCCCGTCATCCGACGGGTCCCGAGGTGCCTCGAAGACAGCCACATGCGCCGGCCGCGCGGACGCCGGATACGTGTTGGTCGAGAACGCCGCCGTCGCCTCACTGACCCCGTGGTACGAGAGATCCGCGACGACCGCACCATCACGACCGGTCACCACCCGCGCCATCCGCCAGGCCAGATCGTTCGCCTCGCTTCCCGAGTTCGCGAACACACACGTGTCCAACCCAGCAGGCATCGACGCGACCAACCGCTCCGCCAACTCGACCACGTTCGGATGCAGATAACGCGAGTTCAGATTCAGTACGGCGGCCTGCCGCGAAAGCGCCTGGACGACGGCCGGATGCGCATGCCCGACCACGGGAACGTTGTTGTAGGCATCGAGATACCGCCGTCCATCGGCTGTGTGGATCCATGCGCCCTCACCCCGCACGACCTGCAACGGCTGCCGGTAGAACAGCGGCGACAGCTCACCGCCGAGGGCGGCCTCGCGGCGTACCAGCAAGGTCGGATCGGCGGCCTGTACGGACGCGACCCGCGAGGTGCCGCACAGGCGATGAAAGCGCTGCGCGAGGTCGGCAGGCTCCACAGCGGTCAACAGGTCGAGGATCCGCCAGCTTCCTGCTACCAAGCTGGTCAGATACTCCTCGTTGTCCGGATAGAGCGGCGCACGCCAGGCCGAGATGAGCACACTGGCCGCGGACCGAGCGAGCACGAGTTCACCGATCAGCTCCACCTCGGCCGGCTCGAGCGGAAGCACCCGCTGATAGCCGTCGAGGAAGCGGCCGGCGTCCGCCCAGAGGTCGTCGGACTCCCGCAGCAACGAGGTCAGACTGATCGCCAACTCGGCGACCCGGGCGGTGTGGTGCATGTCGCCGAAGTCGATCACGCCCGTGATGCCGCCGTCCTGCATCAGCACATTGCTCAACGTCACGTCGCCATGCAGCACGGATCCGGGCAGCGCGCGCGTCGCCGCATCGAGTCCTTGAAAGCGATCGAGCAGTCTCCGCATCGGTTCCCGGCGATGCTCCTCCGGCAGGCGATCGGCGTACGCGCGAAGGCTTGTGACGATCCGCGGATCCCAGTCCAGCCGCCGGTACGCCGCTGGATGTCCGAAGCCCTGCAAGGCGCGGGTCAACCGGGCAGCTACCGCCCCGAAGTCGGCCGCGAACCATTCCGGCAGCGCGGCGAGATCGGCGACCTGGCCAGGCATCACCGTCATCACGCGGACCTGATGCTTGCGCCCGTCCGCGGCGTCGACCATGACCACCGCGCGACCATCGATGCTGGTCACCACGCGCGGAATCGGCAGACCGGCATCGACCACCGCGACGTGGTCCATCGCGGCGCACTCCATCGCGATCTGCTCCGGATCGTCGCCGGAGTTCGACACCTTGACCACGAGCCGCTGCCCGTCGGCCTCGGCGAGGAAGTTCCGGTCGCGCTCACTGCGCAGCTCGGTCACCTCGGCGTCGAGGCCGTACTCGGACCGCAGCAGTCGCGCCGCCGCCCGGATGTCGACCTCCGGCGGATCCTCGAGCATGCTCGGCGTCCGCTCGGGGATGGTGTCCACGGCAACTCCTCTGCTCACGGGACCCGGAATTCCAACGGCTTCGGCTCCTCCGCGTAGGAGAACTCGCCGTTCTCGTCGACGCGGATCGCCTGATCGTGCCCCGGGTACACGATGTCGGCCAGCGCCGCGACGCGTTCGACGGAGGCATCCGCGCGCTCTTGATCGTACGGTCTGCCCGAGGCCCGGCAGGCTCGGAGGACGCCAAGGGTCGGAACCGCATCGGCCGCGAGTACGGCGGTTCCTTCGGCGGTCGCGACCGACAGCCCGACCGAGCCCGGAGTGTGCCCCGGCAGCTCCACGATCTCGACGCCCGGCATCAACTGCTGCCCCTCGACTGCCTCGTGGAGGTCCAGGCCGTCGAACATCGCCTTCGCCCAGCCCGGAGCGATCGGGGAGTCGGACAGATGCGGCAGCTCGGCAGGATGGATGAAGACCTGCGCACCGGCGAAGAGGTCGACGTTCTGCGCGTGGTCCCAGTGCGCGTGGGACAGCACCACCTGGTCGAGGTCACGTGGCGCCAGGCCCCGGTCCGTCAGCGCCTCGAGCAGGTGCCGTCGACGGCCGACGTGCCCGAAGTCGAACAGGATGCGCTGGTTTCCGTCCTCGACCAGGAGCACCGAGCAGAAGGCCGGATTGCCTTGGTTCGAGGTCAGTAAGTGACCGGTCAGGAGCGTGGTCACCGTCGGCATGAAGCCTCCAGGAGGTGGAACAGCAGCGCCCGCGGCTTGAGCACGTACGCACACGGGGCGCTGCTGGATCAGGTGAGGACGAGCGGTCCGGCCTCGATCAGCAGGGACGGGACGACCACGCTGTCCATGAAGGTCTGGTCACCGATCTCGCGGACGGCGCCGACAGCCAGAACGGCGTTCAGGACCTCGTCCATGCGGAAGGTGAACCGCAGCTGCGGGTGCCAGGCGACCACCTTGCCGTCCTCGGCCCAGTAGGTGGCGTCTCGCGTCGTACCGGTGACGAGGGTCTGCTTCGGGTGCAGCACCCGCAGGTAGTCGAGCCGGTTCACCACCAGTCCGCCACCGCACTCGGCGAGCAACTCGTCCTCGGTTGCGTCACCGGCGTCAAGCAGCAGGTGCGACGGAACCGGATCGCCGCCGAAGCGCCAACCGTCCGGTACGGCGTGACCGGTCGGGACTCCACCGGTCAGGCCGGCCCGTCGCCGGTCGGACACCAGTCCGGTCAGCACCCCGCGCTCGATCAACGGCGTCCGGCGGCGAACGTTGCCTTCAGCATCGAATCCGCTGAGCAGCCCGGCCGCGTCGGTGGCGTCGTCGACCAGCGTGAGATTCTCGCTCACCACCTGCTCGCCCAACCGCCCGGTCAGCACCGACCGCCCGCTCGCGTAGTGCTGCGCACCGAGAGCCCAGAGGCCGAAGGTGGCGATCAGCGTGTTCACCGCCGACGGCTTGAGCAGCACCCGGCAGCTGCCGTGGAACTTCTCCCGCACCGGCAACGGGCGCAACGCCTCGCGCAGCCGGCCCGGGATATCGCCGACCGGGATCAGATCGGCGTCGCGGTGCACCAGCTTGACGCTCGCGGACTGTCCGTCCTGCTTGGCGATCGCCTGGATCGATGCCTTGGTCAACGTCTCGGACCGGAACAGCCCGGTCGAGTCGGCAACGGCACGGTCCAGTACGTCGTACCGGATCGCACCGCCGAGACGCGCGGCCGGATCCAGACCGTCGCGGACGGTGCTGAACCACTGGTGCCGTACGGCGGGGTCGCAGTCGACGATGGATTTCGCCGGCTCGACCGGCACCTGCTCACCGTCCGCCACCGGCTGATCGGAGGCACTGTCCGTCGAGTCGGAAGTGGGGAGCTCCGCGAGGGCGGCGTTGAGCCGATCGGCGAGGACACGCACGGCTTCCGGGTCGAGGGTCTCCAGAGTGCCGCCGGCGATCCGTCCGTCCCGGTTCACCTTGACCCGGACGCGCAGCCTGCGCTCGCTGTGCTGTGCGGTGATCTCGGATTCGGCGTACCGGAGCAGGTCGGCGTTCTCGCCGAGCACGTCCAGCCGGCTGCCCGGCCCGAGGATCTCCAGCGCCTGCTCGATGTCTGTCCGCTCGATGCTCATCGTCCCACCTGCACGTTCTGGAAACGTCCCGGCACGGTGCCGTGACCGACATGAGCCACCTGCAGCGGCTCGCCCTTGTTGCACGACGGGACGCCGTGCAGCTTCCACTCGTCCGGTCCACCGAGCGCGTCCAGTCCGGCCCAGAACTGCGGGGTCACGCTCTGGTAGCTGCAGTTCTTCAGCAGCCGGCCGAGCTTGCCGTCGCGGATCTCCCAGCCGAGTTCGGTGGTGAAGCGGAACGACATCCGCTGGTCGTCGATCGAGAAGCCGCGGTTGGTGTCGACCAGGATGCCGCGCTTGGTGCCGGCGATCATCTCCTCGAGCGAGGACTCCCCCGGCTCCAGGCAGATGTTCGTCATCCGCACCAGCGGCAGCCGCTGCCAGCCATCGGCCCGGGACGCACCGGTCGGCTGATCGCCGAGCGCCGCTGCGGACTCCCGGCCGGACATGTAGCCGAGGAAGATCCCATCCTTGACCAACTGGGTGCGCTGGGCCGGCACACCCTCGTCGTCGTACCCGAAGGAGCCGAGCCCACCGGGGATGGTCGCGTCCGCGTACGCCGAGACGATCGGTGAGCCCCAGCGGAAATTGCCCCGGCGCTCGGGCGTCGCGTACGTGCCGCCGGCCAGACTGGCCTCGGTGCCGAGCGCGCGGTCGGCCTCCATCGGGTGGCCGGCGCACTCGTGCAGCACCATCGCCAGCTGGTTGCCTCCAGCAATGAGTGTGGTGACCTCGTCCGGGCACTGCGGCGCGGTCAGCAGCGCGACCGCCTCGGACGCGACCCTGGCCGCGTTCTCCACCAGGCCGAGCGACTCGACGTGCTCCCAGCCGGCGGTGGCGAAGTCGCCACGCTGGCCGCGGATCTGCCGCGGGACGCCCTGCGGGAAGGATCGGCGCTGCAGGTCGTCGCCGTTGCCGGCGTTCACCATCAGGCCGCCGCCGCTCTCGGTCAGGGTCTGCTCGATCAGCGCGCCCTCGGTGTTCGCGAACACCTTCTCGTCGCGGTACAGGTCGATCGACGCCTCGATCTGCTGGACCAGCGGACCCGCGGTCGACGCCTCCTTGACGGTGGCGGACAGCAGGTCGAGCTTGGTGCTCAGCGGGACCTCGAAGGGATCGATCCGCAGCGGCGACGACCAGGTGGCCCGGGTCGTCACCGGCGCACCGAGGTTCACGTGGCCGCCTCCGCCGGTCGCCCGCGCCTGGCCGACCGCCTGCGCGATCACGGCGTCGAGGCCGCGGGAGTCCAGTCGATGGGTGGCGGCGAAACCCCACTGGCCGCCGATCAGCACCCGGAGCCCGAGGCCGAGCGAGTCGTCATACCCGACCTCGCCCGGACCGTCCAGCTCGACGAGGACCTGTTCGTGGGTGCGCCGGACCACCCGGATGTCGCCGTACTGCACGTCCGCGGGCAGCAGGGCCAGCACGGTCTCGGCGGTGTCGCGCATCACGGCGCGATCACCTGCTCAGGTTGGGAAGGAGTCACGGTCGGACCTCCGGTTCGGGGACGGATGGATCGGCGCCTCGACCTCACCGTAGCAGATGCTACGAGATTTTGAATAGATGTTGTGATTGCTACAGAGGCTTGATGCCGGACGTACGGCGGCCCCGGTCGCGCACAGGCGCGGCCGGGGCCGATCGTCAACAGGGCTTGGGTTTTCAGCGCTTCTTCGGTCGTACGTCGATGGCCAGGCTGATGCTGAACGCGACGACGATCAGTGCGCCGCCGAGCAGGGTCAGTCCGGTGTCACCGAACAGTCCGGCGGTCATCGCGGCGAACAGGACGACGAGGGACAGCACCACGGCGACCGCGATCTTCCAGTCGTCACCGATGATGAAGTCGTACCAGAACTGGCCGAACGCCTTGAGGAACTTCATTTCTTCACCTCCACAGGGATGTCGCCGGCCACGACCGGCGCCGGTACGGCGGGCTTGCGCAGCACGCTCACGAAGATCCGGCTGAGCAGCAGCCACGCGGCCAGCAGGACCAGGATCATCAGGTCGTGGCCCGGCCAGTCGAGGCTCTCGCGGCCGTCGCGGAAGATGCCGATGCCCTCGACCGCCCAGTAGGTCCCGAACGACGCGAGCAGCAGGCCGACGCCGTACTTGAGCAGGTTCTCGTTGATCATCGACAGTGGCCGGCGCAGCGCGATCGCGATGCCGAGCACGATGACCACGGCCGCGGCCGCACCCAGGCTGGCGCCGGGGATGTTGTCCGCGTTCAGGCCGAAGGTGAGCACGATGAACACGACCTCCATGCCCTCCAGGAAGACGCCCTTGAACGAGACCATGAAGGCGAACAGGTCCAGGCCGCCCTTGCTCTCACCGGCCGCCTTCGCCGCCTCGACCTCCTCGCGGTAGATCGCGTCCTCGTCGTGGACCGCCTTACGCCCGGACGATCTGAGGATCGCCTTGCGCAACCACTGCAGGCCGAAGATCAGCAGCAGACCGCCGATCGCCAGCTGCAGCGCCGATTCCGGCAGCCAGTTCGCCAGCGCGTAGCCGGCCGCCACGGTGACCACCGCGAGCGCACCGAGCGCCGCGAACGTACCGACCAGCGCCGACTTCCAGCTCCGCGTGTAGCCCATCGCCATGACGATCGTGGTGGCTTCCACCATCTCCACGAAACACGCGACGAACGTCGCGACGATCAACCCCCACGTTGCCGCGTCCATCTCTCACCATCCCTCTGTCAGTTGCAACATCTGTTGCACGAAACGATAGTTACACAGATCCGGAAGTGTCAACGGAACGTCTCGTACGTCGGGCCGCACCCGGCCGCGGGCATGCCGAAGCACCCGAGGTGATCAGGGAGTCACCTCGGGTGCATCGACCGAGAGGGTCAGGCCAGCGCGGCCACCAGCGTGGACGCGGAGATGTTGCCGCCGCAGGACACCACAGCGACGCGCTTGCCCTCGAGTTCGGTCCGCCGCGCGCGCGTGGCGGCGAAGGCCATCGCGGCGGAGCCTTCGATCAACTGGTGCTCGGTGTCGATCACCATCCGCAGCGCGGCGCTGATCGCGTCCTCACTGACCAGCACCCAGTCGTCGACCAGCTCGCGGCACAGCTCGAACGTGATGCTGCCTGGTTCGACGCTGCCCGCCGTACCGTCCGAGAGCGTCGCCTGGGCGTCGACCTGGATGATCTCGCCAGCTCGGACCGACGCCGCCATCGCGTCGTCGCGGACCGGCGAGGCGCCGTACACACGGATGCC
Source organism: Kribbella sp. NPDC050281 (assembly GCF_040655855.1). Classification (NCBI taxonomy): domain Bacteria; kingdom Bacillati; phylum Actinomycetota; class Actinomycetes; order Propionibacteriales; family Kribbellaceae; genus Kribbella; species Kribbella sp. NPDC050281. The sequence goes on along the minus strand of NZ_JBFAKS010000021.1, from coordinate 1,180 downwards.
GGGCAGGTGCTTCTTGAGCACCGACGCAACGCCGCTGATCAGTCCGCCGCCACCGACCGCGACCACCACCGCGTCGAGCGGTTCGCCGCCGAGCTGCTCGAGGATCTCCACGGCGACCGTGCCCTGCCCGGCGATGATGTCCGGGTCGTTGTACGGCGGCACGTAGGTCAGGCCGTGTTCGTCCGCATAGGCCCGGGCCTTCGGCTCGAGCACACCCGAATCATTGCCCTCAGCCCGTAGTTCCAGGCCGAGCCGGCGCAGCGCGGCCACCTTGCTCGGCGACGCGTTCTCCGGCAGGTAGACGATGCCGTGCCCGCCGAGGGTCGCGAGCGCGTTGCCGACACCGAGTCCATGGTTCCCGGTCGAGGCGGTCACCACACCGGCCTGGCGCTGCTCGTCGGTCAGCGTCAGGATCTTCGCCATCGAACCGCGTGCCTTGAACGAGCCGGTGCGCTGGAGGTGCTCGGACTTCACCAGCACCTCGGCGCCGAGCTCGTCACTGAACGCACCGAAGCGGACGACCGGCGTGAGCGGCAGGTGCTCACGCAGCTTCGGTGCGACCCGTTCCGACCGCTCGGCCGCTTCCGCGGGGCTCAACGTCATGCAGTACTCCTTATCCGGTTGCGACTGAGAGCTGGGCCCGGAGGCCGGCTCGCAGCGGGATACACATCGGTTTACCACTGACCGGGTGAGGCACGACCTTGGACTCCACCCCGAACACCTCCCGGATGGTGTCGCAGGTGAAGACGTCTTCGGGGGTGCCTTGGGTGACGAGGCTGCCGGATTTCATCACGAACACGTGGTCGGCGTATTCGGCGGCCATGTTGAAGTCGTGCAGCACCATCGCCACCGTTTTGCCTTGCTCCTGGTTGAGCTGGTGCAACAGGTCGAGCACCTCGAGTTGGTAGGCGACGTCGAGGTAGGTGGTGGGTTCGTCGAGCAGGATGAGGTCGGTGCCTTGGGCGAGGCAGAGCGCGATCCAGACGCGTTGGCGTTGGCCGCCGGACAGTTGGTCGACGTGTTGGTGGCGTAGTTCGGCGGTGCTGGTGACGTCCATGGCCCATTCGACGGTGTCTTTGTCGGTTTGGCTGGGGACCTTGAGGGAGGTGCGGTGGGGGTGGCGGCCGAACCAGACCAGGTCCTCGACCGAGATCGACTCGGGCGTGACCAGGACCTGGGG